>DASQNQ010000375.1:0-2452 GCA_035644895.1 Acetobacteraceae bacterium | reverse complement strand
CAGCTCCGCGATCTCGGCCTCCGAGAAGCCGTGGCGTGCCAGGATGCCCTCGCCATGCTCGTTGAAGCGCGGCGGCGGGTTGCGCGTGCCGCCGGGCGTGCGGCTCATCTTGATGGGCGTGCCGAGGCCGCGATAGGCGCCCATCTCCGTCACCATGCCGCGGTGCGCCGTATGGGCGGCCTCCATCGCTTCGTCCACATGCATCACCGGCCCGGCAGGCAGGCCCGCGCGCAGCATCGCGTCGCAGAGCGCGTGCCCGTCCTCCTCAGCCAGACGCGGGCCGAGGATGGCGTCGAGTTCGGCGCGGTTCTCGACCCGGAGCGCGTTGGTCGCGAAGCGCGGATCGGCGACGAGGTCCGGCAGGCCGAGGAACTCGCAGAATTTCCGCCACGCCGGCTCGTTGCCGACCGCGCAAAAAATCTCGCAGGTGCGGGTCGCGAACTTGGCATAGGGGCTGATGTTCGGGTGCGGGTTGCCCGTCGCCTTCGGCCGCTTGCCGTTCAGGAAGAAGTTCGCGGCCTGCGGGTGCAGCAGCGCCATGCCGCAGTCGTGCAAGGTCATGTCGAGGAACTGCCCCTGGCCGCTGCGCTCGCGCTCCTGCAGCGCCATCAGGATGCCGATGCAGGAGTACAGCCCGGTGGCGAGGTCCACCACCGGCGTGCCCATGCGCATCGGCGCGCCGTCGCCGTTGACGGACATGAGGCCCACCATCGCCTGGATGATCGCGTCGTAGCCCGGCAGCCCGCCGAGCGGCCCGTCGCCCCCGAAGCCGGAGACGCGGCAGTGGACCAGGCGCGGGAAGCGCTGCGACAGCACCGCCTCGTAGCCGAGGCCCCAGCGCTCCATCGCGCCGGGCTTGTAGTTCTCGACCAGCACGTCCGCGCCCTCCAGCAGGCGCAGCAGCACGGCGCGGCCCTCGGGCTTGCCGAGGTCGAGCGCCAGCGACCGCTTGTTGCGGTTCACGCCGATGAAGTAGCTCGCGTCATCTCCTTGGAAAGGCGGGCCCCAGTCGCGCACCTCGTCGCCCTGCGGCGGCTCGACCTTGATGACTTCGGCGCCGTGGTCCGAGAGGATCATGGTGCAGTAGGGGCCGCCGAGGACCCGCGTCAGGTCCACCACCTTCAGCCCGGCCAGCGCGCCGGCGGAGCGCGCGAGGCCCGGCCCCTCCGCCATCGGGATCGCGTCGGTCATGCGGCCTGCTTCCTC
This sequence comes from Acetobacteraceae bacterium, assembly GCA_035644895.1. Taxonomy (GTDB): domain Bacteria; phylum Pseudomonadota; class Alphaproteobacteria; order Acetobacterales; family Acetobacteraceae; genus Falsiroseomonas. Next base: position 1,246 of record DASQNQ010000375.1, on the reverse strand, counting down.
TCGAACACGCGGGCACAGAAATCGGGGTAGGTTTCCAGCATCTCGTCGCAGACGGGCCCGCGGAGCAACGCCAATTCGGCCTCGTCCGGATCGGGCGTCATGGGCACGTCCCCTGGCACGTCGAAGTCGAAGCCCGTCTCCGCGCGGATCGTCTCCACGCTCTCGCCAGGGTGCAGGGAGGCGAGCGCGAAGCGGGCGCATGCGGCGTCGAAGCGGAACACGCAGCGACCGGTGACGAGGGCCTGCGCTGTCCCGCGGCGGAACACGCCGGGCGGGGAGACGCCGGGCGCCGAGACGATGTCCACGCGCGGCACCAGCACGCGGGGCGAGTGCTCCTCCCGGAACAGGATGGTGCGCGGCGTCATCAGGTACATGAAGGCCGAGCCGAAGGAGCCGGGGAAGCGCACGCCGGTCCCGGGCCACTCGCCCGTGCCGACCAGGTTCAGGTTCGCCGCGCCGTCGATCTGCCCGCCGCCCAGGAAGAACAGGTCGATCCGGCCCTGGCCCGTGAGGTCGAAGAGCTCGCGCGAGCCCTCGGTGAAGGGGTTGCCCGCCCGCCGGTGCAGCAGCGACAGGCGCACGGGGTGGCCCATCTTGCGCACCAGCCAGCACGCCGCCGCCGGGATGGGCGAAGCCGCGCCCACCGCGACGTGCCGCGCGGGCGGCGCCGCCGGATCCAGGATCAGCCGCGCGAGCGCCGCGGCGAGGCGCTCCTCCGCGCGCACCATCACGCGGCCGCCCGCGTGGCGAGGACGAAGCGGTCGAGGTACTCGCGGAACCCGGCCTCGGTCCGCGCGAGGCGTGCGTACTCCGCCACATGCGCCGCGTCGAAGGGGTACTCGTCGAGCAGCGCGACGGGCCAGGCGCCGCGTTCGGCGACCGCCACCGCCTCGACATAGGTGGCGGAGATGAGGCCGGGCGCGAGGCGCTCATCCTCCAGCATGTTGCCGGGCACGCGGCGCTCCACGGTGGCCAGCACGCGGCGCGAGGCATGGGCGAGCGTCGCCAGCTCCCGCCGCCGGCCGACCCAGACATTGCCCTCCTCGTCGGCCATGACGCCATGGATGGCGGCGATGTCGGGCTGCAGGGCGGGGAGCAGCACGATGGGGTCCGAGCTGCCGTCGCCGAAGGGGTTCGGCACCACGCGCCAGTCGGGCCGGTGCGCAAGGATGTCGGAGCCGATCAGGCCGCGCAGCGGCATGAAGGGCACGCCCTTCTCGGCGGCCTGGAGCATGGTGTGGATCGC
>DASQNQ010000374.1:0-2877 GCA_035644895.1 Acetobacteraceae bacterium | reverse complement strand
TGAGCGCGCTGAGATGGTAACAAAGCTCGCACGCCGCGAACGAGAACGGACGTCGGCCGCATTCTGCAATAGGGCGCGGCTGGCTTTGGTGCATCCCGGTTGTGAGGGCTGCCCTGATGGGCTGGGCTCTGGGACGGGCATAGGGGTGGGATGGTGTGATGCCAGTGCCGGGGCGTCGGGGCGGGCCGCGAGCGCGGTACAAGGCCCGCAACTGGGCAGTGTGCGACCGCGCTCTCGTGCGCCGGGGCGAGATCACGGTGTGGGTCGCGCCTGAAGCCATTGCTGGATGGCGTGCTCCAGCCGGGCGTCGGACCTCCACCGACGCCGCGATCGTGGCGGCGCTGACGGTGCGCGCCGTGTACCGGCTCGCGCTGCGGCAGGCCGAAGGGCTGGTCCGCTCCATCTTTGCTCTCCTTGGCCTTGCACTACCCATTCCAGATCACACAACGTTGTCGCGCCGCGGCGGACACTACAGCTCGACAGGGTTGCCGGCGCTCGCCCCGGTTCGGATCTGTCGATCGACAGCACGGGCCTGCGCTTGGCGAAGCCGTCCGGCGCCGGGCATGAAGGTTGGCGCAAACTCCACATCGCGGTGGACCCGGACACGGGGCAGATCCTCGCCGAGGAGCTGACGCGCTCGGGCGTGCACGACACCGCGCCCGTGCCGGCGCTGCTGGACCGCATCACCGGCCGGATCGGACGTGTCTACGGCGACGCGGCCTATGCGGGCGGGCCCACCTGTCGCGCCGTCACCGAGCACCGGCAGGCCCTGTTGAACGCCGAAGGGGTGTTCAGGCCGAAGGCGCCCGACGTCGGCGCGGCGGACAAACTCGACCCGCTGAGCAGCCGCGGGCGGCACGCCCGGCACGTTGCACGCGAGGGCCGCCGCGCATGGGAGAGGGCGACCGGCTACGGTCGCCGCAATGCGGCGGAGTGGACCTTCTCAAGGTACAAACGCGTGCTCGGAGGCGGTCTGCGGTCGAGGAGCATCGAAGCACAGCGCATGGAGGCGAACATTGCCGTCGCCGCGTTGAACCGCATGGCCGAACCCGGCATGCCCCGCGCGCAACGCGTCGGCTGACCTCGCTGCTCAGGCAGGGGCAGCGGTTCGTTCCGACCTTGATGCACCAGAGCCAGCGGACGCCGACACGGCCTCGTAGTCGCGGCTCGTGAGAGATTCACGGCTGAGGTGGGGTAGCAGGCGGTGCTAAACGGTACGAGGCAGCTCCGACCCCAGGCGATGGTGGCGCGGGCTGATCCGGAGCGAGATCAGGAGTCGCCCGAGCCGCGCTCCGGCACGCCAGTTGTTAGCGTGCCCGTGAGCTCCCCATCCGGGTGGTCGGGCAGCAGCATGGCCAGCTGCCCCGGCACCGCCAGGACTGCCACCTCTGCGGCGGCGCGCACGGCCGGATAAGCGGCCAGGCGCCCGGTGGCGTCCCGGCTGCAGCGAAGGACTGAGCCCGGCTCCAACTTAGGCTCCTCCTCGCCCAACTCCTCCATGAAGCGGGCGCGCTCGGCCCGGTCCTCGATCTCCCGCGCAACCTCCTGCCGCAGCTCGCCGAGATCCGCGGCGGTCGAGGCCGCGCGGTGCACGGCGTGCCCGGCATAGGGTCCGATGTACCGGGCCAGGGCATCGGCGGTCTGGCGGAGCAACGCGGTGCGGCCGAGGCGCTGGACCGATAGCAGCGGCACCGTCCCGGCCGCGGCCAGCAGCCCGCTCGATCCGGCCTCCAGCCGCACCCGTCCCTCGACGAGCAGCAGCGCATGCCCCGCGCAACAGGCGGGTAGGACCAGCCGCTCGTCAGGCGCGTAGAACAGGAGCCGCCCATGTGCGGCCAGACGACGCGCATTGCCCGCGGAAAGCGCCGGCACCGCCAAGGCCACCGCCGCCTCCAGCCCGCCCGGCAGGACCTCCCCCGCCGCGGAGAGCCGAAGCGCCCCTGCGGCAAGCCGCGAGGCCGGAAGCGGGATGTCCTCCCGCCGGAAGGCATAGAGAATGCGGCGCAGCAACTCGCTCGCCACCTCCGGCCGGTCGTAGATCTGGCGCACCCAGTAGCGGGCACGATAGCGGATGGCTGCGTGCTCCGGCTCCTGCGCCTCCACCATCACCATGATCGCAAGGGAGGCGTCCACCTGCGGAAAGTCGGCGATCAGGTTGGTCACCAGCTCGGTGATCCGCTGCGGCGGCACGGCGGCGGGGGCGACGAAGAGGGTGTCGGACCGGATGGACCTGCCGGCCTCGTGGATGAGGAGCGTTTCGTTGGTGATTCGGGAATTCGGGATCACCACCAGGGCGCCGTCGCGTCGCCGCCCGATGGCCGTGCGCCAGTCCAGCCGCAGGATTTCCACGAGATGCCCGTCCACCAGCACCGCGTCGCCTACCCGCAGCACCCGGTCCATGTGCAGGGCGAGGCCGGAGATGAGGCTGCCGAGCGTCGGCTGCATGGCCAGCCCGACCACCGCGGTCAGGATGGCGGAGGTGGTGAGCACGGCGGTGATGTCGAAGCCGAAGGAGGCAAGCACGACAGCAGAGGCGCAGAAGGTCAGCAGTCCATAGGCGATGGCCCGCTGAAGCCCGGTCGGCTCGATGCCGAGCGCGGCCGAGAGGCCAAGCCCGAGCACCGCCCGCCCGCCTACCACGACGGCAAGCACCGCTGTCGCCAGCACCGCGGCGCCCCGCAGGCCCAGCTGCAACGGGCCATGCCCGAGCACCAGATGTTCGCTGAGGCTCCAGTGGAGCAGCCAGAGGCAGGCTGCAAGCAGCGTCAGCATCACCAGCGGCGCGTTCGCCATTCCGCCGCGCGGCACGACGGAAGTCACTCCGCCGCCTCCGCATTTGCCCGCTGGCGGGCCGGCCTGCCCTGCATGCGGAGCTGC
>DASQNQ010000373.1:0-13985 GCA_035644895.1 Acetobacteraceae bacterium | reverse complement strand
GCCGAGGTAGTCGTTCGAGCACCACACCACCACCTCCCGCACCCCGCCAGGCCGGTGGTGCAGCGCGCGCGGGAACAGCCCCGCACGACGCTCCAGCTCCGCAAACACGCGGTACCGGCCCTCGCGGTGCAAACCGTCGAGGTGGGAGCGGAAGATCTGTTCGTAATCCATGGGACCCGGGAGATGGCCCTGGCCGGCGCATTGCGAATGCTGGCGCATCGCAAAGCGCGCCCCAGGTAGGTGGCGTGCCGCAGGCAAGTGGAGCATTCCACCACGCGGTGCAACCATGCTTGCGTCCACGGAAACAGAATCGGGCGGGGATGCGTTGACGATCGCGCCCGAGTTGTATCTGTAATGGGCGCAACCAGCCGGAGAAGGAAACGCGGAACGATGCTTCGAATGATCGCGATCGGTGCGGCGCTGGCCCTGGCCCCTGCCTTTACGCCCGGGGGCTCGGTCATGGCGCAGGGGGATGCGGATGCCGGGCGCCGCGTCTTCGCCCAGTGCCAGGCCTGCCACACGATCAACCAGGGCGGCCGCAACGGCGTCGGGCCGAACCTGCACGGCGTCATCGGCCGCAAGGCCGGATCGATCGAGGGCTTCCGCTACTCCAACGCCATGCGCCAGGCCGGCGAGGGCGGGAAGGTCTGGAACGAGGAGACGCTCGTCCCCTACCTCCGCAACCCGCGGGAGGTGGTGCAGGGCACCAGCATGGCCTTCGCGGGGCTCCGGCAGGACCAGCAGATCACGGACGTGATCGCCTACCTGAAGCAGAACTCGCCGGGCAGCTGATGCCGCTCGACGCGGCGCGCGGGGAAAGCCTCGCGCGCCTTGCGCTGGGCCATGTCGCCCGGCCGTGGCCACACAAGGCGGACCACGTCATGGGCGGGCCGGAGGATGTGGTGGACCACCGTATCCTTCACCCGGCCTTCCCCGGCTCCTTCGATTGGCATTCCTGCGTCCATGCGCACTGGATGCTGGCCAGGATCCTGCGGCGCTTCCCCGGCCTCCCCGCGGCGCCCGCCATCCGCGCGCAGTTCGACGCCGCCCTCTCGCCCGTCAACATCGCCGCCGAACGCGCCTACCTGGACCGCCCCCTCTCCCGCGGGTTCGAGCGGCCCTATGGCTGGGCCTGGCTGCTGGCGCTGGCGGCGGAGCTGGAAGCGCTGGACGGCCCCTGGGCCGCCACGCTGCATCCGCTGGCCGAGGCCTTCGCGCAGCGCTTCCACCTGTTCCTGCCGCGCGCGGACTATCCCCTGCGGGCGGGCACCCATGGCAACACCGCCTTCGCGCTGCGCCTTGCGGCCCACTGGGCGGAGGGGCACGACGCGGCGCTCCTCGACGCGCTGCGCGACAAGGCCCGTGCCTGGTACGGCGCCGACACGGACTGCCAGGCCTGGGAGCCCTCCGGCGACGACTTCCTCTCCCCGGCCCTGATGGAAGCCGAATGCCTGCGCGCCCTGTTGCCCCAAGGGGAGTTCGCGGCCTGGATGGCCCGCTTCCTGCCGCGCCTCGCCCAGGGCGCGCCCGCGACGCTGTTCACGCCTGCGCGGGTGGCGGACCGCTCGGACGGGAAGATCGCGCACCTGGACGGGCTGAACCTCTCCCGCGCCTGGTGCTGGCGGTCGCTCGCGGGCGCGTGGCCGGCGGGCAGCCCGCTCCGCGTCCGTGCGGAGGCGGCGGCGGAGGCGCATCTCGCGGCCGCCCTGCCGCATCTCTCCACGGACTACATGGGCGAACATTGGCTGGCCACCTTCGCCGTCCTGGCGATGGAAGGCGCGGATGCCTTCCCGCGCGCCGAGGCGTGATGCGTCGCAGCATTGCCAGGCCCTTGCCCCGGAAACGCCGCAGATCGATGTGAGAAGGGCCCATGCCCGACACCCTCATCTCACCCGCCCCCGACGCGCAGGCCGAGGCGCCCCCGCCGCCCTCCATCTCCGTCGTCGTGCCGGCCTACAACGAGCAGGAGGTGCTCGCCACCTTCCACGCCCGCCTCGCGCCGGTGATGGACGGGATCGGGCTGCCGTGGGAGGTGGTCTACGTCAACGACGGCTCCCGCGACCGCACGCTGGAGGAGGTGCTGCGGCTGCGCGCCGCCGACCCGCGGGTGGCGCTGGTCAATCTCTCCCGCAACTTCGGGAAGGAGATCGCGCTGACCGCCGGCCTCGACCATGCGCGCGCGACCGATGCGGTGGTGGTGATCGACGTGGACCTGCAGGATCCGCCCGAGGTGATCCCGGACCTCGTTGCCGCCTGGCGGCAGGGCTTCGACGTCGCCTACGCCAAGCGCCGGGCGCGCGAGGGCGAGACCTGGCTGAAGAAGGTCACGGCCAGTGCCTTCTACCGGATGATGCGCCGCATCGGCGGCCGGGTGGAGCTGCCGGCGGACACGGGCGACTTCCGGCTCATGAGCCGCCGCGCCCTCGACTCGCTGCTGGCGCTCAGGGAGCAGCACCGCTTCATGAAGGGTCTGTTCGCCTGGGTGGGCTATCCCTCCACGCCCGTGCTGTACGACCGTGCGCCGCGCGCGGCGGGCGAGACCAAGTGGAACTACTGGCGGCTGTGGAACCTGAGCCTGGAGGGCGTCACCTCCTTCACCGTCGGCCCGCTGAAGATCGCGACCTATCTCGGCCTGGTGACCGCGATCGTCGCCTCCTTCTACGGCGCGCTGATCGTGTTCCGCACGCTGGTCTGGGGCAACCCGGTCGCGGGCTATCCCAGCCTGATGGCGGTGGTGCTGTTCCTCGGCGGCGTGCAGCTCATGACGCTCGGCATCATCGGCGAGTACCTCGGCCGCGTCTTCAACGAGACGAAGGGCCGGCCGCTCTACATCACGGAGCGGCACCTGCCGAGCCGGCCGAAGGGCTGACCCGGCACACGGCGAGCGTGCCGGAGAACCGGCAGTCCCCAGGCACCAGCGGCAGCAACTCCGCCTGCGCGGCGGGCAGGATCACCCGCAGCTCCCCCGGCCGGAACGGCGCCGCGGCGAGTTCTGCGTCCCAGCAGGCGGGCGGGGTGCGCCAGCGGGCAACGTACATGGTGCTGGCCGGCACCGCCCTCTCCGAGGCGAGCGACAGCACCTCCAGCAGCCGCGTGTAGGTCGGGCCGCCCGTCGCATGGTCCACGCAGGGCCAGGAGGGCAGCAGCGTGAGCGACCGTGCCTCCGCCAGCGCGTCGCGCAGCCCGGGCACGTCCACCGACCAAGGAGGTTGGCTCCCCGCCCAGGTGGCCAGGGCGCGGCGCAGCGGCGCGGCGTCCGCGAACTGCACCAGCGCCAGCACGAGGCACAGCCCGGGCCCCAGCCGCGGCAGCCGCGCGAGCGCCGCGAAGCCGCCCACCAGCAGCGCATAGGCCACGGGCCAGAAGAAGCGGCCGGAGGCGCGGAACTGCTCCAGCGCCGCCGGCGCCTCGCCCAGGTCCAGCACGATGCGCGCGCCGAGTCCCACCCGGTGCGTGACGGCCAGCAAGGTGAGCGCGAGCAGCACCAGGGCCAGCCCGCCATGCCGCCGCAGCAGGCCGAAGGCGGCGCGCGGGCGCAGCGGCGCGGCCGTGACGAGCACCAGCACCAGCCCGAGGCCGAGCCAGTTGTACCCCTCCCACCCGCCATGGCCCGTCGCATCCACCTGGGCGGACCAGGGGATGCCAAGGATCCAGGACCCCGCCGGCCAGACGGGCGAGAGCAGGTTCATGGCGAAGCGGCCGTAGCCGCCATCGCCCTGTGCACCGAGGTAGCCGAAGCCCGCCATCACCCCGAGCACCGCCGCGAAGGCGGCGGCGACGGCCAGCCCGGCGCCCAGGAAGGCCTGCCCCCGCAGCAGCCGCGTCGCCGGCACGGCGCCGAGCAGCGCGAGCGTCATCGCCGCGAGGTAGGGATGCACCAGCAGGGCCGCGACCTGCAGCCCGCCCGCCCCCAGCCACAGCCCGCGCGACGGGCGCGCGACGAGCCGGAGGTAGAACCCGAGGCCGAGCAACAGGAGGAAATGCCCGGTCAGCGCGGCGTGGCCGAACCGCCCGATCCAGGCCGGCATGGACAGGGCCGCGATGCCGATGGCCAGCAGCGGCAGCACCCGCTGCTCCCCGGTCCCGCGCAGCGCCCAGATGGCAGCCCAGGGCTGCGCCACCCAGCCGAGCGCGTACCAGAGGCCGATGCCGTGCAGCCCCTCCGGCAGCAGGGACCGCACGGCCTTCATCGTCAGCGCGAGCAGCGGGATGGCGTCCGCGAAGGCGGTGTTGAGGCCGCCCTCCTGCGTGTTCAGGTTGGCGGCGAGCGTCGGCGGCCAGCGCCAGGCATCGGCGATCAGGTAGCGCTGCGCGATGGCGTGCTGTGCTGCGTCCCCCGCCGGCCGCACGGGCAGCCCGGCCACGGGCCAGAGGAAATCCGCCGGGAAGATCAGGAGCGCCAGCGCGGCCCCCAGCAGGCCGGTCAGCAGGAAGGGAGCGATGTGCCGCAAATGCGCCTCTGAGGCCGGCCCGCCCGGGGCGGGCCGCCGCCCTTAGCCTTGCCGGCCGCGGCGCTCAACCCAGGGCGAGGAGGATCCCCGCCCAGGCCGAGGCCGAGAGCAGCAGGGCAAGCATGACACCCCGCGCCGGGCCGAGCCCGTCGGGGCTGGCGGTGCGGAGGGCGGGCTGGGCCCCGGGAAGGGCCACCCGCGAAAGGGGGAGGGCTCGGGTGCTCATGGCGAAACCATGGCACCAATGCACGACAGATGTTGCCCGTTTCTTCACGGATTACGGAACTTCAATCCGTTGGCGGAATTGTGCGATGCCACATTCCTGCCCCAACCCGGTCCTAGAGGCGCCGCGCCCCATGCGTAGAAGGGTAATCGCCGGGGTCGGTCACGAGGGTCTTCCGGGCCCTCCGCCCCCTCCCGGCAAAGCCAAGCGCGGGTCACCCGCAAAGAGGACACCACATGCCGGGCATGGAAGCCGTCCGCACCCTTGGTGCCAAGGCTGAGCCGATGCAGTCCACCTTTTCCCGCATGGCGGCGGGCAACCGCCTGTGCCGGGTGGCCGAGGGTGTCGCCCTTGGCCAGGGCGCAGGGCGGTCGGAGGCGGCGAAGCGCGCGATGGACGTGGCCGGCGCGCTCGCGATCCTGCTGCTCGCCCTGCCGGTCTTCCTGGTGCTCGTGCTGCTGGTCCGCATGGATGGCGGCCCCGCCTTCTACGCGCATGAGCGGGTGGGCCGCGGCGGGCGCCTCTTCGGCTGCCTCAAGTTCCGCTCCATGGTCGTGGACAGCGAACGCCGGCTGGCGGAGCTGCTGGCCCGCGACCCGGCCGCCCGCGCCGAGTGGGAGGCCACGCGCAAGCTGAAGCGCGACCCGCGCGTGACCTGGGTGGGCCGCTTCCTCCGCGCCTCCTCGCTCGACGAGCTGCCGCAGCTCATCAACGTGCTGCGCGGCGACATGAGCCTGGTCGGCCCTCGCCCGGTGATCTGCGCGGAGCTGGCGGCGCACTACGGCGCGGCCGCGCAGCACTACCTCTCGGTGCGCCCCGGCCTGACGGGCCCGTGGCAGATCAGCGGCCGGTCGGACACGACCTACGCCCAGCGCGTCGCGCTCGATGTCGGCTACGCCACCCGCGCCGACCTCTGGACCGACGTGAAGATCCTGCTGCGCACGCCCGCCGCGGTGATCCTGCGCCGCGGCGCCTACTAGGCCCGCCCGCCAGGGGGGCGCCGCGATGGCGCCCCACCCGCTTTCCGGGTTGGCATCGCCGCGCGATGCCGGGATACACGCCCCGATGACCGACACCGTCACCCCCCGCGCCTCCGGCGGGCGGCTCGTCTCCGGCGCGGCCTGGAACGCGCTGGGCCGCGGCCTGCCGCTGCTGGTGGCCCTCGCCCTCACGCCCGTGCTGGTCAACCTCATGGGCCTGGAGCGCTGGGGGCTGTTCACGCTCGCGCTCGCCCTCGTGGGCGTGTTCGGCGTCTTCGACCTGGGCGTGGGCGCGGCGCTGACGCGCACGCTCGCCGCGCGCATCGGCGCCGGCGAGACGGGCAGCGCGGCCGAGCTGGCTTCCGCCGCCATCTCGGCCCTGTTCCTGCTCTCGCTGGTCATCGCGGGCGCGGCCTTCGCACTGGTGCCGCTGCTGGTCGAGCGCGTGCTGAACGTCCCGCCCGCGCTGCAGGCGGAGGCCGTGAACGCATTCCGGCTGCTGACTGCCGCGGCGCCGCTCATCGTGGTGAACGCGGCGCTCTGGGGGGCGCTGGCGGCGCATGGCCGGTTCCGCGAGGCCAACCTGGTGATGATGCCGGTGAGCCTGATGTACTACGTGGGTCCGGCGCTGGTGCTGCTGCTCTGGCAGAGCCTGACGGGCGTGGTCCTCGCGCTGGTCGCCTGCCGGCTGGTCAACACGCTGTCCTATCTCTGGCTCGTGCGGCGGGACCTGCCGGGGCTGCGCCCGGCCTGGCCGCATTGGGGCACCGTCGCGCCGCTGCTGCGGATGGGCGGGTGGATGAGCGCCTCGGGCGTGCTGACCCAGGCGCTGCTCTACGCCGACCGCTTCCTGGTGGGCGCGGTGCTGACGCTGGCGGCCGTTGCCTTCTACGCCACGCCGCTCGACCTCGTGATGCGCATGTGGATCCTGCCGGTCGCGGTGTCGCAGGCGTTGATGCCGGCGCTCGCCGCCTCCTACCTCACCGCGCCCGGCCAGACGGCGTCGCTGCTGCGCCGCGGCGCGCTGCTGGTGATGGCCGGCGTCATCGCCCCCTGCCTCGTGCTCGTGGCGGGTGCCGGGGACATCCTGCACCTGTGGCTCGGCGCGGAGTTCGCGCAGGGCGGCGCGCGGGTGCTGCAGATCCTCTCGGTCGGCATTTTCTTCTCCTGCGCGGCCTTCGCGCCCGGCGCGCTGCTGGACGCGATCGGCCGGCCGGACGTCAACGCCAAGTGGCAGCTCGCGCAGGCGGTGCTCTACCTGCCGTTCGCGGCCGCGGCGCTGTGGCTCGCCGGCATCGAGGGGGCGGCGGCCGCCTGGGCCGTCCGCGCCGCGATCGACTGCTTCGGGCGCCTGTACTTCTGCGCGCGCCTCTACCCGGCCGTGGCGGCGGCCGCACGACGGCTGGCCCTGCCGCTGGCGGCCGGCGGCACGGCGCTGGCGGCACTGCTGCCCTTCGCCGATCATGGCGTGCTGGCCGGCATCGCCGCGGTCGGCCTGCTGGGCTTCCTCGCCGCCGCCGCCCGCGTGCTGACGCCGGAGGAGCGGGCGGATGCGCGGGTGCTGCTGCGCCGGCCCTGGGCGGTGCGCGGCATGTTGCGCGGGCGCGGCGCATGAGCACGCTTTTCGTCAACGGCCGCTTCCTGACCCAGGCCGTGACCGGCGTGCAGCGCTTCGCGACGGAAGTCGCGTGGGCGCTGGACGGGCTGGTGGCGACAGGCGAGGCGCGGGACATCCGCCTGCTGGTGCCGCCCGGGACCGCATCCCCCTTCCCGCACCTGCCCGCGCAGCCCGTGGGCTCCGGCGGCGGGCAGCGGTGGGAGCAGCTGCACCTGGCGCGCGCGGCGCGCAGCGGCGTGCTGCTGAACCTCGGCAACACGGCACCTTTGACGGGCGGCACGCGGCAGGCCGTGGTGATCCACGACGCGGCGGTGTTCGACCAGCCCGGCACCTACTCCCTCGCCTTCCGCAGCTGGTATCGCATGCTGCACCGCGCCCTGCCGCGGCTGGGCACGCGGATCGTCACCGTGTCGGAGTTCTCGCGCGGGCGGCTCGCGCACCATCTCGGGATCGATGCCGCGCGCATCGGCGTGATGGCGGAGGGAGGCGAGCACATCCTGCGCGAGCCGGCGGATGGGGCGATCCTCGCGCGCCATGGCCTTGCGCCGCGCGGCTATGCGCTGACGGTCGGCACGCGCGCCGCGCACAAGGGGCTGGACGGGCTGCGAGAGGCGGTCGGGCTGCTGGAGGCGCGCGGCCTGCGCCTCGCTGCGGCCGGTGCGGTGGATGCCGGCGTGTTCCGCCCGGCCTCGGGCGGGGAGGCGGCAGTGGCGCTCGGCCGCGTCTCCGACGCGGAGCTGCGCGCGCTCTACGAGAACGCCCTCTGCCTCGTCTTCCCCTCCCGCTACGAGGGCTTCGGCCTGCCGCCGGTCGAGGCCATGTGGTGCGGCTGCCCCGTGCTGGCCGCCGAGGCCGGCGCGGTGTCGGAGGTCTGCGGCGATGCCGCGCTGTGGTTCGACGCGGACGGCCCGCGCACGCCCGCGCAGGCGCTCGCAAGGCTGCTGGACGAGCCGGGGTTGGCCGATGCGCTGCGCGACGCCGGTCGCGCCCGCGCCGCGCAGTACTCCTGGCCCGCCGCCGCACGCAGGCTGCTGTCGCTGGTGGCTCCACAGTGAACCAGTCCAGTGACGGCCGGACATGCAGCCCGCATCGCAGGCTGAGCGCCCGAACGGGCGCCGCCGCAGGTGCGGCGAGCCAAGGGGCCGGATGGCCGCGCCCGGCGCCTGAGGGCACACCAAGATGAAAATCGCCGTCGTGCATGAGTGGCTCGAGAGCTATGCGGGCTCCGAACGCGTGGTCGAGCAGCTGCTGGAGGAGTTCCCGGAGGCGGACCTCCACGTCGTCTGCGACTTCCTGCGGCCGGAGGAGCGCTTCTTCCTGAAGGGAAAGACCCCGCGCACCTCCTTCATCCAGCGCCTGCCGCAGGCGGAGCGGCGCTTCCGCTGGTATCTCGGTCTGATGCCGATGGCGGTGGAGCAGTTCGACCTCTCCGGCTACGACGTCGTCATCTCCTCCTCCCATGCCGTCGCGAAGGGCGTGCTGACGGGGCCGGGCACGCTGCACGTGTCCTACGTCCACTCGCCCATGCGCTACGCCTGGGACCTGCAGCACCAGTACCTGCGCCAGGCGGGGATGGAGCGCGGGCTGAAGGGCGCCGCGACGCGCTGGCTGCTGCACCGCATGCGCAACTGGGACGCGATCAGCGCCGCACGGCCCGACGCGATCCTGGCCAACTCCTCCTGGATCGCGGAGCGCATCCGCAAGTCCTGGCGGCGGGAGAGCGAGGTGCTGCACCCGCCCGTGGACCTCGACGGCTTCCCGTATCGCGCGGAGAAGGAGGGCTTCTACCTCGTCGCCTCCCGCATGGTGCCCTACAAGCGCGTGGAGCTGGTGGTGGAGGCTTTCTCCCGCTCGCCGGAGCGACGCCTGGTCGTCGCGGGGGATGGCCCGGAGATGGCACGCGTGCGTACCGCCGCCCGCGGCGCGCCGAACATCGAGTTCCGCGGCCGCGTGCCGCAGGCGGAGCTCGTCAACCTCATGCAGTCTGCGCGCGCCTTCGTCTTCGCGGCAGAGGAGGATTTCGGCATCGCGATGGTGGAGGCGCAGGCCTGCGGCACGCCGCTGGTCGTCTACGGCCAGGGCGGCGCGCGCGACATCGTCGCCGACGGTACCGGCGTTCTGTTCCCCGAGCAGACGGCCGGCAGCATCCTGGCGGCGCTGGAGCGCTTCGAGGCCACGCCCGCCGACCCCGCCGCCTGCCGCGCGAACGCCGAGCGCTTCTCCCGCACCGCCTTCCGCGCCGGCATCCGTGGCGTGGTGGAGCGCGAGATGGGGCGCCGCGGCGCATGAGGTTCTCGCTCGTCATGGCGACCCTCGGCCGCTCCGCCGAGATCGCGGCGTTCATCGAGAGCCTGCTCGCCCAGGGGCGGGGAGATGCCGAGCTGATCGTGGTGGACCAGAACGCGGACGACCGCGTGGCTGCGGTGCTCGAACCCTACCGGGACAGGCTGCCGCTGACCCACCTGCGGACGGCGCGGCGCGCGGCGAACCCGGCGCGCAACCTCGGGCTGGCGCAGGCGCGTGGCGAGGTCGTCACCTTTCCCGACGACGACTGCCTCTACCCGCCCGGCCTGCTGGACCGCGTGGACGCCGCCTTCCGGGACGACCCCGCACTTGCCGTGCTGACCGGCCCTGCGGAGAGCCCCTCGGGCGGCCTCGGCTCCGGCCGCTGGCGGCAGGATGCGGGACCGATCACGCTGTCCAACGTCTGGACCAGCGTGATCGAGTTCAACCTGTTCATCCGGCGCGACGTCGCGCTCGCCCTCGGCGGGTTCGACGAGGCGATGGGGCCGGGCACGCCGCTCGGCTCGGCGGAGGGCAACGACCTCGTCGCAGCGGCGGTCGCCGCGGGGCACGCGGCGCGCTACGACCCGGCGCAGCGCGTGGTCCACCCGGACAAGAGCCTGTCCGACATCGCCGTCGCACGCGCGCGGCTCTACGGGCGGGGCCTCGGCCTCGCGCTGCGCCGGCATCGCGCGCCGCCGGCCGTGTGGATCAACTTCGCCATCCGGCCGCTCGGCGGCGTGGCGGTCTCCGTGCTGCGCGGGCGGTTGCCGGACGCCGCCTACTACGCGAACACGCTGGCCGGGCGCGCCGCCGGCTTCCTGCGCCGCGATCCGCGGCGTGGAATGGGAGGCGGGGCCTGATGCGCATCGCCGTCGGCATCGCGACGCGCGGCCGCGCCGCCATCCTGGGCGAGGTGCTGTCCGACCTCGCCCGGCAGACCCGCGCGCCGGACGAGGTGATCGTCTGCCATGTGGGGCCGGAGGACGTGGCGGGCCTGCCCGCGCGCTTCCCGGCCATGCGCTTCATGACCGCCCCCGCCGGGTTGCCGCGTCAGCGCAACGCCATCCTCGACGCCGCGGCGGAGGCGGATGCCGTGCTGTTCCTGGACGACGACTTTTTCTGCGCGCCCGGGTACCTGGCGGTGACTGAGGCCGTGCTGCAGGCGCGCCCCGATTGCGTCGTGACGACGGGAACGGTGATCGCCGACGGCGCGAAGGGCCCGGGCATCCCGGTCGACGAGGCGCGGCGCATCCTGGCCGCGGATGAGGGCACGCCCGACCCGATGGCCGTCACGCCGCACTTCAACGGCTATGGCTGCAACATGGCGTTCCGCATGGCGCCCGTCCGCGCGCATCGCATCCGCGTGGACGAGGCGCTGCCGCTCTATGCCTGGTACGAGGACATCGACGTCACCCGCCAGCTTGGCCGCCACGGCACCATCCTGCGGCTGGCCGGCGCACGCGGCGTGCATCTCGGCGCGAAGTCGGGGCGCGTGGCGGGCACGCGGCTCGGCTACTCCCAGGTCGCGAACCCGGTCTACCTGGCGCGCAAGGGCACCTTTCCGTGGAGCCACGCCATCCCCTCCGCCGCGCGGCACCTCGCGATGAACGCGCTGCGCAGCCCCTGGCCGGAGCCGCACGCGGACCGCTTCGGGCGGCTCCGCGGCAACCTCATCGCGATCGCCGACCTGGTGCGCGGGCGGGCGCATCCGGGTCGGATCATGGACCTGTAGCGCCGTGCAGGATCTCCTGTTCTTCGTTTCCAAGATCTTCTGGCTGGTGGCGCGGCCGAACACGCTGGCGCTCGTGCTCGCGGTCGCGGGGGCCGCGTTGGTGCTGCGCGGGCGACGCCTCGGGCGGTGGCCGCTGGTCCTCGGCCTCGGCTGGTACGTCGCCGTCTTCGTCCTGCCGGTCGCGACCCTGCTGACTCTGCCGCTCGAGGACCGGTTCGCGCGCCCAGCCACGCCGCCCGCGCGGGTGGACGGGGTGGTGGTGCTGGGCGGCGCGGTGGACCAGGTGATGACCGAGGCGCGCGGAACGCCGGCGCTGAACGGCGCGGCGGAGCGCATGACGGAGGCCGTGGCGCTGGCGCGGCGCCATCCGGAGGCGCGCATCGTCTTCACCGGTGGCTCCGCCGCGCTCAACCCCGGCGGGCTGACCGAGGCCGACGTGGCGCGGCGCCTGTTCGACGACCTGGGCCTTGCCGGCGGACGCGTGATCTTCGAGGAGCGCAGCCGCAACACGCACGAGAACGCGACACTGACGCGCGACCTGGTGCGGCCGCAACCGGGCGAGACCTGGCTGCTGGTGACATCCGCCAGCCACATGCCGCGCTCGGTCGGCACCTTCCGCGGCGCGGGCTGGACGATCACGCCTTGGCCGGTGAACTACACCACGGGCCACGACCCGCGCGACTGGTGGGACGCCCCCTTCCCCACCCGGCTCAACCAGGCCGAATGGGCGCTGCGGGAGTGGGTGGGCCTCACGGTGTACTGGCTGCTCGGCCGCACGGACGCCCTGCTGCCA
The DNA here is from genome assembly GCA_035644895.1 of Acetobacteraceae bacterium. GTDB lineage: Bacteria > Pseudomonadota > Alphaproteobacteria > Acetobacterales > Acetobacteraceae > Falsiroseomonas. Next base: position 1,902 of record DASQNQ010000373.1, on the reverse strand, counting down.
GCGCCGGGCGGCACGCGCGAGAGCAGCGCACGATCAGCTTCTTCAGACTGACCGGACGCTGCTCCGAGCCGAGGCGGACATCGCACCGGGCCCGAGGGCCCGGTACGGCGTGTGATGGCGGGGCGGCCCCGCCGTTCAGGAGGCGATCAGCTGCAGGTCAGACGGCACGTTCGCGGTGAAGGAGGCGGAGCTTGCGATCGTCGCCCCGTTCATGAACCACCCCACCAGCTCGCCCGCCGGCCCGCGCCACAGGATGTCGGAGCGGTCGTCGCCGTTGAAGTCGCCCGAGTCCACGATGGTCCAGCTCGGGCCGGGATTCAGCGCCACAACGTTGCCTGCCGAGATGGTCGCCCCGTTCATCGTCCAGATCGCGACCTCGCCGCCCTGGCCGCGCCACAGGATGTCGCTGCGGCCGTCGCCGTTGAAGTCGCCCGTGTCCGCGACGCTCCAGTAGTTGCTCGGGTTGACCAGCAGGTCGGCCGCCGCGATCGTGCCGTTGTTCATCTGCCAGACCGCGACCTCGCCGCCCTGGCCGCGCCACAGGATGTCGGCCCTGCCGTCGCCATTGAAGTCGCCCGTGTCCGAGATGGTCCAGTAGGAACCCGGGTTGAGCGTGCCCGCGCTGGAGGCGATGGTGCCGCCATTCATGTTCCAGATCACGACCTCGCCGCCCGGGCCGCGCCAGAGAATGTCGGCCCTGCCGTCGCCGTTGAAGTCGTCCGTGCCGGCGATCGTCCAGCTGGTGCCCGGGTTCACCGCGACCGCACCGCCGCCCGTGACGGCACCGTTCGCGACCGTGAAGATGGACACCGAACCGTCCGCACCACGCCCGATGATGTCGCTCGCGCCATTCGCGTCGAAGTCGGACGGCGCCGGCCGTCCCGCCGGCGGGGGTGGCGGCGCCACGCCGCCGAGCTGGTCGTAGGTCAGCGTGACGTCCGTGAAGCGGAAGAACTCCGAGCCGTAGATCGTGTCCGATCCGTCGTTGTCGGGACGGCTGTCGGCGACAATCACGCCGCCGCCCGGCAGGATCGTGAAGGTGTAGTTGGCACGCGCGCCGGTGAACACGATGGTGTCATCGCCCAGGCCGCCGATGATGCCGTCGCCGCCGGTGCCGCCGTTCAGGACGTCGTTGCCGTCCTCGCCCTCAAGGTAGTCGATGCCGGCCCCGCCGATCAGCGTGTCGGCGCCGGCGCCGCCGTACAGCGTGTCGAACCCGAACTCGTCGACCTCGGGGGTGGCGCCGTACAACACATCGTCGCCCGCTCCGCCGAACAGCAGGTCGAAGCCGCCTGCGCCGACCAGCACGTCATTAGCCGCCGATCCGGTGATGGTGTCGGCCGCGGCCGTTCCGTTGACGAGCCCAGAGCCTGTGAGAACTGCCACGCGTGATCCCTCCCGCATCCAGAACCGATACCGATGCGCAACGCCGACTTAATCTGCTGGTTCCACGGACAGTCCATTAATTCGTTCAAACGATGCATAGTCAAAACCTGCAATTGTTGCGCCTACCCGCCTCGTCGCCGATCAGGCGAAACAGGGTGGCCGAGGCCGGTTCGCAGGACGGGCCAGACCTGTGCAGCAGGTCAGGGCGGAACTGAACCACACTACGTGCGCGGCGGAGCTTGGACCTCTCCGCTTTCAGTGGACACCTCTGTGAAGCCCGAGAGGAGCTAGGTGTGCTGATGGCTGGCAAGACGAGGTGAACGGCCCCGGGGTTCGCTTGAGGCTGGCGAGCTTGAGTCAAGTCAGGCCGCCTTGGCGACTGGCTCAAGCTGTTTGTAGTGCCGCGCTTCGGCTTCGGCGGGGGCCTGTTGCCGATGGGCTCGAGGAGACGGCGGGTATTGTACCAGTCCACCCATTCGAGGGTGGCGAACTCGACGGCGTCCAGGCTTCGCCAAG
>DASQNQ010000372.1:0-15691 GCA_035644895.1 Acetobacteraceae bacterium | reverse complement strand
GCAGCGCCTCGTCGGCCGGCACCGAGAGCCAGGCATTCTGCTGGATCTCGTTCTCGAGCTGCCCCGGGCCCCAGCCGGCATAGCCCAGCGCCAGAAGCCCCTCCCGCGGGCCGCCGCCGCCCGCGATCGCCTTCAGGATGTCCACGCTGGCGGTCAGCGCCACCTCGGGCGAGACGCGGAGCGAGCCCTCCGTCTCCCAGTCCGGGGTGTGGAGCACGAAGCCGCGCCCGCCCTCGACCGGACCGCCGGCCACCAGCCGGATGCGCCGCTGCGGCGGCACGGGCTCCAGCTGCAGCTGCTTCAGCAGGTCGTCGAAGGAGAGGCCGTCGAGCGGCTTGTTCAGCACGATGCCCATCGCTCCGTCCTCGGAATGGGCGCAGACGCAGATCACCGTGCGCGCGAAGCGCGGGTCCTGCATGCTGGGCATCGCGATGAGGAGCTGGCCCGAGAGGTAGCCGGCCTCCGCGGGCTTGCCGGGAACGGTCGGGATTTTCGGAGCGCGTCTGGCCATTGTCGTCCCAAGATGGCGAGCGCCTCGCGGGGTCGCAAGCGCGGTTGAGAGGGCCTGAACGCGGCTCGGGCCAGGGTGGTTGTGGCCTGTGGTTGTGGCCTGTGGTCGTGGCACCGCGAGTGACAGGGCCGCGCCGGTCGGGTATGCGGCCCGTAACCGCGAGATGGAGAGAGCGATGACGATCAAGGTTGGCGACAGCATCCCGTCCATGAAGCTCACCCAGGCCGGCGCGGAGGGCCCGAGGGAGATCTCGACGGAGGAGCTGTTCGGGGGCCGGACCGTCGTCCTGTTCGGTGTGCCGGGGGCCTTCACGCCCACCTGCTCGGCCAAGCACCTGCCGGGCTTCGTGCAGAACGCCGCGACGCTGCGCGACAAGGGCGTGGGCGCCATCGCCTGCATGTCCGTCAACGATGCCTTCGTGATGCAGGCCTGGGCGAAGGACCAGGGCATCTCGGACGAGGTGGTCATGCTCGCCGACGGCTCCGCCGCGCTGACCAAGGCGCTCGGGCTGGAGCTGGACCTGACGGCGCGCGGCCTCGGCGTCCGCTGCCAGCGCTTCGCGATGGTCGTGAAGGACGGCAAGGTGGCTCACCTGGCCGTCGAGGCGCCCGGCGCCTTCGAGGTGAGCCGCGCCGAGTCCGTGCTCGCCGCGCTCTGACGGTCCCGCAGGGGTGACGGCCCCGGCCTGCGCCGGGGCCGCCGTCGCTCACGCGAAGACGATGTCGCCCGCGCCGAGGTAGCTGCCCACACCGGCGAGGAAGATGTCGTCCCCGTGGCCGAGGTGGAGCGCGAGGCCGTCCTGGCCCGAGCGGGTCTCGAAGGCCTGCCCGACCTCCCAGTCGGAGATGTGCTCCAGCACGATCCGGTCCTGGCCCTGGGAGAAGTCCACCACCCAGTCCTGGCCGTCGCCGCGGCGGAACACGAAGGCGTCGTGCCCTTCCCCGCCGGTCAGCCCGTCGAGGCCCGGGCCCCCGCCGCCGCGCAGCACGTCGTCGCCGCCGCCGCCCTGCAGGTCGTCCTCGCCGCCCGCGCCGAACAGGACGTCCCCGCCCGCGCCGCCGGCGAGCCAGTCGGCGTCGTCCGAGCCGCGGATGTCGCCACCCCACTGCGGGGCGGAACCCTCGATCACCGGCATGGGCCGGGCCGGGGCCGGGGCGTCGCCGCCCGTGTACTTCGACACCCGCACCCAGTCGACATTGATGTCCACCTGGTCCACGCCGGACCAGTTCGGCGAGCCGTACCAGCCGTCATCGGCGCGGCCCACATGGCCCTGCAGCCCGACCGACATGGGGATGTGCGGCACGTTCTCGGTCGTCGTGTAGACCTCGACGCCGTCGACGTAGAACGTCAGGCGGTCCGGGAACCAGTCCAGCGCGTAGGTGTGCCACTGGGAGTGGTCGAGGTCGAAGAAGTGGGACTTGTACACGTCCTCGCCGTTCGGGCCGGGCCAGTGGTTGGTGAACATGCCCTGGCCGCTCTGCGGCGTCTCCAGGATGTCGATCTCGGGCGGCCAGCTGTTGTCGGACGGCCAGAGCAGGAAGCAGGGGCCGGCGCCGACGACCTCCTGGCTGGTCTTCGAGTGGATCTCGACGCGCCCGTAGAGGAAGGAGCTGCCGATGTCGGAGGGCGCGCCCGGCCAGCGCAGGGTCGAGAGGCCGCCGACGGACCAGAGGCCGTCCCACTCGCGCTCCATGCCGATGGTGAGCTGGCCGTCGCCGACCGAGAGCTGGTCGTTCTCCCAGCGGAAGGCGCTGTTCCAGTAGAGCGCGCTGCCGCCATAGGTCACGGGCCACAGCGACCGGTCGAGGTCGCCGCCGTTGAAGCCGTCGAAGAAGATCGTCTCCCAGCCGGACATGTCGAGCGGGGTGGGGTTGACGTCGTTATAGGTGCCCAATGCAGCCTCCTGATCACGGCGCCGTGAGGCGCTCACGGGTTCGTGAGGCCACGATCAGGAGTGGAGTGTCCAGGGCTTTGTATACGAAAAATACATCGCCCGATAAATCAGTAGGTTATGCGTTCGGAAAAATGTCTCAACCCGGACGCGTTAAGTGTGCGTTAAGGGGGAAACGTCGGTTTCGGCCGCTACCCTGGCGGGAGAAGCATGGCGCGCGGATGCGCCCCTCGGCGTTGCATCGGGGGCCTGCGTCGGCCGGGAAGGCCGCCCGGCGTCAGCCCTTGCGGGCCTGCGCCACCGTGTCGGCGAGGCGGCGCAGCACCTCGGGCACGCCCTCCCCGCTCGCGCCGCTGAGGATCATGACCGGGCCGCCGCAGGCGCGCTCGAGCGCCTTGAGGCGGGAGGCGCGGGCCTGCGGCGTCATGGCGTCGGTCTTGTTGAGCGCCACGATCTCGGGCTTCTCCGCCAGGCCGTGGCCGTAGCCGGCCAGCTCCTCCCGCACCGTGCGGTAGGCCCCGCCCGGGTCGGCCTGCGTGCCGTCCACCAGGTGCAGCAGCACGGCGCAGCGCTCGATGTGGCCGAGGAAGCGGTCGCCGAGGCCCGCCCCCTCATGCGCGCCCTCGATCAGGCCGGGAATGTCGGCCAGCACGAACTCCTCCGTCGCGTTCAGGCGCACGACGCCGAGCTGCGGGTGGAGCGTGGTGAAGGGATAGTCGGCGATCTTGGGCCGCGCGGCGGAGACCACCGACAGGAAGGTGGACTTGCCCGCATTGGGCAGCCCGACCAGCCCGGCATCGGCGATGAGCTTCAGGCGCAGCCAGACCCAGCGCTCCTCCCCCGGCCAGCCCTTGTCGGCGCGGCGGGGGGCACGGTTGGTGCTGGTCTTGTAGTGGGCGTTCCCGAAGCCGCCGTCGCCGCCGCGGCAGATCACCACGCGCTGCCCCGGCTCGGTCAGGTCGGCCAGCAGCGTCTCCTTGTCCTCGGCGAAGACCTGGGTGCCGATGGGCACCTTCAGCACCACGTCGTCGGATGCTGCGCCGGTGCGGTCGGACCCCGCGCCGTTGCCGCCCTTGCGGGCGCGGAAGTGCTGGGCGTAGCGGTAGTCGATCAGGGTGTTGAGGCCGTCCACCGCCTCGACGGCCACGTCGCCGCCCCGGCCGCCATTGCCGCCGTCCGGGCCGCCGAACTCGATGTACTTCTCCCGCCGGAAGGCGATGACGCCGTCACCGCCGTCGCCGCCCTTCAGGTAGACCTTGGCTTCGTCGAGGAACTTCATGGGATGCCTGCAAACGGAAACGGGGGCCTTACGGCCCCCGCTTCAACGCGCGCCCGTGGTGGTGCGTGCCGTCACTCGGCCGCCTGGGCGAGCGGCGCGATGGAGATGTGGACGCGCCCCTCGGCCTTGCGCTGGAACACCACATGGCCGTCGATCGCGGCGTGCAGCGAGTGGGTGCGGCCGACATAGACGTTGTCGCCCGGCATCATCTTCGTGCCGCGCTGGGTGACGAGGATGTTGCCGGCCTTCACCGCCTGCCCGCCCGAGCGCTTCACGCCGAGCCGCTTGCCGGCGCTGTCGCGCCCGTTGCGGGAGGAGCCGCCTGCCTTCTTGTGTGCCATGGTCCGATACCTTCGTGGCTTGAGGGGGTCAGGCCGCCGCGATCTCGGCGATGCGCAGCACCGTGATGGGCTGGCGGTGGCCGTTCTTGCGCCGGCTGTTCTGCCGCCGGCGCTTCTTGAAGATGATGACCTTCTCGTCCTTCTTCTGCTCGAGGACGGTGGCGGTGACGCGCGCGCCCGGCACGTTCGGGGCGCCGACGGTCAGCCCGCCCTCGCCCGACAGGGCCAGGACGTCATGGAAGGTCACGGTCTCGCCCGGCGCGGCCTCGAGCTTCTCGACGATGACGACGGCGTTCGGCGTCACGCGGTACTGCTTGCCGCCGGTGCGGATCACTGCATAGGTCATGGTGGTCGCTCGGGCCTGTCCGTCCGGGGTCTGATCTGGTTCGCATGAGGCACGGCCATGCGGGGCCGCCCGCGGCCCGGCGGGCCGGCGGAGGGCGCAGCGTATAGCGGCCGCTGCCTGCCGGAGTCAACGCCCTGCCGGCGGCGCAGCCGGTTGCGCGGCGGCGCGGCTTTGCCTATACCGCGCGGCGCTCCACACGGAAGGGTGGCGGAGTGGTCGATCGCGTCGGTCTCGAAAACCGAAGTAGGTGCAAGCCTACCGTGGGTTCGAATCCCACCCCTTCCGCCATCATCTCGAACTTGGCTGCGCCGCGTGGCCCGCAATGCCTGCAGCGGGCGCATGCACGCGCGCTCCTGATTCCCACCGGCTGGTGGCCAAGCGCTGTCCGCAGGGCGCCAAGGTGGCTGGCCCCCGACAAGCACAGGCCTGCTGCTTTCCGCCGGATGATGGAAGTTCCTGCTCACCGCATCACAATAAAGTATATTTACTAGCTTTCGCTCCGCGCAAACGGCCTTAGTTACGCTCCCGGGGAAGGCGAGCAGAACAACCTCAACTCGCCCATGGAGAGTGAACCATTCGCACCTTCGATGAGGCAGCGCGCCTGCGTGCACGTGCTGCTGAGACCCGTGATGTGGCTGCCAGGATCAGCCTTCGCTGCGATCGCGATGCCCTGATGCGTGACGCACAGCGCCTCGAGGATGCGGCGCTCCGGCTTGACCGCGAGTTGGCCGACCAGGAACGAACGGCGCCGCTCCATTCAACCGGTCAGGGGTGGGCCAGGCGGCAGGATGAAGACATGAGGCCGGCGAGGCGCACCGCCCAAGGCGGCCTCCTCGAGGCCAGCATCCTGCCTCTGGCGGCCCTCACGCCAGCCGCCGTGCCTGCTTCGCTTGCCAACCCGGAGTGCCCGGCCGAGCCGATCCGGGTCAGCACCGCAGCTGCTCCCGGGTCCGTGCGCATGGTGGCCAGGACGGCGTGAGCGACGCCCTGCTGCATCTCCACGGGCAGCGCCAGGGCTGAAGCCCTGCCCGCCGCCGGGCAGGACAGCGTCAAGCCGCGCCTGCACCGCCAGCGTCGCTGCAGCTGGCAGCGACTGCGTGCGCGAAGCAGCACGAGGCGGCGGGGCACGAACCGCACCCTGCCGGTCCCGCCCCCCTCCGATCGCCGCGCCGAGGCGGCCCTCGGCGCACGCGTTGCCGTGCCACGGCGCGACAGGCCAAGCCCCAGCACCGGGCGCACGCGCATGGCCGCCTGCGCCGAGTGCAGGTAGCACGGGAAGACCCAGGTCGCGTGCCGGGTCGTGACGAGGAGCGGCCTCGTGATCCGCGACCGGGCCATGGCTCGCGGGCACAGCCCGGATGCCGGACACGGTGCGGGAAGGAGGGATCCACGGGGCGGCGGGTGCGCCTACCGCCTGGACCACGTCGCCGGCTGGCCCGTCCGGCCCCGAATAGTCCGGCCCCGAATAGCCGGAGCGGCTGCGTCCGGCGGATGTGCGGCGCCTGATCGAGTTCAGCCTACACCAGCGGCGGGCGGCACCCCGCGCCACATCGCGCAGCGGCGGCGGCGCAAGGCAGGGCGCGTCCCCTGGCAGGCCCTGCATGGCTGCCGCACACACGCGACCTCACGATTTCGCGATTTTTCCCGTTGGTGGACGCCCCGGCGCGTGTATACGCTTTTGGCGCACCGCAAGCCCCGGGGCCGCGGAGCCGTGATGTCCGGGTTGCAGGAGGCCTTCCGAGCGTGCCTAGCCAGATGGGCGTCCTGCGTCCCTCCCCCTCCGCCAGGATCCGCCTGCGCTGGCTTCTCCTGGCCCTGGTGCTCGCCGTCGCGGTCCCGACCCTCGCCGTCGGCCTCGTCGCCACCTGGCAGGCCGCGACCGGCGAACGGGACGCCGCCGAGGCACGGCTGCGCGACACGGCGCGCGCGCTGGCGCTGGCCGTGGACCGGGAGATCAACACCTACCGCAGCACCTTGGCCGGCCTCGCCGGCGCCGTCACGCTGGACGGGCCCGCGCCCGACCTGGCGGCCTTCGAGGTGACGGCCCGGCGGGCGCAGGCGGTGCTCGACACCTCGCTGATCCTGGTCGACGCCGCCTCCCTGCGGCAGCTCATCAACACGTCGCTGCGCCCTGGCGAGCGCCCCGGGCCGGCCCCGGCGGCCAGCTTCCGCGCTGCCGTGGAGACGCGGCGCCCGGTCGTCACGGACCTCGTCTCCGCTGCGGTGGCAGGGCGGCCGCTTGTCGGCGTCGGCGTGCCGGTCGAGCGCGAGGGCGAGGTCCGGTTCGTCCTGGCGGCACGGCTCGATCCCGGGCGCCTGCACGGGATGCTCGCGGCGCAGAACCTGCCCCCGGGCAGCTACGCCACGGTCGTGGACGGCAAGGGGCTGCTCGTCGCGCGCTCCGACGGCCGGCACGCCGAGGTGGTGGGCCAGCCGATCCGCCAGGAGAGCCTGCACGCCAGCGCCGGCCGGCCCGATGGGTTCTTCCGCGCACCCGGCATCGACGGCGCGGAGCGCGTCTTCGCCTTCCGGATGTCGGAGGCCGCGCCGGGCTGGCGCGTCTCCGTGTCCGAGCCCGCGGCGTCGTTCGATGCGGCCTGGCGCGGCCCGATCGTCGCGGTCGCCACGGGCGGCGCCCTGGCGCTCGCCCTTGGCACGGCGCTCGCGCTGCTGCTGGCACGGCGCATCCTGCTGCCGCTGGACCGGCTGCGCCGGCACGCGGCCGCGCTGGCCGGCGGCACGCCTGGCGCCACGGCCGCCGCGATCCCGCCCGCGATGGTCGCCGAGCTGGAGACGCTGCGGCGGGGCTTCGCCGAGGCCGAGGCGGCGATCGGCCTGCGGGAGGCGCGCCTGCGTTCCGTCGTGGACACCGCGGCGGACGGCATCCTGGTCGCCGGCGCGGATGGCCGCATCGTCTCGGCCAACCCGGCGGCGCTGCGCATCTTCGGCCACCGGCAGGAGGAGCTGACCGGCGCCCCCCTCGGCGTTCTGATGCCGGAGGGCGAGGCGGGCCGCCACGACGGCCACCTCGCCGCCCACCGCGCCACCGGCCAGGCACGCGCCCTCGGCGTGGCCGGCCGCCAGCTCATGGGCCGGCGCCGGGACGGGACGGAGTTCCCGGTCGAGCTCTCGGTCGGCTCCTTCGAGGCGGGCGGGGAGCGCTTCTTCACGGGCGTGGTGCGCGACGTGACGCGGCGCGTCGCCGCCGAGGCAGCGGTGACCCGCCACGCCGAACGGCAGGCCCTGCTGCTCGACCTCTCCCGCGCCATCCTGGAGGAGGCGCGCGACGAGGCAGGCCTTGCGGCACTCGTGTTCGAACGGGTGGGGCCCGCGCTTGGCGCCGACATGCTGTTCAACTTCGCCCTGGAGGAGGGCGGCGGCGCACTGCTGCGCCTCGTCGCCGCGCCCGGCGTGCCGCAGGCGCAGCTCGATGCCCTGCGGGGAGTGCGCATCGGCGAGGGCCTCTGCGGCGCGGTGTTCGCCGGCGGCGAGGCCGTCTCCGTCGATGCGGCGCGCATCGGCGGCGGCGCGGAGGGCACCGTCCTGCGGGCGCTCGGCGTCACGGCCTATGTCGGCCACCCCCTCCTCGGCACTGACGGCCGGCCCTTCGGCACGCTGGCCTTCGCCAGCACGGCGCGGGACCGGTTCGAGGCGGAGGACCTCGGCCTCCTGCAGACCCTCTCGCGCTTCGTCGCGCTCGCCTGGCAGCGGCGCCGGGCCGAGGCGGCGCTGCGGGAGAGCGAGGCATTCGGCCGCTCCGTCCTCTGCAGCACCTCCGACTGCATGGCGGTCCTCGACGGCGAGGGCCGGCTGGTCTTCATGAACGAGCCGGGGCGCTGCCAGAACGAGATCGAGGACCTCGGCACCGTGCTCGGCAGCCCGGTGGTGGCGCTTTGGCCGGAGGAGTCCCGGCCCGCCGTCCAGGCCGCCATCGGGCAGGCCCGCGCCGGGCAGGCGGCCCGCTACACCGCCTACGGTCCGACCGCGAAGGGCACGCCCAAGTGGTGGGACGTCACCGTCACGTCGCTGCCCGGCCCGGCGGGCGAGGCGCCGCGCCTGCTCTCGGTCGCCCGCGACATCACGGAGGCGCGTCACGCCGAGCAGGAGATGCAGGACCAGGAGGCCTTCCTGCGCTCCGTCCTCGATGCCAGCACGGATTGCATGAAGGTGGTGGAGCGGGACGGGACGCTCAGCTTCATGAACGCGAACGGCCAGTGCCTGATGGAGATCGACGACTTCGAGGCGATCCGCGGCGCCGACTGGGCGGCGCTCTGGCCGGAGGCCGGGCAGGGCCAGGTGCGCCAGGCCGTCGCCGCGGCGCTTGCGGACCGCCCGGCGCGCTTCGAGGCGTTCTGCCCGACGGCGAAGGGCACGCCCAAATGGTGGGACGTGGCCGTCGCGCCGGTGCGCGACGCGGAGGGGCGGGTGGCGCGCCTCGTCTCCGCCTCCCGCGATGTCACGGCCCGCAAGCGGGCCGAGCGGGCACTTGCCCGGAGCGAGGGGCGCTTCCGCGCCGCCGTGCAGGCGGTGCGCGGCATCCTCTGGACGAACAACGCGGCCGGCGAGATGGTTGGCGAGCAGCCGGGCTGGGCCGCGCTGACCGGCCAATCCTACGCGGAATACCAGGGCTATGGCTGGGCGAAGGCCGTCCACCCTGACGACGTGGAGCCGTCGGTGCAGGCCTGGCAGGCGGCGGTCGCGGTCCGGCGCACCTTCGACTTCGAGCACCGCGTCCGCACGCGCGACGGTACCTGGCGGCGTTTCTCCATCCGCGCCATCCCCGTGCTCGATGGCGGCGAGATCCGGGAGTGGGTCGGCGTCCACACCGACGTGACCGAGCAGCGCGAGGCCGAGGCGCGCCTGGCCGAGAGCGAGCGCCACCTGCGCCTCGAGGCGGAGCGCATGGACCTTGCGCTGGCGGCGGGCGCCATCATCGGCACCTGGAATTGGGACCTCACGACCGACCGCTTCACGGTGGACGAACGCTTCGCCCAGGTGTCCGGCCTGGATCCGGCGCTCGGGCACAGCGGGCTTCCGCTGGAACAGGTGATCGCGACCGTCCACCCCGCCGACGTCGCGGGGCTGCGGGAGGCGATCGCGCAGGCGATCGCGCAGGGCGGCGCCTACAGCCACGAGTACCGCGTGCGCGGCCGCGACGGCGCCTATCGCTGGATCGAGGCCAACGGGCGCGTGGACCTGGCCGCCGACGGCGCGCCGCTGCGCTTCCCGGGCGTGCTGCTGGACATCGGGCGCCGCCGCGCGGTGGAGGAGCGCCTGCGCGAGAACGAGGCGCGGCTGCGCCAGGCGCTCGAGGCCGGGCGCATGGGGATCTGGGAGTGGGACCTCGACGCCAATCTGCTGACCTGGGATGCGCGGCAGTTCGAGCTGTTCGGCCTCGACCCCGCGGCGGGAATGCCCACGGGCGACGCCGCGCTGGCCTGCGTCCATCCAGCAGACCGCCTGGCGCTGGAAGCCGCCATTCTGACCGCGATGGAGAGCGAGGACGGCGCTTACGACGCGGAGTTCCGGATCGTGCTGCCCGGCGGCGCGGTCCGCTGGCTCGGCGGCCATGGCCATGCGGTGCGAGGCGCGGATGGCCGCGCGCGGCGCATGGTCGGGCTCAACTTCGACATTACCGAACGCCGGGAGGCGGAGGAGGTGCTCGCGCGCTCACGCGGTGAGCTGGAGCGCCTGGTGGAGGAGCGCACGGCGGCGTTGCGGGCCAGCGAGGAGCGGCTGGCGGAGGCCGCGCGGATGGAGGCGCTCGGGCGGCTCGCGGGCGGCATCGCGCACGACTTCAACAACGTGCTGCAGGCCGTGCAGGGCGGCGTGACTCTGGCCGCGAAGCGCATCCGCCGCGACCCTGAAGGGGCGCAGCGCTTCCTGGACCTCGCGCTCGACAGCACGGAGCGGGGCGCGGCGGTCACCGGCCGCCTGCTGGCCTTCGCACGGCGGAGCGAGCTGTCGGCCGCGCCGGTGGAGCCGCGGCCGATGCTGGAGGGGCTGGCGCAGATGCTGCGCCTCACCCTCGGCCCCTCCGTCGCGCTGCGGGTGGAGGTGGCGCCGGACGCGCCCGCCATGCTCGCGGATGCCGCGCAGCTCGAGGCGGTGCTGGTCAACCTGGCGAACAACGCCCGCGACGCCCTGCCCGAGGGCGGCGGGACGGTCACGCTTGCCGCCGCGCCCGCCAGGGCACCCGCCAGCCTGCCCCCTGGCGAGTATGTCCGCGTCACCGTCACCGATGACGGCTACGGGATGACGCCGGAGGTGCTGGCGCGCATCACGGAGCCCTTCTTCACCACCAAGCCGAAGGGCAAGGGCACCGGCCTCGGGCTTGCCATGGCGCGCGGCTTCGCCGAGCAGTCGGGCGGCGGCCTGACGATCGCCAGCATGCACGGCCGCGGCACGACCATCGCGCTGTGGCTGCCACGCGCCGGCGACGGGGCGGAACGGGCCGCGGAGGAGGCGGAGGAGGCGCCGCCCGCCGGGCCGCGCCGGTCCCTGCTGGTGGTGGATGACGAGCCGGGCATCCGCGCGACGCTGGCTGCGGCGCTGGCCGAGCAGGGCCATGCCGTGGCGGAGGCCGAGGACGCCCATGCGGCGCTGGCCCGCCTGGACTCGGGGCTGCTGCCGGATGCGCTGGTGACGGACCTCTCGATGCCGGGCGGGATGGATGGCCTCGCCCTGGCGCGGGAGGCGCGGCAACGCCGGCCCGGCCTGCCCGTCCTGCTCGTCACCGGGCATGTCGGCGATGCGGCACGCGGCGCGCTGGAGGAGGCGGCCGCGGGTGGCGCCTTCGCCGTGCTCCGCAAGCCCGTCTCCGCCGGGATGGTGGACGCCCAGATCGCCGCGCTGCTGGAGGGCGCCGCCTGAACCCGGCGCCCCCGGGGTCTACGCGATGTGCCGGCGCCCATGGGCGCCGGGCCTCATCGGGCCGCGGTCAGTCGCGGCGGAGCCGCCCCGACACGAACGGGCCGATCTCCGACCGGGTGATGCCGATGTCGGCCAGGTCGTGATCCGTCAGCCCCTGCAGGTGGACCGCGGCGTCGCGCGCCGCGATCCAGGTCCGCATGTGCCGCATGAGCTGGACCAGCGGGTTGGTGCGGCCGTCGAGCAGCGCGATGACGTCGCGCGGGACGGGGCGGAGGGAGGCGGACATCGCTCGGGGGCTCCGGTTTTCGGGGTCGGCGCCCATCTGCCAGGAAAGTGTGGGCGGCATGTTGACGCGGAGCGCGCCGGCATCCGAACCGCCGCGGTGCCATCCGTGTTGCAGCACGCATGGATGCCTTCGAGTTCCTGCCCGCGACCGCGCACCTGACGCTGGTGCCGCACCTGCGGGACCTCGCGATCGCCTATGTGCTGGCCTTCATGATCGGCTGGAACAGGGAGCGGGAGGACCGCAGCGCGGGCCTGCGGACCTTCCCCCTCGTCGCGGTCGCCGCCTGCGGCTTCATCCTGGGCACCGGGCGCCTCACGGCAGGCGAGGCCGAGGCGACCGCCCGCATCATCGAGGGCGTCATCACCGGCATCGGCTTCATCGGCGGCGGCGCGATCCTGAAGAGCGGCGGCGAGGTGCATGGCACCGCCACGGCCGCCTCGATCTGGTCCACCGGGGCGATCGGCGTCGCGGTGGGGCTGAAGCAGTACGACGTGGCCGTCACCATCACCCTGTTCACCGTGCTCACGCTCTACGTGCTCAGCCGGCTGAAGAACGAGCCGAAGGGATAGGGGCCGGCGCCGGCCGCGCCAGCCGGTGGATTCGGGCGCGCCCTGCATCCGGACGGGGGGGATCGCCGTTCATGCCGCGGTTCCACGCACAGGGAGATCGGCCATGAGCGGCCATGCGGCACGCATCCGGGAGCACATGCCCGTCGTCGGGAGCGACGGCGGCCATGTCGGCACGGTGGACAAGATCGAGGATGACCGGATCAAGCTGACGAAGCAGGACGACCCGGACGGGTCCGGCCTGCACCACCACTACCTGCCGGTGAGCGCAGTGGAGGCGGTGAACGACAACGAGGTCCGGCTCAACATGCCGGCCGACCGCGCGCGCAGCCTCGCCACCATGACGGGGCACAGCGGCCACCGGAGCTGAACGGCGGGGGCTCGCCCCATCGGCCGGCGCATCCACTCGCCCCCGGCGGCGCCGGCGGGGTAGAAGCTGCGCCATGGCGCCGGAACGCCGCGGGGACACGACCAGCATGACCATCCAGCTCGACCAGTGGCTCGCGGAGGGCGAGGACCTGCTGCGCGCGACCCGCCGGATGGCGCTGGACGGGACGATGGCGCGGGCCGTCGCCGCGACCGCCGGGGCGTTGTCCGCGGGCCGGCCCGTGCTGGCCTGCGGCAACGGCGGGTCCGCCGCCGATGCGCAGCACATCGTCGGCGAGCTGGTCGGGCGCTTCCTGCGGGAGAGGCGGGCGCTGCGGGCGATCTGCCTCTCCTCGAACCCTGCCGTGCTCACCGCCTGGAGCAACGACTACGGCTACGCGACGGTGTTCTCCCGCCAGGTGGAGGCATATGCCGAGCCGGGTGGCGTCCTGCTCGGCCTGTCCACCTCGGGGAACTCGGAGAACGTGGTGCTGGCGCTCGAGGCGGCGCGGGCCGCCGGCATGGTCACGATCGGCCTCACGGGCGAAGGCGGCGGGCGCATGGCGTCACTTTGCGACCATCTCTTCGCGGTGCCCTCGCGCTCCACGCCGGCCATCCAGCAGGTGCACGTCGCGCTCTACCACTGCTTCTGCGCGGGTGTCGAAGCGGCGGTGGCGGCGGGCGCGTGAACCGCCGGGGCCGGCGTCAGGTGCCCACGACCTCGATGGCGGGGCCGTCGGCGACGATGCGCCCGCCCTCGAGCCGGATCGCGCGCGTGCACCACTTGCGGACGATGTGCATGTCGTGCGTCGCGATCACCAGGATGTCCGCGCCGCGCACCAGCGTCTCCAGCCGCTCCGTCGCGCGCGCCATGAAGTCGGCGTCACCGGCCAGGAACCACTCGTCCATCAGCAGGATCTGCGGCGACATCAGCGTCGCGGTCGCGAAGGACAGCCGTACGCCCATGCCTGCGGAATAGGTGCGGATCGGCACGTCGAGGAACTCCCCGAGCCCGCTGAACTGCCCCGCCTCCTCCGCCATCTCGGCGCATTCGGCCTCCGACAGGCCGAGGAAGAGGCCGCGCAGGACGATGTTCTCCCGCCCGGTCGCATCCGGATCCATGCCGGCCGCCGGATCGATGAGGGTGCCGATCGACCCCTCCACCGCCAGCCGGCCCGCGACCGGCTCGTAGATGCCGGCGAGCGTGCGGAGCAGCGTCGTCTTGCCGGCGCCGTTCCCCCCGACGAGGGCCACGCGCTCCCCCGGCGCGATGCGGAAGCTCAGGTCGCGGAGCGCGGCGACGACGATGCGGTGGCTTTCGTCCTCCCGCAGCCGGATCGCGGCGCGCGCCATGAGCCGCTTCTTCAGGGACCGCGCCGCGACGTGGTAGAGCGGGAACTCGACCGACACGCGGTCCGCCTCGATCTGCGCCACGGCCTCAGACCCAGAACGCGATGCGGCTGCGGAAGCGAACGAAGAAGGCGAAGCCCACCGCCCCGGTCGCCGCGGTGTAGACAAGCGCGGCCGCCCAGACGACGAGGGGCGCGCCACCCTCCAGCAGCGGCCCGCGCACCGTCTCCATCAGCGCGTAGAACGGGTTCAGCGGCAGCCACGCCGCGGCGGGCCCGAGCAGGACCGGCTTCCACAGCACGGGGGAGAGAAAGAACGCCAGCTGCATGACGTTGGTGACGATCTGCGGGATGTCGCGGAAGCGCGCGCAGATCATCCCGAGAAAGAGCCCGACCGCGAACCCGTTCAGCGCGACGAGGAGGAGGCCCGGGATCGCCAGCACCGCCTCCGGACCCGGGATCGCGCCGGTGAGCAGCAGCACGACGGCGATCAGCGGCAGGCTGTGCGCCGCGACGATCGCGTTCCGGATGACGAAGCGCAGGATGTGGACCGTGTAGGGGAGCCGCATCTGCCGGATCACGCCCTCGGAGCCGATCAGGCTCAGGCAGGCGTCGTTGACGATCTGGCTGATCGTGTTCCAGATGAGCAGGCTGACCGCGAGCCAGGGCATGTACTCGCGCAGCGGCATCCGGAAGAGGGTCGAGTAGACCAGCCCGATGGCGACCACCATGATGGCGGTGGAGGCCGTCATCCAGAACGGCCCGAGGACCGAGCCACGGTAGCGGTTGCGGATGTCGAGCCAGGCGAGCGCCCAGGCCAGGCGCCAGCATCGCATCCCGCCCGCAAGGTCCCCAAGCGCGCGCTCCAGGTGCCGGGGGTCCGCGGCGTCGCGCAGGTAGACCGGCGAGGCGGGAGGGGTCCGTTCGAGCATGGCGCGCCTATAGCCCGCGCCCGCCGATGCCGCCAGCACCCGGCCGGGCCGCCGCGCGCAGCGCTCCCGCGCGGCGCGGAGCAGCGTCCGATCGGGTGGAACCGCTTCGCGGTTCCGCTGACCGGGCGTAAGCTGCTCTGGCCACTATGTTTTCCAGGGCACGGCCTTCCGACCGGCCTGGCCAGGCCGATCGGAAGGCCGTGCCCTAGCCGGCGCCCTGCGCGCTCCACACCTGCCCCGGCCGCACGGCCAGGAAGCGGGACGCCTCGATGCCGCGCGCAGTGAGCGCCTGCGCGAGGTCGGCCGCGGGCCTCTCCACGCCCTCGTTCGTCAGGCGGAAGGTGCCCCAGTGGTAGCCGAGCGCCTGGCGTGCCCCGAGCAGCTCGAGGCCGGCCACCGCCTCCTCCGGGTTCATGTGCTGCGCCGCCATGAACCAGCGCGGCTCGTAGGCGCCGATGGGCAGCAGCGCGAGGCCGGGCGCGCCGTGCCGCGCGGCCACGCCGCGGAAGGGGCTTCCCCCGTCGAACCCCGTGTCGCCCGCGAAGAAGATGGCCTGCCCCATGCCCTTGACCACGAAGCCGGCCCACAGCGCGTGGTTGCGGTCCACCAGCCCGCGCGCCGCCCAGTGGTGCACCGGCTCGAGCGTCGCGGTCACGCCGCGGCCAAGCGGCACCGTGCCGCCCCAGTCGGCCGTGACGACCTCGATTGCCGGATCGTGCCCGCGGATGATCGCGTCGTTGCCGAGCGGCGCCAGGATGCGCGGCCGGTCCCGCTGCCAGAGCCGCGCCAGCGTCTCGACGTCAAGGTGGTCGTAATGCGCATGGGAGACGAGCACGGCGTCGATGGGCGGCAGGCTCTCCCAGGCGATGCCCGGCGGGTTCACGCGGCGCGGCCCGGTGAAGGAGAAGGGGCTCGCCCGCTCCGACCAGACCGGGTCCGTCAGCAGGTTCA
>DASQNQ010000371.1:0-13779 GCA_035644895.1 Acetobacteraceae bacterium | reverse complement strand
TCGCCGAAGCGCGCCTCCACCTGCCGCGCGACCGGTTCGGCCTGCGTCACGTCCGAGAGGCGCATGACGATCTGGTTCACCACGTTCGGCCGGTCCTGCAGCACCTGAACGACCTTGAGCAGCGCGAAGCCCTGGCTCTGGTCGAGGCTCTGCACGCCCGTGCGGAACAGCCCCACCACCTTCATGGAAAGCGCGACGCCGCGCGGCGAGATGGCGGTGAAGGTGTCGCCCATCTGCACGCCGAGGCGGACGGCCAGCGCCTCCCCGATGATGACGCCGTTGGCGGTCGCGCGCAGGTCTTCGAGCCGGCCCGCCGTCATGTCCTTCTCGATGTTCGTCACGCGCCGGTGCCGCGCCGGGTCGATGCCCTGGATCGAGGCCGCGACATCGCGCGAACCGTAGCGCAGCAGCGCCTGGCCGGTCAGGATCGGCGCGGCGGCGACGCCCTCCATCGCGTCCAGCATCGCGAGCTTGTCGCCCGACGCGCGGATGCCGCGGATGCGGTCGGACGGCTTCACGCCATGCACTGCGACCGCGCCGTCCGGGTGCGCCATGACGGCCGCCTGCGGCGCGGGATGGCGCGTCTCGTCCTTCACGGTGACATGGGGCGCGACGTCGATCACCTGGGCGACGAAGTAGGTCTGGAAGCCCCGCATCAGCGCCGCGATCGCGATGAAGAACGCGACGCCGAGCGCGACGCCCGACACGGACACGAGGGTCTGGCGGCGCCGGCGCGCCAGCATGCCGCGCACCAGGTCGAGGATCAGCTTCACGACCCGCCCCGCAGCGTCTGCGCGACGGTGCCGAGCCTGACGCGCGCCCCGTCCTCCAGGCCCGCGGGCGGGTTCAGGATGACCGCCTCGCCGGGCTGCAGGCCGCGGCGGAT
Source organism: Acetobacteraceae bacterium (assembly GCA_035644895.1). GTDB lineage: Bacteria > Pseudomonadota > Alphaproteobacteria > Acetobacterales > Acetobacteraceae > Falsiroseomonas. Next base: position 12,893 of record DASQNQ010000371.1, on the reverse strand, counting down.
CTCGATGGCGCGCGCGCCCTGCACCCCGGCCTCCACCAGGCGGCGCCGCGCCACCTCCTTCTCCACCACCCAGACCGTGGCGGGGCGCGTGCCGGTCATGCCGCCACCGGGCGGGAAGACGAGGGCGGCGGGCGGCACGAGCACCGCGTCCGGCGCCTCCCGCAGGACGATGTTGGCCTCGACCGTCATGCCGACCATCAGCGGCGTCTCGTCCGGCAGGGCAAGCCGCACGCGGTAGGCCTTGCGCTGCGTGTCGCCCTTCGGCGTGACCTGCGCGACCGTCGCGGTCATCACCTGGCCGGGGAAGGCGTCCGCGCGCAGCAGGACCCGCTGGCCGAGGCGGATGCGGGCGATGTCCTCCTCGTCCACCTCCGCCGTGACGCGCAGCGGCCGCGGCTCCCCGATCCAGAACAGGGCGGCGGGGGTGTCCACCACCTCACCCACCTCGGCGTCGCGGCGCAGCACGACGCCGTCGGTCGGCGCGCGGACGACGTAGTCTTCCAGCCGCTGCCGGGCGGCGTCCGCCGTCGCGCGGGCGGCGCGGGCGTCGCGCTCGGCACGCTCGAGCGTGGCACGCGCGGCGATGTCGCGGGCGACGAGGGTGCGGGTGCGGGCCAGGTCCTCGGCGGCGAAGGCGGCGCGGGCCTCGGCCTCCTCGGCCATGGCGCGGGCCTGGAGGTCGTCGAGCTGCGCCATGGGCTGGCCCTCCCGGACGCGCTCCCCCTCCTCGACCAGAACCCTGGTGAGCCGGGCGCGGGTCGCCGGGCCGACGCGGGCCCAGTGCACCGGCTCGACGCTGCCCGTCGCGTAGACCGCCTCGACTGCCGGGCCGGAGGTGGCGGTGGCAAAGACGACATGGCTGGGGATGCCGAGCGCGACCCAGGCGCCCCCTGCCGCCAGCACGGCCAGGAAGAGCAGGATCAGCAGGCGTCGCAGCATCCCGCCAGACTAGCGCGTGGCGCGAGGCGAAGCGAGGCATGGCGCGAGGCGGGTTGTCCGTTGCCGCGCCCTCCGCTATACGCGCTGCTCCGCACGGCGCGCCGACATAGCTCAGCGGTAGAGCAACTGATTCGTAATCAGTAGGTCCCCGGTTCAAATCCGGGTGTCGGCACCACCCTCCCGAGCCGTCATGCCCGGTTGCCGTCCGCAGCATCCGGCGTCCATGCTTGGTCATCGGCATCGGGTCGACCTCCTCTGCCGCAGCCTGGGGAGGGCTGCCTCTCCGCCGCTCGTCGTGTGCTCCGATAGACGGACACAACCCATGGGAACCAGCTGTGCAGAGTGCGGACCGGGCACGCGCCCATGCGATCGCGGCGGCCATCGTCATCCACAAGCCGGATCCCGAGGTCCTTGCAACGCTGCTCGGCACGATCGCCGGAGAGGGCCGACGCCTGTTCCTGTTCCTGAACGGCCCGGCCGGGCCGGAGGTCGCGCCCCTGCTGCAAGGCGTGCCGAATGCGCGGTGGCTCGAGTCGAAGCGGAATGTCGGCCTGGGTGCCGGCCTCAACCGGGTGATGGAGGCCGCAGCCGAGGAGGGGTATCGGGACGTCGTGCTGTTCGACCAGGACAGCACACCCAGGCCAGGCTTCTTCGATGCGCTCGCCGCCCGTCGCGATGCCCGGGCGGGCGGGGCACGGGTCGCGGTGACCGGCCCGCTCCTGGTTCCGGCAGAGGGCCATCCCCCAATCCGCTACACCTGGCGGAACATGGCAGAGGGCACGGTGGACTTCGTGCCGACATCGGGGTCGCTCGTACCCGTCGCGGCCTGGCGGTCCGTGGGACCCTTCCGGGAGGACTACTTCATCGGCGCGATCGACGTGGAGTGGTGCTTCCGTGCCTGGGCCAGGGGATGGTGCTGCGTCGTCGCCCGCGACGTCACGATGCTGCACCGCTACGGCAGCGCGGAGCCGGCGGGCGGGGCCTGGAAGCCGCAGATCCTGCGGTATTCCGACGCCCGCATCTACTTCCACCTGCGCAATTCACTTAACCTACTGCGCCTGTCCCATCCGCCGCTGCGCTGGAAGCTCTCAGCCGCGCCCAGGCTCGCCGCCCAGGCTGCGCTGCTGCTGGCCAGCCGCACCTTCGCGCCCTCTGTCCTGCGCTGCCTGTGGCTGGCCCTGCGCGACGGCTGGTCCGGACGGCTCGGCCCCCTGCCGGACAGGCTCGCCACCCGCCAGCAGACGTCCGCCTAGGCTGCGAACCGTGTAGCCGTCCGACCAGGCGGCGATCGTGAAGAGCCGCTCCAGGGCATGGTGCAGCGTGCCGTCCAGCTGCCCGGCCTCCGCCTCGAAATCCGCCGGTTGCAAGCCGAGTTGCCGGATGCGGCGCAGCGCGGCCGGGCGGAACCAGAACATCGAGCCCTCGAAGAAGCCGAGCCGCGCGGCGTCGCCGGCGTCCATCGCGCGTGCCAGCGCCGCAACCCGCGCCTCGTTCGCCATCCAGTAGGGCCGTGCAGTGCGGAACGCACTCCGCCAGCCGACCATCCCGACCCCCGGATCGGTGAAGGCGGACAGGGCGCGTGCGGTCGCATGCGGCTCCCCCGCCAGCAGGGTGAAGAGCAGGCGCCGCCGCGTCTCGCCGTCGCGGAGCTGCGGGCTTCGCTTGGTGTGCAGCTTCAGCACCGCGTCATAGGGATCGAGGAGGCCGGCATTGAGCAGCGACACGAAGGGTCCGATGTCCCGCCCGCGGTTCACGACTGGAAACAGCATCGCATCGGGCACCCCGGCAAGCTGCGCGGCGGCTGGCCGCTCCTTCTCCCGCGGCACCGTGACAAGCAGCCGCGTGCCGGGCGGCAGCACATTCCGGCAGGCCAGGATCTCGGGCAGCAACTCCGGGTAGTAGGCATGTGCTGCCACGGCGAGCCGCAACCCGGGCCAGGCGACCGGTCCGGCGCGGTCCGCCATGCGGCGGCGCAGGCCCTGGCCGAACCCGGACACGAAGAGGCGGCCGGCGGTGAGCGTCAGCAGCTTCCGGGCTGCATGCGCGGCAAGCTCCCGCGGCGTGCGGCCGAGCGTCCGCAACGCGGCAGGCACCGGGACGGGCCTCGCGGGGCCGGGGGGCGCCTCAGGCCGCTCGTTCATGTCCGGCCGCCCGGCCGTCCTTCGCCGTGCCGCGTGTCACCGGGCCGGCCTCGGGCATCGGCATGCCGACCAGCCCCCTTCGCCACGCGCGGGTTTTGGCGGCTTTGCCGATCCCCGTAAAGGGCGCAGGCGATGGCGGTGCCTGTATGGCCGCGCGGGCCGACGGCGGGTAAGGAGGGGCCCTCCCCGACTGGATCCGAACGCCCCGCTCATGCACTCCGCCGACGCCGCCATGCCCATCACGGGGGCAACTTCGGCCCATGACGGCTTGGCCGAACTGGAGCGTCTCGCCCCCGGATCGCTGCCCGCCGCCTTCCGCGAACCCGAGCGCCAGGGCGTGGCCAGCGCCTGGTGGAGCCATGTCCCGTTCGCGCACTGGCTCATGCGGGTCGCGCGGCCGGGACTTGTCGTCGAGCTCGGGACGCGTTCCGGCGTCTCCTATGCCGCCTTCTGCTCATCCGTCAGGGTGGAGGGCCTCGCATGCCGCTGCGTCGCGGTGGACGGCCGGCGCGGGGACCACCAGGCGCGGCCCCAGGAGGCGGAGGCCGATGAGGATCTGAAGGCCTGGCACGACGCGCAACATGCCGCGTTCTCCAGGCTCCTGCGCTGCAGCTTCGACGAGGCGGCGGCGACGATCCCCGATGGCGGCGTGGACCTGCTGCACATCGACGGGCTGCACGCCGGCGCCGCGGCGCGGCACGACGTCGAAGCCTGGCTTCCCAAGCTCTCGCCGCGCGGCATCGTCCTGCTGCACGGCACGGAGGAGCGGTCCGGCGATGCCGGCCTGCACCGCCCCTGGTCGGAGCTGCGTGAGCGGCATCCCTCCTTCGGCTTCCGGCATGGGCGCGGGCTGGGGGTGCTGGTCGTCGGGGCCGAGGCGCCCGCGGCGATCCGCGCGCTCTGCGAGCCGGCGCGCCTTGCGCCGGTCGAGGCGCTCTTCGCCTTCCTTGGCCGCCGCTGGGCGGCCGAAGCCGAGCTCGCCCACGGGCGCGTCGCCCAGGCGGCGGAAGCCGCCGCCCGCGAGCGCGAGGCGGCCAGGGCCGTCGCGGCGGCGCGGCAGCAGGCCGAGCGGGAGCACCGGGCGGCCCAGGCCGCGAGGCTTGAGGCGCAGAGGGCGAGGATCGAGGCGGCGCTCGCCTCGGAGGCGGCGGAGGCGGTCACCGCGAGTTCCTTCTGGCGCGCCACCGCGCCGCTGCGCGCGCTGCTGACGCGCATGCCGGCGCTGCGCCGCGCGGCGCGGGCGGGGTTCCTCGCGGCCCGGGCCACCTGGCGCGCGCTGAACCGCGCACGCGGGAGCATCCGTTTGCAGATGGCACGCCACCTGCCCTTCGGCGGGGCGCCGGACCGCCCCGCGGCACGCTCCCGCGCGCGGAAGATGCTCGACCTTGCCGGCGTGGTGGTCCGCCGGCCGACCGTCGGCCTTTCGGTCGCGCAGGACAGCAGGCGTCTCGGCCTGCGGAGGGCCGCCTTCCTGGCCTGGGAGACGCATGCCGCTCCGCGCAGGGCCGGCGCTTCGGGATACGGGCCGCGGCGGAGGGGGCCGGACCGGGATTCATGGGCGGCCGAGGTCCTGCGCGTCGTCCCCTACTATCTCGACCCGCACCTCAGGCAGGACCCGCCGATCCCGCCGCTGCGGATCGCGGTGCATCTCCACCTCTACTACGAGGACATGACCGGGCAGTGCATCGAATACCTGCGCCACATCCCGGCGCGGTTCGATCTCTACGTCTCCGTCCCGGAGGGGCGCGCAACCGCGGCGCTTGAGCGGCGCCTGGCCGAAGCGCTGCCCGCGGTGGGCCAGGTGCGTGTCGAGCAGGTGCCGAACCGTGGCCGCGACGTCGCGCCGCTGATCGTGCAGTTCGGCCGGCGCCTGCTGGACTACGACGTCATCGCCCACTTCCACACGAAGAAGAGCCCGCACAACGAGGACCTGTCGGCCTGGTTCGACGGCCTGATGGGCGCGATCTGCGGCTCCGCCTCCTCCGTCGCGCAGATCCTCGGCCTGTTCGCGCGGGATGCCAAGGTGGTCTATCCGGCCGGGAACCAGATCCGGGGATGGGACGCCACGGGTTGGAGCGACAACCTGCCTGTCGCCTCGCGCCTGCTCAAGACCCAGGGGCTGGCCTGGAAGGGGGACCATTCCCGGACCGAGTTCCCGCAGGGGATGATGTTCTGGGCGACGTCCCGCAGCCTCCGGCGGTTCCTCCAGCTTCGACTGGCCTACGAGGACTTCCCCGAGGAGCCGATACCGCCGGACGGAACGCTGGCCCATGCGCTGGAACGCCTGCTGCTGCTGCTGGGACACGACGAGCCCGGCCGCAACTACCGCATCGAGACGCCGGTGCTCAGCCGCGAGCCCGCCGAGTGGTTCGAGTCGCAGCAGGACTTCTCCGGCGGCATCGTCCACGACACCGTGAAGGTGCTTGCCTACTACCTTCCCCAGTTCTATCCGACGCCGGAGAACAGCGCCTGGCACGGCGAGGGTTTCACGGAGTGGCACAAGGTGCGCGGCGCGCATCCGCTGTTCCTGGATCACTACCAGCAGCACGTGCCGCACCCCGACATCGGCTACTACCACCTCGATTCGCCGGACCGCCTGCGGGCGCAGGCGGAGATGATGCGCAAGGCTGGCGTCCATGGAATGGTCTTCTATCACTACTGGTTCTCCGGCCGGCTGATCCTTGAGAAGCCGGCGCAGATGCTGCTGGCGAACCGCGACGTGCGGATGCCCTTCTGCTTCTGCTGGGCGAACGAGAACTGGACGCGCCGCTGGGACGGGAACGAGCGCGAGATCCTTCTCGAACAGGTCTACTCGGCGGCGGACGCCGCCGCGTTCATCCGCTACCTCATCCCGTTCTTCCACGACGAGCGATACATCAGGGTCGAAGGCCGGCCGGTGCTTTTCGTGTACAGGCCCTCCTCGATCGACGGGACGCACGACTATGTCGGCATCTGGCGCCGGGAATGCGAGGCCGCAGGCCTGCCGGCGCCGTACCTCGTCGCCGTGCTGACGCGCGGGGCGACCTCGCCGGACGACCATGGAATGGATGCTGGGGCGGAGCGTGTCCTGCACGACTGGTTGGGCCCCGATGCCCGCGACATCCGTGCGGAGCTGCGCCCGTACTGGCCGCTGAACGGCAGCGTCCTGGACTACCGCGAGGTGGCGGAGCACTACATGCGCAAGGCGCCGGTGCGCGACTGGACGCACTTCCGCTCCCTCGTGCCGGTCTGGGACAACACGGCCCGCTACGGCTCCGAGGCATTCCTGCTGCACAACTTCACGCCGGAGGCCATGCAGCGCTGGATCGGGCACCTGATCCGCGACGCGGAGGAGCGCCTGCCGCCCGACCGGCGCTTCGTCATCGTCAACGCCTGGAACGAATGGGCCGAGGGAGCGCACCTCGAGCCGGACACGCGCTTCGGCTACGGGTACCTCAACGCGATCGGACGAGCCCTCTGCGGCCGCGCCTTCGAAGCCCTGGATGACGTCCCGATGGAGGACGGCCTCGTGCTGCGCCTGGACCTGGCGCCGGACGCGGCCGCCCGGCTCCGGGCCGAGCCGGAAGCGCTTCGCCGTTTCGCGCACTGCATCGCCGCCTCCACGGTCCTGGGGCGCTGCCGCCTGCTGCTGCAGGATGCGGCACTGGCAGACGAGCTGCGCAGCCTCGGACTCAGCAGCAACGCGGACGACGTGGCGGAGGCGTGCCTCACGCTGCAGTTCTCCGACCTCTACCTGTTTCCCGCCACGACGCCGGAGCGGATGCTCCGGATGGCCGTGCGCCACCCGGGCCACGCCATCTGCGCCAGCCCACGGAACGACCCCACCTTCCTTCACGACCCGGAGGCGCCGAACTGGCAGATCCCCCATGCCGCCCGCACGGGCATGATGCTGCAGCCGCCCGAGCCCATCGGCTACAAGATCTGTGCCCAGGCCCCGTGCTTCCGGTTGGGAGCCGGGATTGCGGCGGTGGCCGCCCGCGTGTCCACCGTGATCCGGTACCACGGCCGAGGCAGGCGCGACATGCTGGTGCACGCACTGTTCTCGCTGCTGGCGCAGGGCGGTTGCAACGTGCGGCCCTGCATCGGGCTACAGGACCTGGATGAACCAGGTCTGGCCGCGTTGCGGCAGGCCGTGGAGGCGTTGCCCTGGGCGGAGGACTGCCAGCCCCTTCTCCGCGTCTTCCGCTCGACGCCGGACGCGCCGGACCTGCGATCCGAGATGCTGAACCAGATGCTGCGTGCAGCGGGCCCCGACCGGGTCGCCTTTCTCGACTACGACGACATCATGTTCCCCGACGCCTACGCCACGCTTCTTCGGCGCCTGCGCGAGACGCGGAAGAATGCGACGTTCGCGCGCGTCTACTCCACCACCATGGACCCCGAACGTGACCTCATCCTGCGGCGCGACGCCGTCTTCACCTATGGCCGGAGCTACGACGATTTCCTCACCATGAACCACGCGCCGATCCACAGCTTCATGCTGGACATGAGCAAGGTGGATGTAGATTCGATCGAGCACTTCAAGGACATGAAGTTCATGGAGGACTACTACCTGACACTCCAGGTATTCTCCGCGCATGAAACCGACTGGGAATCGTTGAACCGGGTGATCTTCATCGGCGACTACGTCCACATGAAGGGGGACGGGGTCAACACGCTGGCCATCACCGACGTCGAGCAGCGGCGCGAACTGCTGGCCAGCATGGAGTACCGCCTGTCGGAGACGCGGATCGCGCAATTGAAGCGGCGCCTTGCCCAGACATCAGTTCATTGACCGTTGGTCGGCAGATGACCGAATGGAACGGAAGTGGCGAGGCGACAGGCGCCGCGTGACGGCCGCCGTCGTCCCAGGTCGAACGTGCGGCCAGGTGCGCCAACCCTCCGGAGTCCGGAGGGGACCTGGTCGGATCCGGTTCAACGCAATGGAAGGCCGACACTCCTTCGGCTAGACTGTCCCGGCCTGACCGTCCGCGCGCCCATCCTGCGGATCAGGCGGGCCTTGCGCGGCAACGGCTGTCGCGGTCGAGGTGCCGATGTAGCGGAAAAGGTTGCCGAGAAAGGCCTGCTCCCCCAGCATCAGCGGGTTCTGCCTGGGCATGGCCGCACGCACGACCTCGGACCAGAGCGCCGCATCGAGCCGCGTGCGCTGGAACAGGGCCTCCAGCGTGGGAACGTTCATCTCGTGCGCCAGAACGGGCCTGTGTTCGGGCTTCAGCGAAGGGGTTTCGTTCACGCGTGGTCGGCTGAACGCGCTGCCCAGGAAGTCGCCGACGCGCCGGTCCAGATCGGGATCCTCGCTGAGGCCGACGTAGTCCAGGGTGGACAGTGCCCGCCTCGCCGCATCGAGCAGGACCGCATCCGCGTCACGCGGGATGAACCCCCAGTCCGGAATCAACTCATGCGGCCAGAGCAGCAACCTCGTCACTTGATTGTCCGTCTGGCATGCCACCTCCGGCACGGTCAGGAAGTCGAGCAAGGGCCGATGGCTTTGGCGGGCGCGTTCGGCCCAGGTGCCCCAGAACGAGAGGGTGGCGCTGGGTAATGCACGCCAGTACAGCCACAAGGAAAGCAGCCGCGACCGGGGCTCGCGCAGGATGGTGAATCGCCGGTGTTCCCGGAATCTTGCTCGCAATGTCGAGAGCGCCATGTGGCCCGTGACGAGATCCGCATCGGGATCGAGGTCCGTCGGGTCCAGGCAGATCGTCCGGCGCAGCTCCGGGTGGATCGTGTCGAACTCGTCGAACGTCCCGAATACCGACCGGTCGTAGCCGACCACGCTGCGCCGGGGGGACAAGGCCCTGCGGAGTCCCTCGGCAACGGCCATGCCCGCCGCCTTCGGGACGTGCAGGAAAACGATTCCCCGGTCTCCGTCCGGCACGGGCTCACATGCGCCTGCCGAAGCTGCAAGGTCCTGCAAACCGTCAGCTCCTGTCGACCACGGCAGGCGCCGTATGCGCCGACTGCCCGCGGCTGAACAGGCGCGCATGCCGCCCCACAGGGCGGATTCGTTGCGGCAATCGCACCATTCTCATGCGTCTCGGGCGATGGGGGAGGCCTCGGCAGGTTTCGCCTTCCTCCCACGGCAACCCGCGGGCAGACAACCGGCGCGTGCCCACCAGCATCACCGCCTCCCGCACCGTCGCCATGCCTGATGGCAGCGCTCAGCCGGCCGTTGCCGGCTCGTCCGGCAACGGCCGGTACTCGACCAGCGGGGGAAGCCGCTCACCCTTGTAGAGCGCGACGGCGGCATCGAAGAACCGCACCTGCTCCAGCATCCGCGTGATGTAGGGCATGACCAGCGGATGCTCCCGGGTGCCGTCGATGCGAAAGAAGGGGTAGTCGTGGTCCACATAGGGCTTGTGCATCAGGTCCACGGCGGTGCGGACGAAATCCACGAAGGTGTAGGGCGTGTCGAGTTCGCCGCTGCGATGCCCCCAGTAGGCGCATTGCAGGTCCTCGACGAAGTAGATGCCGCCCGGCTTCAGCGCGTGCCCGAACAGGCCGTTGAAGCTGGCGATCTGGTCGGAGGCGCGATGGCTGCCGTCGTCGATGATGAGATCGAACGGCCCGAACTCCTCAGCCACCGCGCGCAGCACGTCCGGATCCGACTGGGAGCCGATGCGGACGAAGATGCCCTCGCCCGGCCGCTCGAAGCGGCGGCAGGCCTCGACGATGTCGAGCCCGACGATCCGTGTGCCCCCGCCGAAGTAGGCTGACCAGAGCCTGAGCGATCCGCCGCGGTCCACGCCGATCTCGAGCACGCGCGGCGACCGGCCACGGAAGCGGGCGAACACCTCCTCATAGGTGCGGAAGTAGCTCAGCCACTTGTGGCCGCCCGGAATTTCCGCCCAGAGCCGGCCCACCGGATTGTCGAGGAAGGCCGCCCTGATCGCGTCGAGGTCCGTCAGCCTCCATTCAGCCGGCGCCAGCAGTGCGGGTGCGAAAAGCGGGGTCAGGTCACCGAGGACGCGCGCGGGTGGCGCAGCCGCTGCACCTGAAGCCGTTTCCTCAATCAGTTGGGCAGAGGGCGTCCAACCGGCAGTGTCGGTACGTCCGGCCTGCTCGGCGGCGCGAAGCAGGTTCGCGACATCCTTGGCCGCCTCGTCCACCCAGTGCTCACCGGCGTAGCGTGCGGAGACGATGGAGTGGAGACGCCGTGCCTCGTCGAGGCTGTCGAAATCGAGGTGCAGGCAGGCCAGCGCGCAGGTCAGCATGCCGACCTGGTAGGACTCCGTGTGCCGCGCGATGTGCCGGCGCATGAGGCGGTCCAGCTCGGCGAGGCCGAGCGCGCGCAGATCGGGCGGAATCGCCTCCGGCGGGACCGGCCGGACGTTGCGGAACACCGCGGTGTTCCAGCGCACGAAGCCGACATACTCGAAGTAGTCGTGCAACAGCTCCTGGGTGATGATCACCCAGAACTCCATGTGGTGGAAGAAGTCCTGCTGCACGACGAGCGACCGGCCCGGGATCAGCTTGGGAAAGAACTCGCGCGTGACGAAGTCGTTGACATGCCAGACCTTGCAGACATCGATGAACAGGATCTCGATCGGCCCGCCGGTCCAGGGATAGGTGGTGATGTCGCCGTCGCGCACCTTCAGCATGTCGCGCCAGCGGGCGGTGTTCATGTCGTAGATGTTGCGGAAGCGTGCGCCCTCGGTCGTCAGCCCGTTGGCCTCGAAGTAGTGGACGCGCATGAAGTCGTCGGTCACGAACATGTCGTAGCTGTTGATGCGCGCCTTCTCGCCCCAGGTTTCCCGGCCCCGGGCCGCCGCCAGCCCGGCGGCGAGCGCCACGGTGGAGCCGCCGGCGAAGCAGCCGGCATCGATGATCGCGCCAGCGCCGCTGAAGTACTCGCTTGTCAGCCAATACAGGAACTGCTTCTCATCCGGCTGGAGCATGGAAACGACGGCGTTGACCTCGGCGGGCGTCACCGCGGCGCGCCAGGGCTCGGAACGCAGCAGCCGCAGCGAATAGTCCTTGCGCCGCGACCAGGCAGGCATCGGTTCGAACCGCACGGCGTCCGGCGCGCGCGGCACCCCCGTCGCCTCGGCCATGAAGCGCGTGAAGCGCCCGACGGTCGCGGATTCCATGCGCGGCAGCCCGTTGCGGCGCAGGATGGCGAAGTTGCTGCGGTCGTCGTCGTGCTTGTCGAAGCCAGGCACCTGCGACTCACGCAGCGTGTAGAAGACCAGCGCCTTCACGTTGTGCGCCGCCAGGAACGCGGGTTGTACCTGGTCGAAGAATGCGTCCCAAAGATCCTCCCAGACCGCGCTCTGGCGCGGCAGCGCCTCCGGCGGAAGAGGACGCGGACGGATGAAGGGCACGAAGGCAGCGGCGTGCTCGTTGTACGTGCCGAGTAGCTTGCTCGGAATCCCGAATTCCGTGAGCCAGATCTCCTTGCCCTCCATCCCGAAGGATGCCTCGCCGCGCGCCTGCGTGAGGCGGTGCACCTCCGTGAAGAAGTCGAAGCACTTGAAATGGTCGTGCGCGAAGGTGCGCGGGCCCGCCTGGCGCCACGCCACGCCATCATGCCCTCGGCGGAAGCGCGTGTCGTAGATGTCGTGGCCCGGCCAGTGATAGGGATGCAACCCGATCCCCGTGCAGTATTCGAAGCAGCGCGGATTCGCGCGGTACATGCGGATCAGGTAGTCGATGTTGTTGTGCGTCACGCCGGCCGAGATCACGGCAGTGCTGGCGCCGTGGCTCCGGGCCTCGTGGAACACGGCGTAGGAGAAGTGCTCCGCCCATTCGGCGTAGCGCGCGACGTACCAGTCGAACTTGGCACCCCAGTCGAAGTCGAGCACACCCTTGGTGGGGCGAGGCGCGGTCTCGACCCAGGGCCCCTGCTGTTCGCGGAAGCCGCCCCAGGGCGTCGGTTCCCCTGCCGGGGCAGGATCCGCGGCATCCGGGATCTGGGGATTGTGGAGTTCCGTGATGTACTTGCGCACCGCATGCGCCTCCGGCCGCCCGGACTTCTCGATCCGCAGTTCGTCCGGCAGCCACTCATAGTCGGGCTCGTTGTTGATCTCGATCGCCGCCACCACGCGAGTGCCGCCCGGCGCCACCACATAGCGGTGTGTCACCATGCGGGCGCAGCGGAACTGGATCTCGCAGTAGCTGTTCCAGAGGTCGGCGAAGCGGTAGCGGCGACCGGTGGCAGCCAGGATGCCGTCGCGCGGCGCCTCCAGGATCGGGACCGGCGGGAGCGAGACGTGCGTCAGCAGCACGCGGACCGGCGGCAATGCCTCCCCGCTCGTGATCCAGTAGCGGCGGACGCCGCGCAGGTAGGCGTCGAGGTCCCACAGGTTCAGGCCGTCGCCGTTGGCGGGCAGGCGCAGCACGGAGGCGCGAAGCGCCGGGAGGAAGGCGGCCAGCTCATCGCAGGCGGCGAGCTTTTCCTCCTCCGTGCGCGTGTACCAGGGTCGGGTGTAGGAGACGCCGAGCCCGGAGAGGTCGAGCTTCGCGGCCGAGAGGGGCTGCAGCACATGGCCGAGGTGGAAGAACACGCGCAGCAGGTTGCCGCCCATCGCGTGGGTCAGCCGCGCATCCTCGAAGCCGTTGTGCTCGATGCGGTCGGCCCTGGCGGCTTGGTCCGGCGCGTCCGTCAGCTCCGGCCAGAACCAGTCGATGCTGCCGATGCTGAAACCTGAGAACATAGGTCCGCGCTTCATCTATCGTTCATCTATCGTTTGTTTCCAGGGCGCCCCGCGCCGCACCTGTAGCAGCGGCGAAGCCGGCCGATGTCGTGCGCGCGTCCACGCGCAACCAGAGCGACGCACCACCGTAGGCACCATGACCAATCGGTGCGAGATC
>DASQNQ010000370.1:0-5693 GCA_035644895.1 Acetobacteraceae bacterium | reverse complement strand
CGCCGCCGCTGCGGCCGCCCAGTCCGCCGGGGCGCCGCGCGCCAGCACGGGCAACACGCCAAGCGCAGCCATCGCGACCGCCGGCGCGGTGGCCGCGACGGGCGCGCGGCCGAGCGCCGCCCCAAGCGCCGCAGCCAGCAGGATGGCTGCCAGGACCGGCACTGGCCCCGGCGGCGCGGCAGCAAGCAGTCCGGCCAGCAGCGCCGCCGTGCCCGCCACTGCGGCCCAGGGCTCACCCAGCCGCGGACGCAGCAGCAGGACCAGACCCGCGATGCCGGCCAGCTCGGGCGCGGCATCCCGCCAGTCCGCGGCCGTGCGGGGCGCGCCCGACATCCACCAGGCGGATGCGGTCGCGACGCCGAGGCTGGCCACCCATCCCCCGCCCACCGGCAGGGCGAGCAGCAGCATGAGGAGGGGCAGCCTTTCCCAGAGCTGCCTCGGCGAGGCAAGGCTGAGCCCGAGGAGGAGGACGAATCCCGCCGCCGCGCCGGCCGCGAGCGCCCCGCCCGCCATGCCCGGCAGCCCGAGCCGCCGGAACGCAGCCGCCCAGGCCAGCGGCACGGCCAGGGCCATCAGGGCGGGCAGGACGATCTCGGTCATGGACGCGCATGGTGCCGGGTGGCTTGCGGCCGGACCATCCCCGCGCGAGCCTCCCGCCAGGGGCAGCGGGGGCGGGCGGATGCAGGCGGCCGGACCGGTGGAGGGGACGCGGCGGGTGAAGGTGTGGGATGCGTGGATCCGCCTCGTCCACTGGCTGCTCGTCCTGCTGGTCCCCTTCTCCTGGTGGACGGGCAAGCAGGGCAACTGGGACCTGCACTTCCTTTCGGGCTACGCCATCCTATCGCTGCTCGTGTTCCGCCTCGCCTGGGGGCTGGTGGGGTCGGAGACGGCGCGCTTCCGGCACTTCCTGCGCTCCCCCATCGAGGGGCTGCGCCACCTGCGGCACCTCGGCCGGCGCGCGCCCGACACGCAGGTCGGCCACAACGCGGCGGGCGGGTGGATGGTGCTGCTGATGCTGGCACTGCTGCTGGCCCAGGCCGCGACGGGGCTCTTCGCGGACGACCTGATCCTGACGCGCGGGCCGCTGGCGCGCAGCGTGGACCCGGCGGTGAGCGACACGGCCACCTCCATCCACCTGCGCGTGATCTGGGCCATCATCGGCGCCGTCGTGCTGCACCTGCTGGCGATCGCCGCCTATGCGGCGCTGCCGCGGCACGACCTGGTGCGGCCGATGGTGACCGGCACCAAGCGCCTGCCCGCCGGCGCCGCCGCGCCGCGCATGGCCAGCCCTGTGCTTGCCCTGCTGCTCCTGGCGGGCGCCGCCGGGGCGGTCTGGTGGGTGGTCAGCCTCGGCGAGTAGCGGCCGCCCTCACCGGGCGCGGTAGGAGCGATGGCAGGTGCCGCAGGCGCCGCCCGTCTCCTGCAGCGCCCTGCCCGTCGCGGCCGCATCGCCCGAGGCGGCGGCGGTGCGAAGCCCGGTGAGCGAGGTGAGCACGCCGTCCCGCGTGCGGACGAAGCCGGCCCGGTCGGTCTCGATCGTGGGCAGCGCGCGGCTCTGGCCCTCGTTCGTGCCCTGCGGGACCGTGGGGTTCAGGCTGGAGGCGGGGAAGCGCTCGTGGAAGGTCTGGAAGAAGGTGGTCATCTCGTCCACCCGGGCGACGAGCGGGCGCGTGTCGCCGCCCGCGCGGACCACCCCCTGGATGGCCTCCATGTGCTGGCCCATCGTCCGCAGCCCTGCGCGGCGCTCCGCCACCACGTCGCCCTGCGCGAGGGCCGCGCCGGCGAGGCCCGCGAACGCCGCCACGGCAGCCAGTCCAGTCCATGCGCGCATGCGGAGCATCTCCTTCCGGTTCCGACGCGGCGGAGCGTGGCAGCCCGGCGTGGCGTGGGCAACCCGCCATCCCCCGCTTGCCGGGGCGCAACCGCTTCGCTATACCCCGCGCCTCGCCGTGCATGCCGGAGCGTAGCTCAGCCTGGTAGAGCACTGTGTTCGGGACGCAGGGGCCGGAGGTTCGAATCCTCTCGCTCCGACCAGCACGGCGAACATGGAAACCCCGCCTGGGCACCTGCCCGGCGGGGTTTTCCGTTCCAGGTTGACGTTAAGGTGGCGTCACGATTGCAGCGCAGGGCTTCCCAACTCTGGCAAGAGGAGCCCGCCTGCCCATGATTTGTCGCCTCAGCCTCGCCGCCACCGCGCTCGTCGGGGGCATGCTGCTCGCCCCGCAGGCAGGCCACGCGCAGCAGACGATCGGTGACTTCACCGTCGCGGTGACGCCCGGTGTCACGACCGACTACCTGTTCCGTGGCATCAGCCAGACGCGGGGCCGCCCGGCCGCGCAGCTCACCCTCGATGTCGAGCACGCGAGCGGCTTCTACATCGGCGCCTTCGCCTCGAACGTCGCCTTCGCCGGCACCAATGCGAGGCAGGAACTCGACCTGCTCGCCGGCTACCGGTTCGCGGTGGGCGACCTGAAGCTCGACCTGGGCGGCATCTACTACAGCTACCCCGGCTACGATTCGAATGGCGGGCTCGAACTCGACTACTTCGAGGTCGCGCTGCGCGGCAGCTACGAACTGGACCCGGTGAAGTTCGTGGCCGGTGCCTTCTACTCGCCGAATTTCCAGGCGGAAGCGCGGAACTCGCTGTACCTCGAGGGCGGCGTGGACGTGAGGCTGCCCTACGAGTTCGTTCTCTCCGCCCGGCTCGGCCACCAGTGGATCGACCGGAACACCCGCTTCGGCACGCCGGACTTCCTGAACTTCGGCGTCTCCGTCTCGCGCGAGGTGGCGGCGGGCTTCCTGCTCTCCGTCGGCTACTACGGCACGGACCTCGGCCGCGCCGACTGCGTGGGCGGCCAGAAGCTGTGCGACGACCGCTTCGTGGCGACGCTGACGCGGCCGTTCTGAACCGGGATCCGCCCGCCTACCCCCTGCCCCGCGCCGCCCAGAACATCAGGCTGCGGGCAGGGAAGGCCCAGGCGATGCCGGCGACCAGGAAATAGACGGCCTGCACGATCCAGTGCATTCGCAGGACGTGGTCCGCCAGGGCCACCGCGGCCATGACGTAGAGCAGGAAGCCGGTGATGCCGATGATGGCCGCCAGGGTGATGCGTGACATGCCGGTCATGTGGCCTGCCCCGCGCCCTTCGCCAAGCCCGTCGCGGTTGCCCCGCGCCCGCGCCGGACGCTAGGCTGCGCACCGAGGAAGGCATGCAGGCAGCGGCGTCATCAGGGCGCCTGCGCGCGTGCCGGACGGCGGAGGCGGCGCGCGGGGCGGATGAGCGGGAACACAGGGCAGGCATCGCAGGACGGCTTCGACCTGAAGGCGCACATCCGCGCCATCCCGGATTTCCCGAAGCCCGGCATCCTGTTCTACGACATCTCCACCCTGCTGCGGGACGGCCCGGCCTGGCGCGCGACGGTGGAGCGGCTGGCCGGGATGATCCGCCCGCACAAGCCCGATGTGCTGGCGGGCATCGAGAGCCGCGGCTTCCTCGTCGCGGCGCCGCTCGCGCTCGAACTCGGCCTCGGCTTCATCATGCTGCGCAAGCCGCGCAAGCTGCCGGGGCTCACCATCGGGCTGAACTACGCGCTGGAATACGGCACGGACCGCATCGAGATGCAGGCGGACGCGATCCGGCCCGGGCAGCGCGTCATCGTGCTCGACGACCTGCTGGCCACCGGCGGCACGCTCTCGGCCGGGATCAGCCTGCTGCGCCAGGCCGGGGCGGAGGTGCCCTTCGCCGCCTGCCTGATCGAGCTCACCTTCCTCGGCGGGCGAGGCCGCCTCGATGTCCCGTTCGAAGCCCTCGCGACCTACGACAGCTAGCCCACCGGGCAGCCCCGACGGGCAGCCCGCCGCGATCGCGCCGGCGCTGCTGGCGGCGGTGGCGGCGGCGCCGACGGGGGTCGTGATCTCCGATCCCAACCTGCCCGACTGCCCCATCGTCTACGCCAACCCCGCCTTCCACCGCCTGACCGGCTACGCGCCGGAGGAGGTGATCGGACGGAACTGCCGCTTCCTGCAGGGCCCGCGCACCTCCCGCGCCGCGGTGGACGCGATCCGCGCCGCGGTCGCCGCGGCCCAGCCGATCGACATCCGCATCGCCAACCGCCGCAAGGATGGCAGCCTCTTCGTCAACGAGCTGCACATCTCCCCCGTCTTCGGCCCGGACGGGCGGGTGGACCACTTCCTCGGCATCCAGCACGACGTGACGGAGCGGGTGCGGGCCGAGCAGGCCGCCGCCCGCGCCCGCCGCGCGGCGGAGCGCGCGCATGCGGAGAAGAGCGACCTCCTCGCCTTCACGAGCCACGAGGTGCGCACGCCGCTCAACGGCGTGCTCGGCACCCTCTCGCTGCTGCTCGACACGGGACTGGATTCCGAGCAGCGCGCCTATGCCGAGACGGCGCGGCAATGCGCCGAGGCGCTGCTGGCCACCGTGAACGAGATCCTCGACCTGTCGCGGATCGAGGCTGGGCGCCTCGAGGTGGAGCGCATCCCCTTCGACCTCGCGGCACCCGTGGAGGAGGTGCTGGCGCTGCTCGCCCCCGCGGCGTCGGAGAAGGGCCTGTCGCTCGGCGCCGCCATCGCGCCCGACCTGCCCGCACGCGTGCTCGGCGATCCGCAGCGGCTCCGGCAGGTGCTGCTGAACCTCGGCGACAACGCGGTGAAGTTCACCTCCCGCGGCGGCGTCGCCTTCCGCCTCTCGCGCGGGGAAGGGGAAGGCAACGGGGAGCGGCTGGTGGCCGAGGTGCACGACACCGGCGTCGGCATCCCCGCCTCCCTCCGCCGCCGCCTGTTCCGGCGCTTCGCCCAGGCCGATGCGGGCACGGCGCGCCGGCACGGGGGCTCGGGCCTGGGGCTGATGATCTGCCGGCGGCTCGTCGGGCTGATGGGCGGCACCATCGGGATCGAGAGTCGGGAGGGCGAGGGCAGCACCTTTCGCTTCGACCTGCCGCTGATCGCTGCCGCCGACAGCGCCGGCGCCGCGCCCGCGCGCCTCGCGCCCCCCGTGCGGCCGAAGCGCACGCCCGCCGCGCGGGGGCGGCTGCTGCTGGCCGAGGACGGGCAGGCGAACCAGCTCGTCGCCGCCGCCATCCTCCGCCGCGCCGGCTTCGCCGTTGACCTGGCGCGCGACGGGGAGGAGGCGGTGGAGGCCGTGCGAACCCACGCCTACGACGCCGTGCTGATGGACGTCCGCATGCCCGTGCTCGACGGGTTCGAGGCGACCTCGCGCATCCGCGCCCTGCCTGAGCCTGCCGGGCGCGTGCCGATCCTGGCGCTGACGGCCGCCGCAATGCCGGGCGACGCGGAGCGCTGCCTGTCCGGCGGCATGGACGCCTACCTCGCGAAGCCGGTGGACCGGGACGGGCTGCTGGCCGCGGTTGACGCGCTGCTGGAGGGCCGGCCGCGCCGGGCCCGCGCGCCGGAGCCGGGCGCGGGCGCCGCGCTGCTCGACCACGCGACGCTGGCCGAGCTGCGGGCTGCGGTCGGGCCCGGGCGCCTGCCCCAGCTCCTTGACATCTTCGCGGAGGAGACGCAGGCGCGCCTCGGCCGCCTCACGCCGGGCCAGGACCGCGCGGTGATCGAGGCGGAGGCCCACGCCCTGGCGGCGGCGGCCGGCACCTTCGGCGCGGCCGCGCTGCGCGACGCCGCCCGCGCGCTGGAGGGCGCCGCTGGGTCCGACGACACC
>DASQNQ010000369.1:0-16406 GCA_035644895.1 Acetobacteraceae bacterium | reverse complement strand
GCCAGCACCGACTCCTCGGGGTTCATGTGCTCTGGCGCCACGAACCAGCGCGGCTCGTAGGCGCCGATCGGCAGCAGGGCGAGGTCGATGCGCGGGAAGCGGCGGCCGATCTCGGCGAAGTGCGGGCACCAGCCGGAATCGCCCGTGAAGTACAGCGTCCCGCCATCCGGCGCCTCGACCAGGAAGCCGCCCCACAGGTCGCGGTCGCGGTCCCAGCCGTAGCGCGCCGAGAAGTGCTGCGCGGGCGTCAGCGTCACGCGCAGCCCCGCCACCTGCACGGACTGCCACCAGTCCAGCTCCCGCGCCGCGATGCCCGCCGCGCGCAGGTGCCGCGCATTGCCGAGCGGCGTGAGGCAGGGCGGGTTCCAGCGCCGCCGCACCTCCCGCAGCGTGGCCATGTCCATGTGGTCGTAGTGGTTGTGGCTGACCAGCAGCAGCCCGATGGGCGGCAGCGCGTCCAGGGGCTGCCCCGGCGCGCGCACGCGGCGCGGGCCGAGGAAGGACACCGGGCTCGCGCGCTCCGACCAGAAGGGGTCGAGCAGCACGGCGACGCCGCCCAGCTGCACCATCCAGCTCGCATGGCCGATGAAGGTCGCGCCGACCTGCCCAGGCGGCAGCGGCGCGGGCGGCGGCTGGGGCGGGTCCTCCACCCAGGCGGGCCAGGGCGCCGCCTGGCGATAGGCGCGCCAGCGCCAGACCTCCGCCAGCGTGTGGTCGGTGCTCGCATGCAGGTTCACGAAGCGCCCGCCCGGGAAGCGACGGTCCGGCACGCGGCGGGAGGCGAAGGGGTCCGCGCCGCTCACGCCCGTTCCCGCACCGTCAGCAGGATGGCCGCGCCGAGGGCGAGGAACACCAGGATCGTCGCCATGCCCGCGCGCTGGCTGCCCGCCGCCGCGGTGACGAAGGCCAGCACGGCGGGTCCGATGAAGCCCGTCACCCGCCCAGACAGCGCGAAGAGCCCGAAATGGGCCGAGACCTCTCCAGGGGGAGCGAGGCGCACCATGAAGGCGCGGCTGGCCGCCTGCGCGGGGCCGAGGAACAGGCCGAGCGCGAGCGCCAGCATCCAGAACGCCGTCACCGTCTCGGCCAGCAGCAGCCCGGCGCCGAGCACGATCATGGCGCCGAGCGCGATCAGCACCGTGCGGCGCGAGCCGATCCGGTCCTCCACCAGCGCGAAGCCCGCCGCGCCCAGCCCCGCCGTGACGTTCATGGCGATGCCGAAGGCGAGGATCTCGGAGAAGCCCATGCCGAAGACGCCGGCCGCGTAGATGGCGCCGAAGGCGAACAGCGTGTTCATGCCGTCCGTGTAGAACAGCCGCGCGAGCAGGAACCGCCCGAGGCGCGGGGAGCGCGGCAGCCCGCGGACCAGCGCGCCGATCTCGGCCAGCCCCTGCCGCGCGGCCGCCCCCCAGCCGGGTCGCGGCCCCGGCGGATCCGGCAGGGCCAGCAGCGCCGGCAGGGAGAACACCGCAAGCCACGCGGCCACCAGCAGCGCCGTCGCGCGGACATGCTCGGCCTGCCCGCGGTCGAGCCCAAGGGGAGAGGGGTCCGGCTGCACCAGCGCGACCAGCGCGACGCCGAGGCACGCAAGCCCCCCCGCATAGCCGAGCCCCCAGCCGAGGCCCGAGATGCGCCCGACGCGGTCCGGCGGGGCCACCTGCGGCAGCATCGAGTTGTAGAACACCGTCGCCACCTCGAAGGCCACGGTGGCCAGCCCGACGCAGACGAGCAGGTAGAGCGCATAGGCGGGATCCGGCCGCGCGAACCAGATCAGCGCCGTCAGCGCGGCCGTCAGCGCGGTGGCGAGCGCCAGCATCAGCCGCCGCCGCCCGCCCGCATCCGCGATGGCGCCGAGCACGGGCGAGAGCAGCGCGATGGCGAAGCCCGCCGCCGACTGCGTCCACCCCCACTGCGACTGGCCCGTCACCGGGTCGGGCGCCACCCCTTGCGCGAAGTAGGCCGCGATGACGAAGGTCGAGACCACCGTCGGGAAGGCGCTGTTCGCCCAGTCGTACGCCGCCCAGGCGAAGGCCTTGTTCAAGGCAGCGCGCCGAGCGCCCGGAGAGCCACCTGGGCGGAAAGCAGGTCGCCCGCCGCCGCCGCCTCCCGCGACAGCCGCACCGCCTCCGCCGCGCCCGGCGCGGCCGCCGGGTTGCCGCCCGAGAGGCGGGCACGGGCCAGCCGCGCCTGCACCGCGGCGAGGTCGGCCAGCGCCTCCGCCCGCGCCCGCGCGCCGAGCGGCCCCGGCACGCGCGCCGCCTCCACCGCCGCGCGCAGCGCGTCCAGCCCGAACCCCGTACCGGCCGCATCCCAGGCCGCGGCGGCCTGGGCCGGCAGCACGCCTGCCTCGGCCGCCAGCCGCAGGATCGCGGGCGCCGCGGCCAGCCGCGAGCCGCCCATGGCCAGCACCGCGACATCGTGCGGGATGCCGTCCGCCGCCAGGCTCGACGCCTCCGGGGAGGGGCGGGCGGCCTGCCCCTCGGCCAGCGCCGCGACGCCGGGGCGGAGCGTGTCGAGCGCCGCCTGCAGCGGCCCCGGGGTGGCCAGCAGCGCGCGCGCCACCCCCTCCTGCACCCGCCGCAGCCCGAGCAGCGCGCGGAGGCGCATGGCGGGCGCGGCCGGGGCGGCGTCCGCGCGGCAGGCCGCGTCCTCGATCCCGAAGGCCTCGGCCGCCAGCCACGCGGCGCGGGCGATGGCCTCCCCGCCCGCCTCCGCCGCCAGCCGCCCGATCGCCGCCGGGCCGAGGCGGTTGGCCGCCAGGTTGGCCAGGATGGTCGCCACCAGCTCCCGCCGCAGGCGGTGCCGCCCGATCTGGGGCGCGAAGCCGGTCCGCAGCGCCTCCGGAAAGTAGGCCATCAGCAGCGGGTGCAGCGCCGGGTCGTCGGGCAGCGCACCCTCCCCGATCGCATCCAGCAGCCAGAGCTTGGCGAAGGGCAGCAGGGCAGCGAGCTCGGGCCGCGTCAGCCCCTCGCCCGCCGCGGCGCGGGCGCGCAGCGCCGCCTCGTCCGGCAGCCCGGCCACCGCACGGTCGAGCAGCCCGGCCGCCTCCAGCCGCGCCATCAGGCCCGCGTGGTGCGGCAGGTCGTCGGCGGCCGTCATGGCCTCCAGGCTGATCGCGAGGGACTGCGCGTGGTTGTCCGCCAGCACCAGCGCCGCGACCTCGTCCGTCATCTCGCGCAGCAGGTCGTCGCGCTGGCGGCGCGTGAGCAGACCCTCGGCCTCCGCATCCGCGAGCAGGATCTTGATGTTCACCTCGTGGTCCGAGGTCGAGACGCCGGCGGAGTTGTCCAGCGCATCGGTGTTCAGGCGGGTGCCCGCCCCCTCTCCCCCGAGGCGCGCCGCCTCGATGCGCCCGGCCTGCGTGATGGCGAGGTTCGCGCCCTCCCCCAGCACGCGCGCGCGGATCTCGCGCCCGTCCACGCGCAGCGCGTCGTTGGCGCGGTCGCCCGCCTCGGCCTGCGTTTCCGTGCTTGCCTTCACGTAGGTCCCGATGCCGCCGAAGTAGAGCAGGTCCACGGGCAGGCGCAGGATGGCGCGCATGATCTCGGCGGGCTCCGCGCGTTCGGCCTCGATGCCGAGCAGCGCGCGTGCCTGCTCGCTCAGCGGCAGGGTCTTCGCATTGCGCGGCAGCACCGCGCCGCCCGGCGAGATCAGCCGCGCCTCGTAGTCCGCCCAGGAGGAGCGGGGCAGGCGGAACAGCCGCTCGCGCTCGGCGTAGGAAACCTCCGGGTCCGGGTCGGGATCGATGAAGATGTGGCGGTGGTCGAAGGCGGCCAGCAGGCGCGTCTTCCGCGACACGAGCAGCCCGTTGCCGAAGACGTCGCCCGACATGTCGCCGACGCCCGCGCAGGTGAAGAGGGCGTCCTGCACGCCCTGCCCGCGCATCTCCTGGAAGTGGCGGTCCACCATCACCCAGGCGCCGCGCGCGGTGATGCCCATCGCCTTGTGGTCGTAGCCTGCCGAACCGCCGGAGGCGAAGGCGTCGCCGAGCCAGAAGCCGTACTCGGCGGAGAGGCCGTTCGCGATGTCGGAGAAGGTGGCCGTGCCCTTGTCGGCCGCGGCGACGATGTAGGGGTCGTCGCCGTCGCGCCGCACGATGCCCGCGGGCGTCGCCACCGCGCCGTCGGCCGCGAGGTTGTCGGTCAGGTCCAGCATCCCGCGTACCAGCGTCGAGTAGCAGGCGATGCCCTCCGCCATCAGCGCCTCACGCCCTTCGGGCGCGCGCTTCAGCACGAAGCCGCCCTTCGCGCCGGTCGGCACGATGACGGTGTTCTTCAGGCGCTGCGCCTTCATCAGGCCGAGGATCTCGGTGCGGAAGTCCTCCCGACGGTCGGACCAGCGGATGCCGCCGCGCGCGACCGGTCCGGCACGGAGATGCACGCCCTCCATGCGGGGCGAGTGGACGAAGATCTCGCGCCAGGGCCGGGGCAGCGGCATGTCGCCGGCCCGCGCGCTTTCCACCTTGAAGGCGAGGTAGTCCTTCAACTGGTAGAAATTCGTGCGCAGCGTTGCATCCAGCAGGCGCCGCAGCCGCGACAGGATGCGGTCCTCGTCCGGGTTCGCCACGGCCTCCAGCATGGTGCGCCACGCGGCATCCAGCTTCGCCTCCCGCTCCGCGTCGCGCGGCGCGCGCGGGTCGAAGCGCGCCGCGAAGAGGTCGAGCAGGATGCGCGCGGCCTCCGGGTGCGCGGCCAGCGCGTCCTCCACGGAGCCTTGCGCGAAGGCGAAGCCCACCTGCTTCAGCCAGCGGAACATCGCGCGCAGCAGCCAGCATTCCCGCCAGGTGAGGCCGGCGCGCAGCACCAGTCGGTTGAAGCCGTCGGGCTCGGCCCGCCCCTCCTGCAGCGCGGCCAGCGCGTCGAGCAGGGGGGCGAAGCGCCCCTCCTCGCAGCGCACGGCGGCCTGCAGCGTGAAGACGTGCAGCACGGGATGGTCGAGGCCCGCGGGGCAGAGCCGGTGCGGCGTCTCCTCGATCGCGCGGAGGTCGAGCGAGCCGAAGAGCGGCAGCGCATCCGCCAGCGGCAGCGGCCCGCCGGGGTTCACCAGCCGGAGCGCAAGCGTGCGCGCATCCGCCCCCGCCGGGCGGGAGAGCGTGGCGGCGGGCCGCCCCGATTCCAGGGCGCGGCGGGCCAGCGCGATGTCGGCGACGGCCTGCGCCGCGCTGTGCGCCTCCCGGTAGGCGCGGGGGAAGGCCTCGCGCCAGGCGGCGAGGACGGGCGTGGCGCCCGCCTCCCCATGCTCGCGCGCCAGCGCCTCCTCCAGCCGGTCGCCGAACCCGCGGGAGGCCTCGCGGATCGCGGCCTCCAGCGCGCGTTCGTCCACCTCGGGCACCTGGCCCGGCCTGGTGCCGACCACGTAGTGCACGCGCGCCAGCGGCGCGTCGCCGAGCGAGGTGTAGAAGGCCGAGACGCGCCCCGCCCAGGCACGCGCCAGCATGGCCCCCACCGTCTCGCGCATGTTCGTGTCGAAGCCGTCGCGCGGCAGCCAGGCGATGGCGGAGACGAAGCGGCCGAAGGGATCGCGGCGCACCACCAGCGCGGCGCGCGGCCGGATCTGCAGGTCGAGCGCGCGGCGGGCGCCTGCCAGGATCTCGTCCTCTCCCGCCTGGAACAGCTCGTCGCGCGGCCAGGTGTCGAGGATGTTGCGCAGCGCGCGCCCGTCATGGCTCTCGGGCTCGAGCCCCGCGAGCGAGAGGATGCGGCTGACCTTCTCCCGCAGCAGCGGGATGGAGCGCGGGTTGCGGTTGTAGGCGGCCGCCGCGAACAGCCCGAGGAAGAGCCGCGCGCCCGCCGGCCGGCCATCCGCGCCCGCGATGCGCGTGACCACCACGTCGGCATGCTGCGGGCGGTGGATGGTGGAACGCATGTTGGCCTTGGCGACCGTCACCGCCCCCGTGCGGCCGAGATTGGCACGCACCGCCTCCGGCAGGGCGGGCAGGTCGCGCAGCGCGTCGAAGACCGGCACCGACGCGTCGCGCAGCAGGCCGAGGTTCTCCCCCGCCTCCACCGCCACGTCGCCATCGGGTGCGATGGACAGGCGCCGGTGGCCGAGCAGGACGTAGTTGTCCTCGGCCATCCAGCGCAGGAAGTCGCGTGCCTCGCCCTCGCCCAGCTCGGCCTCCGCGTCGCGCAGGCGGGCCGTCATCGCGCCGAAGTCGGCGACGGCGGCGCGCACATCGGCCATGGCGCGCGAGAGCGCCGCCTCGATCGCCGCCCAGTCCTCCGCCGGCGCGGGGCCGCCCGCGCCCACCATCGCGCCCGAGGCGCCGCCGAGGGTGATGCGCATCAGGCTCTCGCGCCCTGGCGAGGCGGGGTCGAGCGCGAGCAGCCGCCCCGCCGCGTCGCGCCGCACGCCCATCACGGGATGGAGAAGCTGATGCACCTTCCTCCCGTGCAGGGCGAGGGCCGCGAGCGCGCTGTCCACCAGGAAGGGCATGTCGTCGTTGACGACCTCGGCCACCGCGCGGCCGCCGCCGGGCCCCGGGGGCAGCAGCCGGACCTTCGCCGCGCCCGGCGGGCGGTCCAGCGCGAAGGCGGTCAGGCTGGCCGCCGCCTCGGCCAGCGCCTCGGGCGGCATCTCGGCCAGCTCGGCCGTCGGCACGCCGGCGTGCAGCTCCCGCAGCAGGGCATCGGCGGCCTCCGGCAGGGCGGGGGCCAGGCGGCGGAGCGCGGTGCCGGCCGCGTCCAGCACCTCCTCCCGCACGCCGTCGCGTAGTGCCTGGTCCATGAGGCGTTCCCCGTGTGTCGTTGCGGCGCAGGGTGCGGGCGGGGCGCGCGGCGCGCAAGCGGTGGGCGGCGACACGCCTTGGTGCTAAGACCCCGGCCATGATCGCGTCCCTCGCCGACCTGCTGCACCCGGTCACGCCCGAGCGCTTCTTCGCCGAGTACTACGACAGGCAGCCGCTGCACGTACGGGGCGGGGCGGAGAAGTTCGCCTCCGTCCTGTCCTGGCGGCAGATCAACCGGCTGCTCGACATGACGCACATCTGGACATCCACGTCGCTCAAGCTCGTGCTGGACAGCGCCGCCGTGCCGCCCGAGCAGTTCTGCACCCGCGCCGCCGGCCGCGACGGGGGGCAGGTGCTGCAGCCGGATGCGCGGCTGGTGCAGGGCTGGATCGCGAAGGGCGCCTCGGTCGTCATGAACGACGTGGACAGCCTGACCCCCGGCCTCGCCGCGGTGTCGAACGCGCTGGAGGGCGCGGGCCTGGGGAAGAGCCAGGCCAACGTCTACATCTCCTGGCAGAGCCACAAGGCCTTCCACACGCACTACGACACGCACGACGTCTGGGCCGTGCAGGTGGAGGGCGAGAAGGCCTGGAACATCTGGGAGGGGCGGGCCGAGTGGCCCATCGCCCACCCCGTCTTCCGCGGCCAGCCCCAGGCGCACCACGACCAGGCGCGCGGGCGGCTGCGGGAGAAGGTCGTGCTGAAGACGGGCGACCTGCTCTACCTGCCGCGCGGCTGGTACCACGACGCGCTGGCCGAGGCCCCGTCCTCGGTCCATGTCGCCTATGGCGTGCACGCGCCGCTCGGCATGGACCTGATGAACATGCTGGTCGAGCGCGTGCTGTACGAGCCCGAGTTCCGGAAGCCCCTGCCCCGGCAGGACGGCACGGCGCCCGCGAAGTTCGCGCTCACGCAGCGCGCCGGGCTGCTCGGCCAGCGCATCGCGGAGCTCTGCCGCGACCCGAAGGTGCTGGAGGTGCTGGAGCGCTTCGTCGCGGACTACCGCTACCGGCGCGGCGGCTTCGACATCCTGGCGGCGCGCGGGCTGGGCAGCGCGGCGGGCGCCGGGACGGGCGACGCGCCCGCCTTCCGCGTGGTGGCGGGCGGCGCGAAGCCGGTGCGGCGCGGCGCCGACTGGGTGCTGAAGGGGTCTGCGGGCGCGCTGGCGCTCAGCCCGCCGGAGGCCGAGGCGGCGGCCTGGCTTCTCGCGCGGCCCGACGTGACGGCGGCCGAGCTCGCGGCCGCGCATCCGGGCGTGGACGCGGAGGCGCTGATCGGCCGCCTGGCCGGGGCGGGCCTGCTGGTCGCCGCCGCATGAGGGGGCTGGCCCTCCTGCCGCTGCTCGCCCTGCTCGCGGGGCCGGCGGCGGCACAGCCGCGGGACTTCCGCTGCGTCGGCGCGGAGGACCTGGAGGACGACGTCTTCGCCGTGCCCTTCGCGCCCGGGCGCAACGCACTGACCGACGCCGCCCGCGGCGGGCTTGCCGCCGCGGCGGAGGCGGCGCGCGCGGCGCCCGGGCGGAACCTCTGCGTGCTCGGCCACGGGGACCGCGGCCAGGGCGCGGAGGCGGGCGTGCGGCTGGCGGCGCAACGCGCGCGCGCCGTGGCGCAGGCGCTCGCCGAGGCGGGGGTGGAGCGCGACCGCATCCGCGCCGAGGCGCGCTTCGGCGCCTATAGCGGGCGGGAGGCGGAGCCGGGCGCGCGCGCGGTGACCGTCGTGCTCATGCCGGCCGCGCCGGAAACGCCGCCGGAGCCCGCGGCGGCACCCGCCGGGCCGGAGGCGCCGCCGCCCGCGCGCTGACCCGCCGCATCCATCATCCGGTCGCAATTCCAGCCGCAGAATGGCTCGTCCGGTTGCGGGAGCCTTCCATGTCCGAGAGCGATGCGCCCCAGGGGAAGCTGCGCCGGCGCCTGCTGGTGCTGCGGCTTGCCGCGCTCGGCGGTGCGCTGCCGACGGCGGCCTGCGTCGTGCCCGTGCAGCCGGTGGCCTATCCGCCGCCCGCGCCGGCGCGCATCGTCATCTCCGACGCCGACCCCTCGGACGCGCCCGGGCAGGGCCGCGGCGGGCACCGCGGCAGCGGCGCGAGCGACAGCGACCCCTCCGACGCGCCGGGCTATGGCCGGGGCGGCCGGCGCATGGGCGGGGCGTCCGACAGCGATCCCTCCGACGCACCCGGTCGCGGGCGCGGGTGGCGTGCGCAGGGCGCCTCGGACGCCGATCCCTCGGACGCGCCGGGGCGCGGCGGCTTCCGCCGGGCCTCCGACAGCGACCCCTCCGACGCACCCGGGCGTGGGCGCGGGGGCTACCGCCGGGTCTCGGACAGCGATCCCTACGACGCGCCCGGCCGGGGCCGCGGCTACTGAAGCGTCATGCGCAGCCCGAGGCCCAGGAAGTTCGACCCGGTGCCGCCATGCGGCGCGATCAGGCCGAAGATGCCGGAGCGGTGGTGCAGCCGCGGCACGAGCGAGATGCCCGGCAGCGCCGGGTGCGACACCTCGAATTCGATGCCGAGGTAGTTCAGGAACTTTTGCGGCCCGTCCTCCGCCTCCCGCCCCTCCAGGGTCGGGCGCGACAGGGCGTAGGACAGACCTTCCGCGAAGGCGACGTTCACCCGCGCGTCGGTCAGCGGCACCGTCACGTCCGGCGACCGCCACACCAGGGAGAGCGAGACCTCCGCGTGGCGCTGCAGGCCGAAGTGGCGGCCGAACTGCCCCTCCAGCTCCAGCGACCCGCCATCCACGATCCGGCCGATCAGCGGCCAGCCCGAGCGGATCTCCGGCACCAGGACGCGGTGGGCGATGAGCGAGGCGAAGGTCGCGGGTTCCCAGCCCAGGCTGCCCGTCACGGCGCGGCGCGGGATGTCGGCCATGTCGCCGTTCACCCATTGGCCGACATAGACCGTCCCGAACCAGGTCCGGTCGCGCGGTTGGCCCGCCTCGGCGGAGAGTGGCATCACGGCGGCAAGCAACCCCGCCGCCACGCGCACGCCATGCCCCATGCGGTCCCCTCTCCCCCCTTGATCCGGCGGCAACCCGCCGGGCCCGATACGTGCCCTGCGTGCTGCGGTTCCGGCCTGCCCGCTTCGCCGGCGCCCCCCGGCGCCGCATGATTGCCACAGCTTCAGCTGGAGAACACCATGCCGACCCTGGCGGAGACGGCCTGGCGCCTCGCCTTCGGAGACCTGCCCGTCGAGGACGGGCTGCGCCTGCGCGAAGGCACGGCCTGGCGCCACTTCCCCGCGCCGGAGGCGGGGCGCTTCGGCCACCTTCTCTCGGTCGCCGACCTCGACACCTTCCTGGCCACCGACGCCGCCCGCCTGCCGCGCCTGTCCATGGCCGATGGCGGCCGCCCCGGCAGCGCGGGCGTGCCGGCCGAGGAGTACACGCGGGAGGACGGGCGGGCGGACCTGCCGCGGCTCTTCGCCCTGTTCGATGCCGGCGCGACGCTCGTCGTCTCGCAGTTCCACGAGATGCACCCGCCGCTCGCGCGCCTCTGCCGAGGGCTGGAGCAGGTGTTCCTGCACGCCGTGCAGGCCAACATCTACCTGACCCCGCCGGGCGCGCAGGGCTTCCGCACGCATTACGACACGCATGACGTGCTGGTGCTGCAGGTCACGGGCGAGAAGACCTGGCGCATCTGGGACGCGCAGCCGGTGCCGCAGCCCACGCGCCGCACGCCCTGGCCGGGCGGGATCGCGCCGCCCGGCGAGCCGCGGACGCTCACCCTGCGCCCGGGCGACGCGCTCTACGTCCCGCGCGGCGTGATGCACGATGCGATGGCGCAAGGAGGCGCACGGGAGGGCGGCGCTTCCCTGCATGTCACGGTCGGGCTGCTCGAGCCCTCCTTCGCCGCGGTGCTGCGCCTCGCGCTCGACCTGCTGGAGGAGCGCGACCCCGCGCTCCGCGCCGCCTTCCCGACCTGGCGGCTGGCGGAGGGGCCGGGCGCGCTCGCACCTCTTGCCGTGCCGCTGGCCGCGAAGCTCGCCGAGCCCGCGACGCTGGAGCGCGCGGCGGTCGCGCTGCTCGACCGGCTGGCGGCGGAGAGGCCGGCGCTGCTCGGGCGCGGCCTGTTCCCGCCTGCGCCCGAGCCCGATGCCCGCCTGCGCCTGGCCGGGGACGTGCTGCACGCGCTGGTGCCGGACGCGGCGGGCGGCGCCTCGCTGCGCTGGGCCGGCGGGGCGATGGCGCTCTCGACGGAGGAGGCCGCCTGGATGGCGGCGCTGGACGAGGGCGCGGTGCCCGCCTCGCTGGGAGAGGGCGCGCCGGAGTTCTGCGCCCGCCTGCTGCGCCTCGGCCTGCTGGAGCGGGGCTGACGCCGCTCCCCTACTCCGCCGGCGCGGGCGCAGCCCCCCACAGCTCCGGGCGCAGCTCCTCCGGCCGGTTCGGGAAGAACACGGCGCAGACGAGGGTGACGAGCGTGGACGCCGCGAGCACCAGCAGCACCGCCTGCATGCCACCGGTCACCTCGTGCAGCCATCCGATCAGGGGGGATGCCGCGGCGGCGCCCAGGAAGCCGACGAAGAAGCGGATGGAGTAGAGCTGCGCGCGCAGCGCGGGCGCCACGTAGCGCGCCGTCATCGTCTCGTTCACCGTGACCTGGCCGAAGATCGCGGCGGCCAGCAGCCCCGCGACGGGCAGCACCGCCCAGCCCTCCAGGAACGCCAGCGCCGCGAGGCCCGGCAGCTGCACGAGCGCGAGCGGCATGAAGACGCGCTTCAGCGTGGTGCGGTCGATGATGTTCCCCACCGTGAACTGCGTCAGCCCGCCGCAGAGCGTGGCGGCGAAGGCGAGCGCACCGACCGCCGGCAGCAGGTCCGGCGAGCCCGCCAGCCGCTCCTCCATCAGCTTCGGCAGCAGCAGGGTGAAGGCGTTGAAGACGAAGCCGCCGACGGCGGCCAGCGACAGCAGCACCGCGACGGCACGCCGCACCACGGCGCGCGGGATCTCCGGGAAGGGGCGCGCGGCGGCGGCGGCCTTGGCCAGGTCCACGCGCGGCTCCCGCAGGTAGAGCAGCCCGACCCCGACGCAGAAGAGCCCCGGCAGGATGAAGGCCCAGCGCCAGCCGAGCAGCGCGGCGATGAAGGCGGTGACGACGGGCGCCGTCGCGACGCCGAGGTTCCCGAAGACGCCGTTCACCCCCATGGCGCGCCCGACGCGCGCGCCGGCCGCGTCCACCAGCATGGCGGTGCCGATCGGGTGGTAGATCGCGCTGAAGGCCCCCATGACCGCCAGCGCGGCGGCCAGCGTCCAGGGGCCGGGCGCGAAGCCCGCCGCAGCCATGGAGGCGCCGGTGCCGAGGAAGAACGCCGCCAGCAGCTCCTGCCGCCCGAGGCGCGCCGCGAGCCAGCCCATCGGCAGGGAGCCCAGGCCGTAGAGCACGAACATGCCGGTGCCGAGCGCCAGCACCGGGCCGTAGTCGGCGCCGAACATCGCGGGCTCCTGCGCGACGATGCCGAGCACGGCGGTCGCCAGGATCAGCAGCCCGTAATGGGTGAAGACATGGGCCGTGTTGATGAACGCGATCTGGCGCGTGCCGGCATCCATGCGGGGCGGCTCCTCTCCTGCCCGCGCATCGTGGCCCAGGCGGGGCCGCCGGTCACCCCTCGCGAACGACCGGGCAGCCCAAGAAAGGCAGCTTGATGACGGGGCGGATCACGATCCGTCGATTTGCCATCTTGTGTTGTCCTGCAACGTTCACAATGTCCAGTCAAGGAAACGCCAAAGAAAGCAGACCGGAGATGCAGGAGCAGGTGGCGGCAGCGTTGGCGCAGTTGTTGGGTCTCGTCTGGTTCTCGTCATGGCCGCCCAGCCTGCGGACCGTTGCGGTGGTCGTTGTAGTCTGGTCGGTTCTGTCGGTGTTCCTGGTCGGCGGGGTCGGCCTCTGGATCGCGATGTGGCGAGGGCGGCGCGGGCGGAACACGGTCGTCACATTCCCCTTGCGCCGGTCGCACAGGAACATAACATGAACCTCGTTCCGACCGCGATGGCGCCCCCGCTGCATGGACACGCTGACCAAGCTCTCGATCCTGGCGGACGCCGCCAAGTATGACGCCTCCTGCGCCTCCTCCGGCTCGGCGAAGCGCGACTCGACGCGCGGCGGCCTCGGCAGCACCGAGGGGATGGGCATCTGCCACGCCTACACGCCGGACGGGCGCTGCGTCTCCCTCCTCAAGATCCTGCTGACCAACGCCTGCGTCTTCGACTGCGCCTACTGCATCAACCGCGCCTCCTCCAACGTCCGGCGCGCGCGCTTCACGCCGGAGGAGGTCGCGCGCCTGACGCTCGACTTCTACCGGCGCAACGCGATCGAGGGGCTGTTCCTCTCCTCCGGCATCATCCGCTCCCCCGACTACACGATGGAGCAGGTGGTCCGCGTCGCGCGCCTGCTGCGGGAGGAGCACGGCTTCCTCGGCTACATCCACCTCAAGACCATCCCCGACGCCGACCCCGCGCTGGTCGAGGAAGCCGGGCGCCTCGCCGACCGGCTGTCGATCAACGTGGAGCTGCCGACGGCCTCCGGCCTCGCGGCGCTGGCGCCCGAGAAGAACCTGCCCGGCATCCGCCGCGCCATGGCCGGGCTGCGCGGCCGCATCGAGGCGGCGCGGGACGAGGCGCGGACCGCGCGCCGCGCCGCGCCGCCGCGCTTCGCGCCCGCCGGACAGAGCACGCAGATGATCGTCGGCGCCGACGGCGCGGACGATGCGACGATCCTCGGCACGGCCACCGACCTGTATGGCTCGTACCGGCTGAAGCGCGTCTACTACTCGGCCTACTCGCCCATCCCCGATGCGTCCCTGATCCTGCCGCCGGCATCGCCGCCGCTGGTGCGGGAGCACCGGCTGTACCAGGCCGACTGGCTGCTGCGCTTCTACGGCTTCTCGCGGGAGGAGGTGGTGGCCGGCGGGACCGCGGGCATGCTCGACCTGGAGCTCGACCCGAAGACCGCCTGGGCGCTGAAGCACCGCGAGCGCTTCCCGGTCGACGTGAACGGGGCGGAGCGCGAGGCGCTGCTGCGCGTGCCGGGCCTCGGCGCCAAGACGGTGGAGCGCATCCTCTCGGCGCGCCGCCACCGGCGCATCCGGGCCGAGGACCTGGCGCGGCTGCGCGTGCCGCTGGCCAAGGCGCTGCCCTTCCTGGTGACGGCCGACCACCTGCCTCGGGCGCTGGACGATGCGGGGCTGCGGGCGCGGCTGGCCGGCGGCGCGATGGCGCGGGCCGCGCGCCCCGCGCAGCTCGCGCTGTTCTGAGATGGGTGGTTCCGTCGCGATCGTCCTGCCGGGCCCGGCCGACTTCACGGCCTGGCGCAACGCGGCGCGCGGGCTGCTCTCGGCGGGGGTGGAGCCCGCGCAGGTGGAGTGGCGCGTCATCGGCGACCATCCCGGCCTGTTCGGGGACGGCGCACCGCCCGCACCACCCGCCGGCCCGCCCGCCTTCTCCGTCCCGCGTGCCTTCCTGGAGGTGGCGGAGATCGCCATCCGCCACCGCGACGCCGGGCGCTTCGCCGCGCTCTACGGCCTGCTCTGGCGCGTCACGCATGGCGAGCACGCGCTGATGGGCGACGCCGCCGACCCCGATGTGCGGCGGCTGGAGGGCATGGCGCGTGCGGTGCGGCGCGACGCGCACAAGATGCACGCCTTCCTCCGCTTCCGGCAGGTGGAGACCGAGGCCGGGCTGCGCCACGTGGCGTGGTTCGAGCCCGAGCACCACATCGAGGAGGCCGAGGCCGGCTTCTTCGTCCGCCGCTTCGCCGGCCTGCGCTGGACCATCGTGACGCCGCGCCGCACCGTCTCCTGGGACGGGCAGGCGCTGGCCTTCGGCCCGGGCGGGTCGGCGCGCGACGTGCCGCCGGACGACGCGGTGGAGCCGCTCTGGCGCGCCTACTACGCGGCGATCTTCAACCCCGCCCGCCTCAAGCCCGGCGCGATGCGCGCCGAGATGCCGCGGCGCTACTGGCGGAACATGCCGGAGACGGCGGAGATCCCGCGCCTGATCGCCGATGCCCCGCGGCGCGTGGCGGAGATGGTGGCCCACGGCGTCACGCTGCCGAACCCGCGCCCCCAACGGCAGCAACAGAAGCCGCGGCACATCGCGCGCGTTGGGGCGGACATGGACACGCATGCCCCCAACTCCGACATGATGGCCGCCCTCCGCCAGGAGCTGGCCACCCGCAACGACCTGCCGGACTTCGCCCACCGCGCCACGCAGATGGTGTGGGGCGAGGGCCCGGTCGGCGCCCCCCTGATGTTCGTCGGCGAACAGCCCGGCGACGAGGAGGACATCCAGGGCCGCCCCTTCGTCGGCCCCGCCGGGCGCCTCTTTTCCCGCGCGCTGGAGGCGGCAGGCGTCACGCGGGACGAGGCCTACGTCACGAATGCGGTGAAGCACTTCAAGTTCACGCCGACCGGCAAGCGCCGGATCCACCAGGGCCCGGACACGGGCGACATCAACTACTACCGCCCCTTCCTGCTGCGGGAGGCCGAGATCGTCGGGCCGCGGCTGCTGGTGGCGCTCGGCGCGACCGCGCTGCAGGCGCTGGCGGGCAAGAAGCTGCCGGTGCTGAAGACCCGTGGCCAGGTGATCGAGGGGCCGGGCGGGCGGCCGGTCTTCGGCACCGTCCACCCCTCCTTCCTGCTGCGCCTGCCCGACCCGGACAGCAAGGCACGCGAGTTCGACCGCTTCGTGGAGGATCTGCGGGCGGCGCATGCGCGGCTGCAGTAAGGGCTGCTGAAGGGGGACGCCGTCCCCCTTGGACCCCCTGCCAAGGGCCTGAGGCCCTTGGAACCCCATCCCATACACGCCCGGGTCTGGTCGGGTTCGGTGGCGTGTGGGAGGCTTAGCCACTCTCCGCGCGCGGTGCCTCCATGTCTCTCTTCCACGGCCTTTCGGCCTTCCCGATCACGCCGGCCGATGCGGCGGGGCGCGTTGACACGCGCACCCTCGCCCTGCTGCTCGACAGGCTGCGGGCGGCGGGCGTGGACTCGGTCGGGCTGCTCGGCAGCACGGGCACCTACGCCTACCTCTCCCGCGCGGAGCGCCGCCGCACCGTCGAGGCCGCGGCCGAGGCGGTCGGCGGCCGCGTGCCCCTCATCGTCGGCGTCGGCGCGATGCGCACGGACGACGCGGTGGACCTGGCGCGCGATGCCGAGACGGCCGGCGCGGACGGGCTGCTGCTCGCCCCCGTCTCCTACACGCCCCTGACGGCGGAGGAGGTGTTCCACCACTTCGCGGCCGTGGCTGGCGCGACCGGCCTGCCGCTCTGCATCTACAACAATCCCTCGACCACGCACTTCACCTTCACGGACGACCTGATCGCGCGCCTCGCCGAGGTGCCGCGCATCGTCGCGGTGAAGAATCCGGCGCCCGCGCCGGCCGAAGCCGCCGCCGCCATCGCGGCGCTGCGCGCACGCCTGCCGGAGGTGTTCGCGCTGGGCCACAGCGCCGACTGGCACGCGCCCTTCGCCGTGATGGCGGGCGGCGCGGCCTGGTACAGCGTGGTCGGCGGCCTGCTGCCGCGTCCCTCCCTCGCCCTCACCCGCGCCGCCCAGGCCGGGGATGCCGGGGAGGTGCGGCGGCTCGACGCCCTCTTCGCCCCGCTCTGGGAGCTGTTCCGGCAGCATGGCAGCCTGCGCGTGGTCTACGCCGCGGCCAACCTTCTCGGCCTGACGGATGCGCAGCCGCCC
>DASQNQ010000368.1:0-5460 GCA_035644895.1 Acetobacteraceae bacterium | reverse complement strand
CAACTACCGGCCGCAGTTCTACTTCCGCACCACCGACGTGACCGGGATCGTGAAGCTGCCGGAGGGCGTCGAGATGGTGATGCCGGGCGACAACGTGACGATGGACGTGGAGCTGATCGCGCCGATCGCCATGGACGAGGGGCTGCGGTTTGCCATCCGCGAGGGCGGCCGCACCGTCGGCGCCGGCGTCGTCGCGCAGATCGTGAAGTAGGGCTAGGGCGAGATCGGGCCAGCTTTCCATGGACAGCCAGAACATCCGCATCCGCCTCAAGGCGTTCGATCACCGTGTGCTTGACGGGAGCACACGGGAGATCGTGAACACGGCGAAGCGGACGGGCGCGCGGGTGCGCGGGCCCATCCCCCTGCCGACCCACATCGAGCGGTTCACCGTGAACCGCTCGCCGCACATCGACAAGAAGTCGCGCGAGCAGTTCGAGATCCGGACCCATCGCCGCCTTCTGGACATCGTGGATCCGACCCCGCAGACCGTGGATGCGCTGATGAAGCTCGACCTCGCGGCCGGCGTGGACGTCGAGATCAAGATCTAGGCCGGGCAAGGGGACCTGACACCATGGCCGCCACCCAAGGCCGCACCGGGCTGATCGCCCGCAAGCTGGGCATGACACGGCTGTTCAACGAGGACGGTTCGACCGTTCCTGTGACCGTGCTGCATCTCGATGACGTCCGCGTCGTCGCCAAACGGACCGAGGAGAAGGACGGCTACGACGCCGTCCAGCTCGGCATTGGCAAAGCGAAGCCGAAGAACGTGACGAAGCCGCAGAAGGGGCATTTCGCGAAGGCGGGCGTCGAGGCGCCGATGCGCCTGGTGGAGTTCCGCGTTGCCGGCGATGCGGCCCTCGATCCTGGCGCGCGCCTCACCGGTGCGCACTTCGTGAAGGGGCAACGCGTGGACGTCACCGGCATCACGCAGGGCAAGGGCTTTGCTGGTGCGATGAAGCGCTGGAACTTCTCCGGCCTGGAGGCCTCTCACGGTGTCTCCATCAGCCATCGGTCCCACGGCTCGACCGGCAACCGGCAGGACCCGGGGAAGACCTTCAAGAACAAGAAGATGGCCGGTCACCTCGGCGTCGAACGCGTGACGACGCAGAATTTGGTTATCGCGGGCCACGACGAAGCTCGCGGGCTGCTGCTGGTCAAGGGCGCTATCCCCGGTCCGAAGGGTGGGTACGTGCTGGTGCGCGACGCGGTGAAGCGTGCGCGGCCTGCCGACGCGCCGTTCCCGGCAGCGGTCGCCTGAGGAATAGGACGATGGCAATCCAGATCCCCGTCATCACGCTCGACAACGCCCAGGCGGGCCAGATCGAGTTGCCTGAGGCGCTGTTTGGCGCCGCTCCACGCCCGGACATCATGGCGCGCGTGGTACACTGGCAGCTCGCCAAGCGTCGAGCCGGCACCCACAAAGTAAAAGGTATGGGTGAGGTTTCGGGCACGACCAAGAAGCCGTATCGCCAGAAGGGCACCGGCAACGCACGTCAGGGCTCGCTGCGCGCGCCGCAGTTCAGGACCGGTGGAGTTGTGCACGGTCCAGTGGTGCGCGACCACGGCTACAGCCTGAACAAGAAGGTGCGGCGCCTCGGCCTCATCAGCGCGCTATCCGCGAAGGCGGCTGCCGGGAAGCTGGTGGTGCTCGACACCACGGCGCAAGGCGAAGGCGCGAAGACAGGTGCGCTTGCGAAGAGGCTGAAGGCGCTCGGCTGGACGAGCGCCCTCGTGGTCGATGCGCAGGTTGATGAAGGCTTCGCCCGGAGCTTGCGCAACCTGCCGCGCATGCATGTGCTGCCGACCATCGGCGCTAACGTCTACGACATCCTGAATCATGACGTGCTCGCTGTGACCCGCGCGGGCGTCGAAGCTTTGACGGCACGGCTGGCGGTGGCGGAGGCCGGGGCATGAGCGAGAGCGAAACCAAGACGAAGCCCGGGACCATTTCCCGGGAACGTATGTACCAGGTTCTGCTGTCCCCGGTGATCACCGAGAAGGCGACCCGGCTGAATGAGCAGAATCAGGTGACCTTCCGTGTCGATCTCGAGGCAACGAAGCCTGAGATCCGACAGGCGGTGGAGGGCCTCTTCAACGTGAAGGTTGAGGCCGTGAACACCATCGTCATGAAGGGCAAGAAGAAGCGGTTCCGCGGCCGTGAGGGTCAGCGGTCTGACTGGAAGAAGGCAATGGTGCGGCTTGCTGCCGGCCAGACGATCGACCTGACCACGGGGCTTGCGTAAGTCATGGCGCTCAAGAATTTCAATCCGGTTACGCCATCGCTCCGCGGCACCGTCCTGGTGGACCGCTCGGAGCTTTGGAAGGGCAAGCCGCTGAAGGGGCTGACCGTCGGTAAGACGTCGTCCGGTGGCCGCAATAACCATGGCCGCACGACGGTGCGGTTCCGAGGTGGCGGACACAAGAAGTCCTACCGGATGGTGGACTTCAAGCGGCGCAAGTTCGGCTTCACGGCCACGGTCCAGCGCCTGGAGTACGACCCCAATCGGACTGCCTGGTTGGCGCTCCTGAAGTACACCGATGGCGAGATGGCGTACATTCTTGCGCCGCAGCGTCTGAAGGCGGGTGACCAGGTAATCGCGGGCGACCGGGCCGACATTAAGCCCGGCAACGCGATGCCGCTCGCGAACATCCCGGTCGGCACCATCGTCCACAATGTGGAAATGAAGCCGCTGGCGGGCGGGAAGATCGCGCGCGCTGCGGGAACCTATTGCCAGTTGGTCGGCAAGGATGCCGGCTACGCCCAGATCAAGCTGATGTCGGGCGAAGTTCGTACCGTCCGCGCGGAGTGCATGGCCTCAATCGGGGCGGTGTCCAATCCGGATAACGCGAACCAGCAGATTGGCAAGGCCGGACGCAAGCGCTGGATGGGCTTCCGCCCTCACAACCGCGGCGTGACCATGAACCCTGTCGACCATCCGCATGGCGGAGGCGAGGGCCGGACCTCGGGTGGCCGTCATCCGGTTACGCCCTGGGGCAAGCCGACCAAGGGCGCGAAGACGCGCAACAACAAGCGGACGGACCGGCTCATCGTCCGGCGCCGCCACGCGACGAAGGGCTGATCAGAGATGTCGCGCAGCGTCTGGAAAGGGCCGTTTGTGGACGGCTACCTGCTCAATAAGGCGGACAATGCACGTGCCTCTGGCCGCAACGAGATTATTAAGATCTGGTCGCGCCGGAGCACGATCCTGCCGCAGTTCGTCGGCCTCACCTTCGGTGTCTACAACGGGAAGAAGTTCATCCCTGTGCAGGTGAACGAGAACATGGTCGGGCACAAGTTCGGTGAGTTCTCGCCGACCCGTACCTTCACCGGCCACTCGGCTGACAAGAAGGCGAAGCGGGGCTGATCCGATGAGCAAGCCGAAGCATCCCCGTGGCCTGGCCGAAACCGAGGCGCAGGCCGTCGCCCGCAACATCCGCGTTTCGCCGCGCAAGCTCGCCCTCGTGGCAGGGCTGATCCGTGGCCGCAGCGCGCAGGACGCGGTCGCCACGCTGACCTTCTCGAAGCGCCGCATCGCCCTCACGGTGCGCAAGACGCTTGAGAGTGCCATCGCAAACGCCGAGAACAACCACCAGCTCGATGTCGACCGCTTGGTCGTGGCTCGCGCCGAGGTGGGCCGCTCCGTGGTGATGAAGCGCTTCCAGGCGCGCGGGCGTGGTCGCGCAGCCCGCGTGGAGAAGTGGTTCAGCCATCTCAAGATCGTCGTGGCCGAGCAGGCGCAGGCAGCCGAGCCGCAGCAGGAGGCCGCGTAAGATGGGCCACAAAGTCAACCCGATTGGGCTGCGTGTCGGAATCAACCGCACCTGGGACAGCCGCTGGTTCGCGTCGGGCGAATACGCGAAGATGCTGCACGAAGACCTGCAGCTCCGGCGCACGTTGCGCGAGCGCCTGAAGGGGGCGGGGGTCTCCCGCGTCGTCATTGAGCGTCCAGCCAAGAAGCCGCGGGTGACGATCCACGCCGCCCGGCCGGGCGTCGTGATCGGCAAGAAGGGTGCTGACATCGAGAACCTGCGCAAGGATCTCGCCAAGATGGCGGGCGCTGAGGTCTCGTTGAACATCGTGGAGATCCGGAAGCCTGAACTCGACAGCACGCTCGTGGCCGAGAGCATCGCCCAGCAGCTCGAGCGGCGCGTGGCATTCCGGCGCGCAATGAAGAGGGCTGTGCAATCGGCGATGCGCCTCGGTGCGCAGGGTATCCGTATCAATTGTTCCGGCCGCTTGGGCGGCGCGGAGATCGCGCGGATGGAATGGTACCGTGAGGGCCGCGTTCCCCTGCATACACTGCGGGCCGACATCGATTTCGGAACCGCCACGGCGAAGACGACTTACGGCACCTGCGGCGTGAAGGTGTGGATTTTCAAGGGCGAAGTGCTGGCCCATGACCCGATGGCGCAGGACAAGCGCGCCGCGGAACAGGCCCCGCAGCGCTGAGGTGATGTGACATGCTGCAGCCAAAGCGGACCACGTTCCGCAAGGCCCACAAGGGTCGAATCAAGGGTGTCGCGAAGGGCGGCTTCACGCTGAACTTCGGTGGTTTTGGCCTCAAGGCCCTGGAGCCTGAACGGGTCACGGCCCGGCAGATCGAAGCGGCACGTCGCGCGATTACGCGCGCGATGAAGCGCCAGGGTCGCGTCTGGATCCGAATCTTTCCGGATGTGCCGGTTTCGACGAAGCCTGCCGAGGTTCGCATGGGCTCGGGCAAGGGGGCGCCGGAGTACTGGGTAGCACGCGTGAAGCCGGGTCGGATCATGTTCGAGATCGACGGCATCCCACAGGATGTCGCACGGGAGGCGCTGACGCTTGGC
Organism: Acetobacteraceae bacterium; assembly: GCA_035644895.1. Taxonomy (GTDB): domain Bacteria; phylum Pseudomonadota; class Alphaproteobacteria; order Acetobacterales; family Acetobacteraceae; genus Falsiroseomonas. The sequence goes on along the minus strand of DASQNQ010000368.1, from coordinate 636 downwards.
GCGGCGAAGCTGCCGATCAAGACCAAGATCGTCACGCGCCTCGGCGCCCAGCCGGCGGAGGCTTGAGATGCCCATGACGAAGATCGCCGATGTGCGGTCCAAGAGTGCCGATGAGCTCGAGGGAATGCTGATCGACCTGCGGAAGGAGCAGTTCAATCTGCGCTTCCAAAGGGCGACGGGTCAGCTCGAGGCGGTCGCGCGCATTCGCCAGGTGCGGCGTGACATTGCGCGGGTGAAGACGATCATGGCCGAGCGCACCCGCGCTTCGGTCAAGCAAGCTTAAGGAGCAGGGACGATGCCGAGGCGCGTCCTCACGGGTCGGGTGGTCAGCGACAAGACAGACAAGACGGTGACCGTTCTTGTCGAGCGTCGCGTGATGCACCCGCTCTATAAGAAGTTCATCCGCCGCTCCAAGCGGTACGCTGCCCACGATGAGGCGAACCTCTGCAAGGAGGGCGACTTGGTGGCCATCGAGGAGTGCCGTCCCATCAGCAAGACGAAGAGCTGGCTGGTGGTGCAGCGGAACGGCGAGGCGGTGAGCCGGCCGGCGGGGTTCGAGGCGCCGGCGGCGGCGGCGGAAGCCGCCTCGCTGGCCTGACGGAAGGGATACGGCTGTGATTATCGTCGAGTCCAATC
>DASQNQ010000367.1:0-9834 GCA_035644895.1 Acetobacteraceae bacterium | reverse complement strand
ATCCGGAGGTGGACGCGATCTATGTCGCGACACCGAACCACCTGCACCGCGCGGCCGTCGAGGCCTGCGCCTCCGCCGGCAAGCCCGTGCTGTGCGAGAAGCCGATGGCTGCGACGCTGGCCGATGCGGAGGCGATGGCGGACGCCGTGCGCCGCAGCGGCACGCCCTACGGCACCGCCTTCGACCAGCGCCACCACCCGGCGCACCAGGCGATCCGCGACCTGGTCGCGGACGGCGCGGTCGGCACCGTGACGGCGATCCGCATCGCCTATGCCTGCTGGGTCGGCGCGGACTTCGCCGGCGACAACTGGCGTGCGGACCCGGCGCGAGCGGGTGGGGGCGCGCTGATGGACCTCGCGCCGCACGGCCTCGACCTCGTGCATGCGCTGGTGGGCGAGCGGGTGGAGCGCGTGGCGGCGATGACGCAGCACCGCGTGCAGCCCTATCCAGTGGATGACGGCGCGGTTCTCATCGGCACGACGGCCTCCGGCGTGCTCGTGCAGATGCACGTCGCCTACAACTGCCCGGAGGGGCTGCCGCGGCGGCGGCTCGAGGTGGTGGGCACGAAGGGGCAGGTGGTGGCGGAGCGCACCATGGGCCAGTCGCCGGGCGGGACGGTGCGCCTGCTGTGCGGGCGGCTCGGCCTCGCGCGCGACGTGCCCGTTGCGCCGGACAGCCCCTTTGCGAGGCAGATGGCCGCCTTCGCGCAGTGGCTGGGGACGGGCGGCGACGACTTCAGCCTGGAGCGCGACCTGCACACGACGCGGCTCCTGCATCAGGCCTATGGGGAAACCGACAGAAGATGCCGCTGAGGCCCTATGCCTGCGCGAATTGCGGCCACTGGCAGCGCTACTTCGCGCCGCCTCCCGACTGCCCCGTCTGCACCGACACGCGCAACGACCTGCCGGAGGACGGGTGGCGCTTCCTGACGGTGGAGGAGGTGGCCGGCACGGTCACCGGGTCCTGGCGCCGCCTGCCGCGCGACATGGTGGCGTTCAGCACCTCGCCGCCGCTCGGCCTGAACGGCACGGGCTGGCTGCTGCTGCACGAGGACGGCAACGTCGCCTTCGAGGCCGCGCCCTTCTACACCGACGACATGCTGGCGGAGATCGAGCGGCTCGGCGGCATCCGCTACCTGGCGTCGAGCCACGTGCATGGCTACGGCGCGCTGTGGCAGCTGCAGGACGCCTTCCGGCCGGAGGTGCTGGCGATCCAGAAGGAGGATCTGCGCCTCACCAAGGCCTTCCGCGTCACCTGGCCGTATGACGAGGCGCTCGAGCTGCGGCCGGGCCAGCGGCTGATCCATGTGGGCGGGCACTACGAGGGGCAGGCGGTGCTGTACGACGCGCCACGCCGCATCCTGTTCTGCGGAGATGCCTTCAAGGTGGACCAGGACGAGGCGGGGCGCAGCACGGCGGTGTCAACCCACAAGGCCTTCCACAAGTCCATCCCGCTGACGCCGGCCGAGATCCGCCGCTACCGGGAGGCGATCGCGCCGCTCGACTTCGACACGGTCTGCACGCCCTTCGAGTACGCACCCGAGGTCGGGCATGACGAGGCGCTGGCGGTGCTGGACGACCAGCTGCGCGGCCCGCCCGGCGTGCGGCACATCCCCTTGAACGAACTGAGACGGAAGGGAGAGGCGGCATGACCGTGTCCGAGGCCGAGCTGCGCGAGGTGGCGGATGCCTTCCGCGCCACCATGCCGGAGGGCAGCCACGTCTCCGTCTTCCGCATCGACAGCCTGGACCGCATAGGGATCCCCGTCGCGCAGGCGAACCTGATCATCCCGGACGAGCCCGCCACCATCGGCTACGGCTACGGCTTCCGCGAAGTGGAGGCCGAGGTCGGCGCACTGGGCGAGTTGTGCGAGGAGGTGCATGTCCACCACTGGGTGAAGCGCGCCCCGCGGCAGGATGCGAGCTACGCGGAGATGGTGGCGCGCCACGGCGCCGCGCGCGTGGTGGACCCGCGCACCCTCTGCCTCGCGGCCGGCAGCCCCTGGACGCCGGAGATGCGCCTGCCCTGGGTGGAGGCGATGCGCTGGCCCTCGCGCGAGCCCGCCTGGATCCCGCGCGAATGGGTCGCGGCCTATCCCTACCAGCTCGGTGAGCAGCCGGTGCTGATCACGCCGATCACCAACGGCCTCGGTGCGGGCTTCACGCTGGAACACGCCATCGCGCACGGCCTGATGGAACTGCTGCAGCGCGATGGCAACGTGGTGGGCTACCGCGCGCTCGACCAGGGCGTGGTTGTGGAGCCGGACGCGGTGGAGGAGCCGGAGGTGGCTGGCCTGCTGTCCCACCTGCGCTCCCTCGGGATAGGCGTGACCGTCAAGCTCGCCTGCACCGACTTCGGCATCCCCAACCTGTACGTGGTCGGCGACGACCGCGGCACGCCGACGGTGCCGATCCAGGTGACCTCCTGCGGGGAAGCGGCGCATCCCTCCCGCGCCCGGTCGCTCCGGAAGGCCCTGCTGGAATTCTGCGGCAGCCGTAGCCGCAAGGCCGCGACGCACGGCCCGATCGAGCGCGTCAGCCGGGTGATGCCGCCCGACTACGTCGAGAAGCAGATGGCGGTTGCCATGCTCGGCGAGGAGGAGAGCCGCGCGCTGGAGGCCATGGCCGAGTGGGTGGCGCAGGACGCGGCGGAGCTGCGCCGGCGCCTCGCGCCCAACATGTTCTCCGAACGCTCGCGGGTGCCGCTCTCGGCGTTGCCCGACACCGCGGCCGAGGCGCTGGAGGATCCCGCCGCGCGCCTCGACCTGTTGCTGCAACGCCTGGCGTCGGAGGGGATGGAGCCCATCGTGGTGGACTGCTCCCCGCCCGGCTCCCCGGTGCGCGTCGTGAAGACCGTCGTGCCGGGGCTGGAGGCCGAGACGATGAGCTACCACCGCATCGGCTGGCGCGGCGTGCGGCGGCTGCGCGCGCGGCGGGACCCGCTCCTGCTCGACGCGCCGCGGCCCGGCGCCGGGCGCGTGCTGATGACGGAGGCGGACGAGGCGCGCGCCGGCGGGCCGGCCTGGTTCGACGGGGCGCTGGCGGACCGCATCGTGGACCGGCTCTACCCCCTGTACCGCGAGAGCGGGCCCTTCTCCGCGCAGCTCGTCCTGCGCAAGCGGAAGGCCGCCTGATGCTGCGCTTCGCCTACAACACGAACGGCACGGCGAACCATCGGCTGCACGACGCGGTCGCGCTGATCGCGGATGCGGGCTACGACGGCGTCGCGCTCACGCTCGACCACCACCACCTCGACCCGATGGAGGAGGGCTGGGTCGGCCGGGCGGAAGCGCTCGCGCGCGACCTGTCCGCCCGGCGCATGGGCTGCGTGATCGAGACGGGCGCGCGCTTCCTGCTCGATCCCAGGCGCAAGCATGAACCCACGCTGCTCTCGCCGGAGGCCGAGGGCCGGGCACGGCGTGTCTCCTTCCTCAACCGTGCCGTGGACATCGCGCATGTGCTGGGCGCCGAGGCCGTGTCCTTCTGGGCGGGCGTCCCGCGCCCCGGCGTGGACCGGGGGGAGGCCGCGGAGTGGCTGGTGCAGGGCGTCGCGCAGGTGCTGGCACACGCGGCGCGTCGCGGCATTGCGGCGGCGCTGGAGCCCGAGCCGGGCATGCTGATCGAGACGGTGGATGACTGGGCGACGCTGCACCACCAGTTGCCCGCGCTGCGCCTCGCGCTCGACCTCGGCCACCTCCTCGTGACCCAGGAGCGGGAGCCGGCTGCCGCGATCCAGGAATTCGCGTCCCACATCGGCACCGTGGCCATCGAGGACATGCGCCGCGGCGACCACACGCACCTGCCCTTCGGCGAGGGCGACATGGACATCCCCGCCTGCCTCGACGCGCTGGAACGCATCGGCCTCGCGCGGCTGGTCTGCGTGGAGCTGTCGCGCGAAAGCCACCGGGCGGACCGCATGGTGCCTGATAGCCTCGCCTGGCTGCGAACCTCCCGGGAGCGCGCCGCGGCATGAGGATCCTGTTCTGCTCCCGCCGTTACTTCCCGGCCATCAGCGGCATGAGCGTCTATGCGCAGAACCTGCTGCGTCAGCTCACGGCAGCCGGCCATGACGTGACGATGGTGAGCCAGTACCGTGCCGATGAGGCCGGCACGCGCGTCTATGGCGGCGGCCCGCCGCCGCCGGTGCCGGGCGTCACGGTCATCGGACGCCGCTCCCGCGGAGAGGAAGCCTTCGCGGAGCCTGGCGGCGCCGACTTCGAGCGCGACGTGGACGACATGGTGGCCACCATGCTCGACGAGCACCGGAAGCGGCCCTTCGACATCCTGCACGCCCAGTACGGCTATCCCAACGGGTTCGCCGTGCTGGAGGTGGCGCGCCAGACCGGCGTGCCGGCCGTGGTCTCCATCCAGGGCGGCGACGGGCACTGGGTGGGATCGTGCTGCGAGACGCACCGCCTTGCCATGCTGCGCGTGCTGGAACACGCCGATGCGCTGCTGATCGGCTGCGAGTCCTTCGCGGTTGAGGTGGTGGAGCGCCTCGGCGTCGCGCGGGAGCGCTTCACCATCGTCCCCGGCGCGGTGGACACGGCGCGCTTCACCCCGCCGCCCGGCCATGTTCCCGGCACGGCGGCGGACCCGCCCCGGCTGCTCTATCACGGCCGCGTCGACCGGCGGAAAGGCGCGCTCGACATGATCGAGGCGCTGGCCCTGCTGCGCGATGCGGGGGTGCGCTTCGCCGCCACCATCTCCGGCATCGGGCCGGACCTCGACGCATCGCGCGCGCTGGCGGCGGAGCGCGGGCTGCCGATCCACTTCTCCGGCTACGCCGACTACGACGCGGCGCCGGTGCTGTATCGGGAAGCGGACGTCTTCGTCAGCCCCACCTACGCGGAGGGATTCAGCAACACGATCCTGGAGGCGATGGCGAGCGGCCTGCCCAGCGTGTCCTGCCACGCGGTCGGCGTGATGGACTGCCTGCGGGACGGGGAGAACGGGCTGCTCGTGAACCCGGGCGACGTGCCCGCGCTGGCCGCCGCGCTGCGGCGCGTGATTGAGGACGGGGCGCTGCGCGCGCGCCTCGCGGCGACGGCGTTGGAGGAGTGCCGGCGCGTCTACTCCTGGGAGGCGGTGGGCCGGCAGATCATGGGCGTCTATGCCGCGCTGCACGGCACGCGGCCGCGGCCGGGCTTCGACGCGCGCCTGCCGCGCGACCCCGCCTGCCGCTTCCGCGCGGCGCCGCACCTGCTGTGACGCGCCGCGCCCTCGCGCTCTCGCCGCACCTGGACGACGCCGCCTTCTCAGCCGGCGCGACGTTGGCCGGGCTTGCCGCGCGGGGGTGGGAGGTCACGGTGCTGACCGCCTTCACCCGCTCCATGCCCGCGCCGCGCGGCTTCGCGCTCGCCTGCCAGCTCGACAAGGGGCTGCCTGCCGAGGCCGACTACATGGCGTTCCGGCGCGCGGAGGACCGGGCGGCCTGCGCCGCGCTCGGCGCACGGCCGAACAGCGCGGACGACACGGCGGCGCGGCCGCTCGCCGCGTTGCTCGCGCCGCTGCTGCCGCGCTTCGACCTGCTGCTCGCGCCGCAGGCGGTGGGCGGGCATGTGGACCACGTCCAGGCCGTCCGCGCACTGGACGCCGTGCGCCCGGCCACGATGCCCGTGCTGTGGTGGGAGGACTTCCCCTACGTCGCGCGCCCGCACACCCACCCGGCGCGCCCCCACGCCGCACGCTTCGCGGCGCTGCCCGCGGCGGCCCTGCCTGGGGACGCGGCGGCGAAGCTTGCGGCCTGCGCGGCCTACGCCACCCAGCTCGGCTTCCAGTTCGGCGGGGAGGATGGGCTGCGGCGGGCGCTCGACGGCGCGGCGGAACGATTCCGGCGCGATGGTGATGCAGCGCTGGAGATGGCCGCCTGACCAAACCGGAGAACGGCCTCGGCCGGCGCCGCGCGGCGATGCTCGGCCTCGCGGGCCTCGTCACGACGGCGACGCTGGCCCTTGGCTGGCACACGCTCTCGGCCGGCGGCTGGACCGGGTGGGAGACGGCGATCTTTGCCTGCCTCGCGCTCAACGCGCCCTGGCTCGGGCTTGCGGCGGCCACAGGGATCGCGGGCTTCGCCATCCGCCTGCTGGCGCGCGATCCGGCGGCCCTCGTGCTGCCCACGCTGCGGACGGGCGACATGCCGGTCGAGGCGCGCACCCTGATCGCGGCCTGCGTGCGGCTGGAGGCGATGGACCAGGTCCTGCCGCCGCTCGAGCGCCTGATCCGCGACGTGCACGCGCAGCCCGACGGCGCGGGGCGCTTCGCGCTGGCGATCCTGTCCGACACGCCCGACGGCCGGGCCGCTGAGGCGGAGGAGGCGGCGATCGCGGAGCTGGCGGCGCGGATGCCCGCGGGCGCGCTGCTCTACCGGCGCCGGCGCGACAACGCCGGCTACAAGGCCGGCAACATCATGGAGTTCCTGGACGAGCACGCCGCCGGCTTCGACTTCATGCTGGTGCTGGACGCGGATTCCGAGATGTCGGCTGCGGCGGTGCTGCGCATGGTGCGGCTGATGCAGGCCGAACCCGGCCTTGCCATCCTGCAGCCCACCGTGGCGGGGCGGCGGGCCGGCAGCCCCTTCGCGCGGCTGTTCGGCTTCGGCCACCGCCACGGCTCCCGCGTCTGGGCGACCGGCCAGGCCTGGTGGCAGGGGCCGGACGGACCCTACTGGGGCCACAACGCGCTGATCCGCATCAAGGCCTTCCGCGCCCATGCGCGCCTGCCCCTGCTGCCGGGCGGCGAGACGATCCTGAGCCATGACCACGTGGAGGCCGCGCTGCTGCACGGCGCAGGCTGGGCGGTGCGCGTGCTGCCCGAGGATGCGGGCTCCGCCGAGCGGCACCCGCCCGACATCCTCCTGATGCTGGCGCGCGACCTGCGCTGGGCGGCGGGCAACATGCAGTACCGGCACCTGCTGTTCCGCCCGGACCTCGGGCGCATTGGCCGGTTCCAGCTCTTCCAGGCGATCCTGCACTATGCGCTGACGCCCTTCTGGTTCGCGATGCTGCCGCTGGCCGCGCTGAATGCGGCGACCGGCGGTGGGGAGGGGACGCCGCGCGCGGCGCTGCTCGCGCTGCTCGCGCTCTGCTTCCTCGCGCTGAACGGGCCGAAGCTCGCGGGCTATGCGGAGGCGCTGATCCGCGCGCGGCGTGGCCGGGTGGCGATGCTGCGCCGCATGGGGCAGGAGGTGGCGCTCGGCCTGCTGCTCGACCCCCTGGCCGCGCTGGACCGCACCGTCACCGTGCTGCGCCTCGCGCTCGGGCTGAAGCCGGGCTGGGCGCCGCAGGGGCGGGAGGCGGACGGCGTGCCCTGGGCCGTCGCGGCGCGGCGCTTCTGGTGGCACACGGCCGCGGGCCTGCTGCTGCTGGCCCTTTTCGCCGCGGCTGGGCCCTTCGCGGCGATGGCGGCGCTGCCCGCGGTGGCCGGGCTGGTGCTGGCCATCCCGCTCTGTACCCTTTCATCCCGGCCCCGCGGCGCGGCGCGTCCCGCGATGCGGTTCGCGCCGGCAGAATAGGCTTTACGAAAGCAGCGGGAAGCGCACCACGGTGCGGCTTCCGCGTTCCGGCGCCTCGTGCTCGATCTCGGCGCCGAGCTGCCGGGCGAGGTGCCGCAGCAGGTCGGTGCCCTGGCCGCCGCTGGCCTGCCGCGCCTCGACCTCGGCCTGCACCATCCCGCGCCCCTCGTCCGACACGGTGAGCGTCGCCTCGGCCCTTGCCTCGTCGCGCCGCAGCACGACGCGCACGGGCCCGCCCCGCTCGTCGGGCGGATAGGCGTGCTTGGCCGCGTTGGTGACCAGCTCGTTCACCACCAATCCCAGGGCCACCGCCTTGTCGAAGGGCAGCAGGCAGCTCTCCAGCTCCGACTCGACCGTCACGCTTCCATCCAGGCTCAGCTCCAGGCTGCCGAGCAGGGCGCGCAGGTAGCCCGCGATCTCCGTCGCCAGGCCGTCGCCCTGTGCATCCTCCTCCACCATGGAGAGGCGGTCCTGCGCGAGGGCGATGGCGTTGACCCGCTGCAGCAGGTCGCCGATCAGCCCGGCTCCGCGCGCCTCGGCCTCCATGTCGAGGGTGCGGCGCGCCCGTCCGAGCATGGCGGTGACGAGGGCGAGGTTGTTCTTGCCGCGATGCTGGAGTTCGCGCAGCAGCAGCGCACGCCACTCCGCGCGCACCGCCGCCTCGGCCGCGGCGGCTTCCGCCTGGCGCGTCGCCGCGGCCCGCTGCAGTGCGGCGCCGACCAGCGCGGCCATCGTCTCCAGGAACTCCACGTCGGCCTCGCCGAAGTGGTCCGGCTCCTCGCTGTCCGCCTCCAGCACGCCCCAGCTCTGGCCGTCGAAGCTGATCGGGACGTTGAGGAGGGAGACGATGCCGTGCGCCTTCAGGACGGGGTGGATGCGGAAGCCGGGATCGCGGCGGATGTCGCCGATCAGCACCGCCTCCGCCGTCTGGAAGGCGCGGCCGGGCGGGGCGGCGGCATCCGTCCCGAAGCGCGCCCTGCCGATCACGCCGGGGCGCCATCCGAAGCCGGCCTCGGCCAGCAGGTCGCCCTCCTCCGGCCGGTAGCGCATGATCTTCGTGTGGCGCACGCCCGTGGCGCGGGCCGCCTGCGACGCGGCGCGCTGCAGCAGGGGGCCGATCTCCAGCTCCTCCAGCGCGATGCGGCCGAAGTCGCGCAGGATGCGCGCGTGCAGGCGCCGCCGGTCAAGCTCCGCCGCGTCCCCAGCCCCGTCCGGCGTCGGTTCCGCCCCTGCCATGGGGGGCGAAACACGGCTTCGCGGGCATCGTTCCCGCCGCCGTCCTATCCCTTGCAGGCCAGCACGGCGAAGGCCAGCGCGTAGTCCGGCCCGGCGCGGCGGCCGAGCAGGCGCTCGGCCTCCACGAATTCCGGGTCCTCCTCCAGCGGGCCGAGGCCGCGGTCCACGCCGGGGATCGCCCATCCGGGCGAAAGCATGATGCCGTCCGTCCGCACGGCATGCAGCCCGGCCGCGCGCAGCATCCCCGTGACGGCGGAGAGCGAGAAGGCCGGGCCCGGCAGCGGCAGGCCGAGGCGCTGGAGCGCCCGCATCGCCAGGCTCTCCCGGTTCGGCGCCGACAGCCAGAGCCGCCCGCCCCTGCGCAGCACCCGCGCGGCCTCGGCCAGCGCGGCGGGCACGTCCGGCAGCTCGGGCAGGGCGTCGAGCAGCACGACGGTGTCGAAGGCCGCATCCTCGGCCGGCAGGCGCGCGAAGGCGGCGGCAGGGTCGAGGGAGAGCACCGCCTCGGCCCCCGGCAGCAGGACGGCAAGCCGCCCCTCCGCGCCGCCGATGCCCAGCACGCGCTCCCCGCCCGCGGGGGCGAGGGCGTCCTGCACCAGCCGGTCCGTCTCCTCCAGGAAGGCGCGGGCGCGGAGCCCGCCGGGGCGGCCACCGACGCCGAGCCACCAGCGCGCCGAGACCTCCCGCGCCGCCTCGCGCCGCGCGGGCGGGGGCGTCCAGGCGGGGCCGGGGGGCAGCGACGGCTCCTCCGGCTCGGGCAGCAGGTCCGCCGGCCGCTCGGGCGGCAGGGCGGCGAGGTTCACATGGAAGGCGCGGACATGATCCGTCGCAGACAGGTCCGGCAGGCCGAGCGGCGGGGAGGCGCACCACACCACGAAGACGGGGTTGGCAAAGACGGGGGCGAACTGCGACGCCACGCCCTCCAGCAGGGCGCGCGGCATGGCGCCGAGCTCGCCCTTGTGCGTCGCCACCCAGTCGAACTCCGAGGGCAGCCGCCCGCGCGCCTGCGCCGGTGCCGCCGCAAGCGGGAAGATCTGGCGGAAGGGGGCGGGGGCCAGCAGCCGCTCCTCCGGCGCTAGGTGCGCCG
>DASQNQ010000366.1:0-18851 GCA_035644895.1 Acetobacteraceae bacterium | reverse complement strand
GCTGCCGCCGCTGCTCACCATGGAGAAGATCGGCGCCTACTGCCTGACGGAGCCGGGTTCGGGCAGCGACGCGGCGGCGCTGTCCACGCGCGCGGCGCGCGACAATGCGGGCTACGTGCTGAACGGCGCCAAGCAGTTCATCTCGGGCGCCGGCGCGGCGGATGTGTACCTGACCATGGTCCGCACGGGCGGGCCCGGCGCTGCCGGCGTCTCGGCGCTGCTGGTGCCGAAGGAGGCGCCCGGGCTCTCCTTCGGTGCGAACGAGCGGAAGATGGGCTGGAACGCGCAGCCGACGCGGCAGGTCATCTTCGAGGATGCGCGCGTCGCCTCCGACGCGCTGCTCGGCGAGGAGGGGCAGGGCTTCCGCATCGCGATGAGCGGCCTCGATGGCGGGCGCCTCAACATTGGCGCCTGCTCGCTCGGCGGCGCGCAGGCGGCGCTCGACATCGCGATCGCCTATGTGCAGGAGCGGCGGGCCTTCGGGAAGGCGATCTCGGAGTTCCAGGCGACGCAGTTCCGGCTGGCCGACATGCTGACGGAGCTGGAAGCCGCGCGCGGCCTGCTCTGGCGCGCCTGCCAGCGGCTGGATGCCGGCGCGCCGGACGCCACCACCTTCTGCGCCATGGCGAAGCGCTATGCCACCGACACCGGCTTCCGCGTGGCGGACGAGGCGCTGCAGCTGCTTGGCGGCTACGGATACCTGGCCGACTACGGCATCGAGAAGATCGTGCGCGACCTGCGCGTCCACCGCATCCTGGAGGGCACGAACGAGATCATGCGCCTGATCGTCTCCCGCGACATGCTGGGGCGGCGCTGAGCATGGCTTCGCGCGACGGCGCCATCGGGCGCGCCCTTTCCTTCTTCGACGACGGCCGGTTCGAGCGCACGCTCGGCGACCTCGTCGCGATCCCCTCGACCTCCCAGGACCCGGCGGGAGCGGCGGCGCTCGGGCGCTACCTGGCGGAGGGCATCATGCCCTGGCTCGCCCGGCTCGGCTTCCAGGCCGAGGTCCACCCGAACCCGCTGCCGGAGTTCGGCCCGGTCCTGCTGGCGGTGCGGGAGGAGGCGCCGGGCCTGCCCACCATCCTGCTCTACGGCCACGGCGACACGGTGCGGGGGCTGGAGGACCAGTGGAGCGCGGGCCTCGACCCATGGCAGGTCACGCCGCGCGACGGGCGGTGGTACGGGCGCGGCACGGCCGACAACAAGGGCCAGCACGCGATCAACCTCGCGGCGCTGGAGGCCGTGCTGGCCGAGCGCGGCGGGCGGCTCGGCTTCAACGTGAAGCTGTTGATTGAGATGGCGGAGGAGCGCGGCTCCCGCGGCCTGCGGGAGTTCGTCGCCCTGCACGCGGCGCGCCTCGGCGCCGATGCCCTGATCGCCTCCGACGGGCCGCGGGTGGAGCCGGAGGTGCCGACCATCGCGACCGGCACGCGCGGCACCTTCCACTTCGACCTCGTGGTCAGGCTGCGGGAGGGCGGGGTGCATTCCGGCCACTGGGGCGGGCTGACCACCGACCCGGCCGTGGTGCTGGCCCATGCGCTCGCCGCCATCATGGACCGCCAGGGCCGCATCCTCGTGCGCGACTGGTTGCCGGCGGGCGGCGTGCCCGCGCCGGTGCGCCAGGTGCTGGAGGGCTGCCCGGTCGGCGGCGGGGAGGGCGCGGCGACGATCGACCCCGCCTGGGGCGAGCCCGGCCTGACCCCGGCCGAGAAGATCTACGGCTGGAACAGCTTCATCGTGCTCGCCATGACGTCCGGCCGGCCTGAGGCGCCGGTGAACGCCGTGGCGCCCGATGCCCGCGCGCATTGCCAGATCCGCTACACCGCGGACACCGACCCCGCCGTCTTCGGCCCCGCGCTGCGCCGCCACCTCGACGCCCAGGGCTTCGAGGCGGTGCGGGTGGAGAATGCCGGGGTCCGCATGGCCGCGAGCCGCACCTCGCCCGACGATCCCTGGGTCCGCTGGGCACGCGATTCGATGCAGCGGACGCTCGGCAAGCGGGTGCAGGTGATCCCGAACTCGTCGGGCGGGCTGCCGGGCGACGTCTTCGTGGACCTGCTCGGGGTGCCGCTCGTCTGGGTGCCGCACAGCTACAATGGCTGCAAGCAGCACGGGCCGGACGAGCACCTCCTGCCCGGCGTGGCGCGGGAGGGGATCGCGGCCTTCGCGGGCCTCTGGTGGGACCTCGGGGAGGGTGGCGCCCCGCGACGGGGCTGATCCCGGCCCCATTCCGGCCCCTGGGGCCGTTACGCTTCCTCACGTCGCGTCACCCGGCCTGCAATCACCCTGTTGCAGGCGGGGATGATCCTGCACCCCGTGGCCGGCGTTGTGCCGGCATGAGGAGAACGAGGATGAGGACGAAGATTGCGTTGCTGGCGGCCGCTGCGGCGCTGGTCGCCGTCCCGGCGCTGGCGCAGCCCGGCCCGGGTTATGGCGGCCATCACCAGGGCGGCGCGCATCATGGCGGCCGTGCGGGCGGCGGCTTCGCCATGGGCGAGGCCTTCGCGCGCGCCGACCGGGACGGGGATGGCCGCGTGACGCGGGACGAGGGCTGGGCGTGGCTGCAGGCCCGCTTCCAGGAGATGGACGGCAACCGCGACGGCGGCGTCACCTTCGAGGAGGCGATGGCCTACCGCCAGGCGAACAGCCGACAGGGCACGCGCCAGATGCCGGAGCGGGCCCAGCAGCGGGCCCAGGGCATGTTCCGCGCGCTGGACGCGAACGCCGACGGCCGTGTGGCGCTGGACGAGGTGCGGCCCTTCGCCGAGGCCATGTTCCGTGCGCGCGACACGAACGCGGACGGCGCGCTGACGCGGGAGGAGGTGCAGCCGCGACGGGGCGGCCCGGACCGACCGCGCCAGGACGGACAGCAGCAGCAGCCGCAGGCACCCCAGCAGCGCTGACGGGGGTGGATGGTGGGCGCGACAGGGATTGAACCTGTGACCCTTCGCGTGTGAAGCGAATGCTCTCCCGCTGAGCTACGCGCCCATCCGGCCGGGAGGCGGTGGATAGTGCGGCGGGCGCGGGGCTGTCAAGCAGCCCGGGCAGGGCCACATGCCCTGCCATGCGCCGCCTCCTGCCCCTGCTGCCCTTCCTGCTCGCCACGCCCGCCGCGGCGCAGCCCGTCCATGCGGTGTACGAGGTCTACGCCGCCGGCATGACGGTGCTGGAACTGGAAGTCGCCTTCGACCTGCACGAGGGCGGCTACCGCATCCAAAGCGCACTGCGCACCCGCGGCGTGGCCGCCAGCTTCGCCCCGGGCGAGCAGGTGACGCGCACCGAGGGCACCTGGCGCGGCGCCGAGGCCCGCCCGACCGCCTACGTCACCGAGGGCACCTGGCGCGGCAACCCCCGCCGCATCGCGCTGGACTACCAGGGCGCGGACCCCGTGGTCCGCGCCCTGGTCCCGCCGGAGGAGGAGCGGGAGGAGGTGCCCGCTGCGCTCCGCCGGGGGACGGTGGACGTGCTCTCGGCGCTTGCGACTGTCTCCCGCACCGTGGACCGGACCGGGCGCTGCGATGCCGCGACCCGCGTCTTCGACGGGCGGCGCCTGTCCGAATACGCGGCGGTGACCGAGAGCCGCGACCGCGTCCAGCCCTGGCGAGCCGCCTGGCACGGGGAGGCGCTGCGCTGCCGCTACGAGGGGCGGTTGGTGGCCGGCTTCCGCCGCGACCAGCCGCGGGAGGCGGCGGCGGAGCCGCAGCGCGGAACGGCCTGGCTCGCCGCCCCTTATGCGGGCGCGCCGCCCATCCCGGTGCGGGTGGACATCCCGACGCGCTGGTTCGGCACGGCGACGGCGGTGCTGCTGCGCGCCGCGCCGCTACGCGCGGAGCAGGCGCGACAGTAGCGCGGGGAGTTCCGCGGGCGAGCGGGCGATCGCCGCGCTCTCCGCCATCTCCAGCGGTCCGTAGCCCCAGGCAGCGAACACGCACGGAACCCCGGCGCCGGATGCCGCCCGCACGTCATTGCGGTGGTCGCCCACCATCACGGCCCGGGCAGGGTCGCCGCCGGCGTCGCGCAGCGTGGCCAGCAGGTGCCCCGGGTCGGGCTTTCGGACCGGGTAGGTGTCGCCGCCCCCCACGGCCGCGAACCGCCCGGAGAGGCCGAGCGCACCGAGCAGTTCCCGCGTCGCACGCTCCGGCTTGTTGGTGCAGACCGCGAGCCGCCAGCCCGCGGCGGCGAGCGCGTCCAGCGCCTCCGGGATGCCGGGGAAGGGACGGGTGAGCACGGCGGCATTGGCCGTGTAGTCCGCCAGGAATTCGTCCAGCGCCGCCGGGTTGAAGGGGCGTCCCCGGGCGGCGAGCGCCCGTTCCACCAGCACGCGCGCGCCGTCGCCGATCATCGCCACCACCTCCGCCAGCGCGAAGGGCGGCAGGCCACGCGCCGCCATCAGGCGGTCGAGTGCGGCGTGGAGGTCCGGCGCGCTGTCCACCAGCGTACCGTCCAGGTCGAGCAGTGCGGTCGGGATCATGGGGCGCGCGTACAGCCCCCCGGCCCCATGACAGCCACCGCCATCCTCCTCGCCGCCGGCCTCGGCACCCGCATGAGGTCCCGCCTGCCCAAGGCGCTTCACCCGATCGGCGGGCGGCCGATGCTCCGCCACCTCCTCGCCTCGGTGGAGGCGGCCTTCGACCGGGCCGTGGTGGTGGTGGGGCCGGGAATGCCGGAGCTGGAGGCCGCGGCCTCCCCTCATCCGACGGCGGTGCAGGCCGAGCGCCTGGGCACCGCGCATGCCGCGCTGCAGGCGGCGCCGCTGATCGAAGCGGCCGGGGGCGACGTCGCCGTCCTCTACGCCGACAACCCGCTCATCACCCCCGCGACGCTGGCCCGGCTGCGCGCGGCGCGGGAGGGGGCGGGGCTTGTGATGCTGGCGATGCGCCCGGCCGACCCCGCGCGCTACGGCCGCGTGGTGACGGATGCGACGGGCGCCGTGCAGCGCATCGTGGAATGGGCCGATGCGTCGGAGGCGGAGCGCGCCATCGGCCTTTGCAACGCAGGCGTGGTCTGCGCCGCGGCGCCCGACCTGCTGCGCTGGCTGCGCGCGGTACGCAACGACAACGCCAAGGGTGAGTACTACCTGACGGACGTGGTGGCGCTGGCGGCCGCCGAGGGCGTGCGCGTGGCCGCCGTCGAGGCGCCCGAGGCCGAGCTGCGCGGCATCAACAGCCGCGCCGAGCTGGCCGAGGCGGAGGCCGAGTTCCAGCGCGCCCGCCGCCGCGCCGCGATGGAGGGCGGCGCCACGCTGATCCAGCCGGAAAGCGTGGTGTTCAGCCACGACACGCGCCTCGGCCAGGACGTCACCGTCGGCCCGAACGTGGTCTTCGGCCCGGGCGTCGAGGTCGAGGACGGCGCCGAGATCCGCGCCTTCTCCCACCTGGAGGGCTGCGTGGTGCGGGCAGGCGCTGTGGTCGGCCCCTTCGCCCGGCTGCGCCCTGGCACGGAGGTCGGGCGCGGCGCGCATGTCGGCAATTTTTGCGAGCTGAAGGCCACCGTGCTGGGGGAGGGGGCCAAGGTGAACCACCTGAGCTACCTGGGCGACGCCACGGTGGGGGCCGCGAGCAACATCGGCGCGGGCACCATCACCTGCAACTACGACGGCGTCGCCAAGCACCGGACGGAGATCGGGGAGGGCGCCTTCATCGGCTCCGACACCGCCCTCGTCGCGCCGGTGCGCGTCGGCGCACGCGCCCTGGTCGGTGCCGGCAGCGTGATCACGGAGGACGTGCCGGACGACGCGCTGGCCGTCGCGCGCGGGCGGCAGGCGGTGAAGCCCGGGCGCGGCTTCAAGGGCAAGCCGAAGGCGCCCCGCTGACACGGGCCACCGACGGGCCTATCTTCCGGGGCACGCCAAGGGAGAAGGCCAGAGATGCTCGACACCGTCGCACGCCTGCCGCTGAAGGACCCCGACCTCTTCCGCCAGGCCAACCTGATCGGCGGCCAGTGGGTCCAGGCCGCAAGCGGAAAGACCATCGCCGTCCGCAACCCCGCGACCGGCGAGACGGTCGGCACCGTGCCCGCCATGTCCGCCGCCGAGACGCGCCAGGCGATCGAGGCGGCGAACGCCGCGCAGGCCGGCTGGCGCGCCATGCTGGCGAAGGAGCGATCCGCCATCCTGCGCCGGCTGTTCGACCTGATGATGGCGAACGCCGACGATCTGGCCGCCATCATGACGGCCGAGCAGGGCAAGCCGCTGGCCGAGGCGAAGGGCGAGATCGCCTATGCCGCCTCCTTCATCGAGTGGTTCGCGGAGGAGGGAAAGCGCGTCTACGGCGACACCATCCCGCAGAACATGAAGGGCCGGCGCATCATCGTGACGAAGGAGCCGATTGGCGTCTTCGCGGCGATCACGCCCTGGAACTTCCCCGCCGCGATGATCACGCGGAAGATGGGACCGGGCTGGGCCGCGGGCTGCACGGGCGTGATCCGCCCGGCCTCCCAGACGCCCTTCTCCGCGCTCGCGATCGGCGTGCTGGCCGAGCGGGCGGGCCTGCCGCCCGGCGTGTGCAACATCGTCACCGGTCCGTCGGGCGAAATGGGGAAGGAGATCACGTCCAACCCGCTGGTGCGCAAGCTGTCCTTCACCGGCAGCACCGAGGTCGGGCGCGTGCTGCTGGAGCAGTGCGCGGGCACAATCAAGAAGACCTCGATGGAACTCGGCGGCAACGCGCCCTTCATCGTGTTCGAGGACGCCGACCTGGACGAGGCGGTGAAGGGCGCGATGGCGTCCAAGTACCGCAACGCCGGCCAGACCTGCGTCTGTGCCAACCGCATCCTCGTGCAGGAGGGCGTCTACGAGGCCTTCGCGCAGAAGCTGAAGGCCGCCGTCGAGGCGATGAAGGTGGGCAACGGGATGGAGCCCGGCGTCGTCGTCGGGCCGCTCATCAACGCGGACGGCGTGAAGAAGGCCGAGCAGCACGTCGCCGACGCGCTCGGAAAGGGTGCGCGGGTGCTGACGGGCGGCGCGCGTCACGCGCTGGGCGGCAACTTCTACCAGCCCACCATCCTGGTCGACGTGCCGCACGAGGCGATCATCTTTCAGGAGGAGACCTTCGCCCCCGTCGCGCCGCTCTTCAGGTTCCGGACAGAGGAGGAGGCGGTGCGGCTGGCGAACGACACGCCCTTCGGCCTCGCAGCGTACTTCTATTCGCGCGACGTCGGCCGCATCTTCCGCGTCGCCGAGGCGCTGGAATACGGCATCATCGGCATCAACGAGGGCATCATCTCCACCGAGGTCGCGCCCTTCGGCGGGATGAAGGAGAGCGGGCTGGGCCGCGAGGGGTCGAAGTACGGCATCGAGGAGTACCTCGAGGTGAAGTACCTCGCGCTCGGCGGCATCGGGACCTAGTACATGCCCTCAGACGCCGGGTGGCCGCCGTCCGGCGGCCTTGGCTTCGGCGCGTAGGCGGCGGGCCCCATTCGGGGCCTCAGCCCGCAGGTTCCTGTCCTTCAGAGGCTGCTTCGCATGTCCGAGTACGACTACGACCTCTTCGTCATCGGCGGCGGCAGCGCGGGCGTGCGCTGCGCGCGCATCGCGGCCGGGCATGGCGCGAAGGTTGCTGTGGCAGAGCAGCGCTTCTGGGGCGGAACCTGCGTCAACGTGGGCTGCGTGCCGAAGAAGATCATGGTCAACGCGGCCGAGTATTCCGGCTTCCTCGACGACGCGCCGGCCTTCGGCTGGACGGTGGTGAAGGGCGAGCATTCGCTGGCGAAGCTCGCGGAGGCACGGGATTCGGAGGTG
This sequence comes from Acetobacteraceae bacterium, assembly GCA_035644895.1. Taxonomy (GTDB): domain Bacteria; phylum Pseudomonadota; class Alphaproteobacteria; order Acetobacterales; family Acetobacteraceae; genus Falsiroseomonas. The sequence continues at coordinate 11,110 of DASQNQ010000366.1, read as the reverse complement.
CAGCGCCTGTCGGGCATCTACCGGCAGCTCCTCGCCAACGCCGGCTGCGAGGTGTTCGAGGCACGCGCGACCCTGGAGGGTCCGCACGAGGTCCGCGTGGGCGAGCGCGTGGTCACCGCCGGGCGCATCGTCATCGCCGTCGGCGGCAAGCCGGTGAAGCCGGAAATCCCGGGCGCCGAGCTCGGCATGACGTCCGACGACCTGTTCCACCTGCGCCGCACGCCGCGGCGCATGGTGGTGGTGGGAAGCGGCTACATCGCGCTGGAGTTCGCGGGCGTGTTCCGCGGCCTCGGCGCCGAGATCGACCTCGTCTACCGATCGAACCTGCCGCTCCGCCACTTCGACCAGGACCTGCGGGAGGCGGTGAAGGACAGCCTCGACCACCTCGACATCCGCCAGCACACGGGCCAGGAGCTGGCGTCGCTCGAGCGTCGCGGGTCCGCGCTGGTCGCCCGCACGACGACGGGCGCCGAGATCGAGACCGATGCCGTGCTGTTCGCCACCGGGCGCGTGCCGGACATCACCGGCCTCGGCCTCGACAAGGCCGGCGTGTCCTGCACCGAGAGCGGCGCGATCGTCGTGGACGAGGAGCACGCGACGACGCAGAAGAGCATCTTCGCCATCGGCGACGTCACGAACCAGCTCAACCTGACCCCGATGGCGACCGCGGTCGGGCACGCGCTGGCGGACACGCTGTTCGGCAACAATCCGAGGCGCGCGAGCTACCTGAACGTCCCGACCGCCGTCTTCACCAACCCGCCCGTCGGCACCGTGGGCATGACCGAGGCCGACGCGGCGGCGAAGGGGCCGGTCGACATCTACATCGCCCGCTTCACGCCCATGCGCCACACCATCAGCCGCCGCGCCCGGCGCACCATGATGAAGCTGGTGGTCTGCCAGCGCACCCGGAAGGTTCTGGGCGCGCACATGATCGGCGAGGACGCGCCCGAGATCATGCAGGGCGTCGGAATCGCCGTGAACATGGGCGCGACCAAGGAGGACTTCGACCGCACCATCGGCATCCATCCCACGGCGGCGGAGGAGTGGGTGACGCTCCGCACCCGCGTCCGGGAGGCAGGGTTGCGCGCCGCGGCCGAATAGCCCGGTTTGCCAAAGCCGGGGCCGGCGCTAAGGTCACGGCCTTGGGAGTGGAGCCAGGACTATGGTTGCGCGTGCGTGGAGCCCCGACAGCTGGCGGGCGATGCCGATCCGGCAGGTTCCGGACTACCCGGACCAGGGGGCCCTCAGGGCCATGGAGGCGAAGGTCCGCCGCTTCCCGCCGCTGGTCTTCGCCGGAGAGGCGGAGCGGCTGAAGGCGCAGCTTGCCCGCGCGGGCGACGGGCACGCCTTCGTCCTGCAGGGCGGCGACTGCGCGGAGAGCTTCGCCGAGTTCAACACGAACACGATCCGCGACACCTTCCGCGTGCTGCTGCAGATGGCGGTGGTGCTGACCTTCGGCGCCGCCCTGCCTGTCGTGAAGCTCGGCCGCATGGCGGGGCAGTTCGCGAAGCCGCGCTCCTCGGACACCGAAACGGTGGGAGGCACGACGCTGCCCTCGTACCGCGGGGACATCGTGAACGGGCCGGACTTCACGGCGGAGGCCCGCATCCCCGACCCGGGCCGGATGGAGTTCGCGTACCTCCAGGCCGCCTCGACGCTGAACCTCCTGCGTGCCTTTGCAACCGGCGGCTATGCGGATCTGCACCAGGTGCACCGCTGGAACCTCGACTTCGCCGCGCGCTCTCCGCTGGCGGGCCGCTACGAAGACCTGGCGCACCGGATCGACGAGACGCTCAACTTCATGGGCGCCTGCGGCATGAGCAACCTGCCGCAACTGCGCGAGACGGAGTTCTACACGAGCCACGAGGCGCTGCTGCTGCCGTTCGAGGAGGCGCTGACGCGCGAGAGCTCGGTCCATCCGGGGCGACATTGGGCCTGCTCGGCCCACTTCCTCTGGATCGGCGACCGCACGCGCCAGCCGGACGGCGCGCATGTGGAGTTCATGCGCGGCGTGCAGAACCCGATCGGCATGAAGGTCGGGCCGAACATGGACCCGGACGAGCTGGTGCGCCTGACGGAAATCCTGAACCCGGCGAACGAGCGGGGGCGGCTGACCCTCATCTCCCGCATGGGCGCCGACAAGGTGGAGGCGAAGCTGCCGCCGCTGCTGCGCGCCATCCGCCGCGCGGGGCGCAACGTGGTGTGGCTGTGCGACCCGATGCACGGCAACACGGTCAAGGCGGGCGACTACAAGACGCGCCTCTTCGACGCGATCCTGTCAGAAGTGCGCCGCTTCTTCGATTGCCACGGCGCCGAGGGCACGATCCCCGGCGGCGTGCATGTCGAGATGACGGGCCAGAACGTGACGGAATGCCTGGGCGGCGCGCACCGGCTGACGGAGGCCGACCTCTCGGCCAACTACGCCACCTTCTGCGACCCGCGCCTGAACGCCGAGCAGTCGCTCGAGCTCGCCTTCCTGATCGCCGAAGAGTTGAAGGCGCGGCGGCCGGGCACCGCCGCCATGCCGGCGGCCGCGCAATGACGGAGGGTGACCAACCGGCGGCGGACGGCACCATCGCCGCCCGCACCGACAGCTACTTCAACCGGACCAAGGCGATCGTCGCCAAGCATGGCGATTGCCGGGTGACCTACGCGGTGTTCCTGCGCCGCCCCGTCGTCTCCGCACCGCGCCTCGCCATCACCTGGCTGGAGCAGGTGGCGACGGCGCGCGGCGCGCGCTTCGACATCGAGCTGATGCACGCGGAAGGCGACTGGGTCGGCGCGGGCGACCCGATCTTCTATCTCTCCGGCTCCTTCGTGCAGCTCTCGGACCTCGAGACGATCATCCTGCAGAAGCTGGGCGCCGCCTGCGTCGCGGCGCACAACGCCTACCAGAGGTGCCTGGCGCTGCCGCAGGTTGGCTTCCTGGCGATGGAGGCGCGCCACTGCGCGGGCGCCGAGATGCAGGAGATGATGGCCTATGCGGCCTCCGTCGGCAGCCGCGCCGCGCAGCGGGAGGGCGCGAAGGGCTTCATCGGCAACGCCAACGACGCCACCGCCCACTACTTCGGCACCACGCGCGGCCGCGGCACGATGCCGCATGCGCTGATCGGCTATGCCGGCTCCACCGTCCGGGCCGCGGAGCTGTTCCACGACACCTTCCCGGACGACGACCTGACGGTGCTGGTGGACTATTTCGGCCGCGAGATAACGGACGGCCTTGCCGTATGCCGGCGCTTCCCTGACCTCGCCGCGACCGGGCGGCTCGGCGTGCGGCTGGACACCCATGGCGGCCGGTTCCTCGAGGGGCTGGACCCGGCCGAGTCCTACGCCGTGCTCGAACGTCATGTGCCCGGCGCGATCCGCCGCTACCGCTCGGAAACCGAGCTGCGCTACCTGGTCGGCACCGGCGTCTCCGCCGCCGCCGTCTGGCGGATGCGGGAGGCGCTGGACGAGGCGGGCTTCCCCAAGGTGCGCATCGTCGCCTCCTCCGGCTTCGGGGTCGGCAAGTGCCGCGTGATGCTGGACTCGAAGGCGCCGATCGACGTGGTCGGCACCGGGTCCTTCATCCCCGATGCCTGGGGGGAGACCTACGCCACCGCCGACATCGTGGAGTACGACGGCACGCCGCGCGTGAAGGTGGGCCGCGAGTTCCTGCTGCGCCACGCCGATGGCCGCCGGCGCCACGGCGCCTGATGGCCGACGCCGCCGCGCGGGAACGCCGCATCGGCCTGCTCTGCGCCTTTGCCGTGCTGTTCGTCTGGTCGGGCTTCCTGCTCGTCTCGCGGCTCTCGGCGAAGCAGGACTTCACCGCCTGGGATGTCGCCGCGCTGCGCTATGCCGGCGCCTTCCTGGCGACGCTGCCGCTGGTGGCCGTCTTCGGCCTGCCGCGGCTGCCACCTTTGCGGCTGCTGGCGATCCTGGCCACCGCGGCCTTCGGCTTCCCGATCTTCGCCTACCACGGCTTCGGCTTCGCGCCGGCCGCCCATGGCGGGGTGATGCTGCCGGGCATGCTGCCCTTCCTGACGGCTGGCCTGGCCGCCCTGTTGCTGGGCGAGGCCTGGACGCGGCAGCGGCTGGTCTCGCTCGGCGTCGTCGCGGCCGGCATCGGGCTGCTCGCCTCCGACACCTTCGGCAGCCATCCCGGCGCCTGGCGGGGCGACCTGCTGTTCCTGGCAGGCTCGACCTGCTGGGCCATCTACACGCTGCTCGTGCGCCAGTGGGGAGTCGCGGCCATCCAGGCGACGCTCGCGGTCGGGCTGTGGGCCGCGCCCATCTACCTGCCGGTCTGGTGGCTGTTCCTGCCTTCGAACATCGGGTCGGTAGGGGCGGGGCCGGTCGCGTTCCAGATGGTCTACCAGGGCGTCTTCGCGACCGTGGTCGCGGGCTTCCTGTTCACGCGCGCCGTGAACGCCCTGGGCGCGCCGGCGACCACGACCATCACCTCCCTGGTTCCGGCGATGGCGGCGCTGGCCGCCTGGCCGCTGCTGGGGGAGGCGCTCGGCCCGGCCGGGCTGCTCGGGGTGGCGCTCGTCTCCGCGGGCATGGTGCTCGGCGTCGCGCGGCTGCGCCTGCCCGGGTCGGCTGCGGCTTCGCGTTGACCGGGCGGTGGCCCGCTCCTAGCTTCCCGCAATGACAGACCGCCTCCGCATCGCGCTCGCGCAGATCAACCCGCATGAGGGGGCGCTGGACGCGAACGCGGACCGCATCCGCGGTGCCCGGGCCGAGGCCGCGGCGGCGGGCGCCGACCTGCTGGTGACGCCCGAGTTCTCCATCGCCGGCTACCCGCCGGAGGACCTGGTCCTGAAGCCCGCCTTCATCGCGGCCTGTGACGCACGCATCGCGCAGCTCGCCGCCGAGACGGCGGATGGCGGCCCCGGCGTGGTGGTCGGAGGGCCCTGGGTGGAGGGCGGGCGGCTGCACAACGCGCTGTTCCTGCTGGATGGCGGAAAGATCGTCGCCCGCCGCGCGAAGCACGAGCTGCCGAACTACGGCGTCTTCGACGACAAGCGCGTCTTCACCGCCGGGCCGGCGCCCGGGCCCGTGGCGTTCCGCGGCGTTCGCCTCGGCCTCATGGTGTGCGAGGACTGGTGGTTCCCCGGGGTGTCGGAGACGCTGATGGAGAGCGGGGCCGAGATCCTGATCTCCATCAACGGCTCCCCCTTCGAAGCGGGCAAGCAGAACCTGCGCGTGGACCTCGCCGTCTCCCGCGTCGTGGAGACGGGGCTGCCCTTCGTGTTCCTCAACCAGGTCTGCGGCCAGGACGAGCTGGTGTTCGAGGGCGCGAGCTTCGTGCTGAACGCCGACCGCTCGCTCGCGGTGCAGATGCCGATGTTCGAGGAGGTGGTGCAGGTCACGGAGTGGACGCGCGGTCCGCGGGGCTGGGCCTGCGCGCCGCAGCCGCCCGCGGCGCCCGTCCCGCGGCTCGAACAGGTCTACCGCGCCATGATGCTGGGGCTCCGCGACTACGTGGACAAGAACCGCTTTCCCGGCGTCGTCCTCGGCCTCTCGGGCGGGATCGACAGCGCCATCTCGGCCGCCGTCGCCGTGGATGCGCTCGGCGCCGACCGGGTGCACGCGGTGATGATGCCCTCCCCGTACACGAGCAGCGAGAGCCTGGAGGATGCGGAGGCCTGCGCGCGCATGCTCTCCATCCGCTACGACACGGTGCCGATCGGCCCGGCGATGGAGGCCTTCACGGTAATGCTCGCGCCCATCTTCGGCAACCGCCCGCCCGACATCACGGAGGAGAACCTGCAGTCGCGCATCCGGGGCGTGACGCTGATGGCGCTCTCCAACAAGTTCGGCGCCATGCTGCTGACCACCGGCAACAAGAGCGAGATGAGCACGGGGTACGCCACGCTGTATGGCGACATGTGCGGCGGCTACTCCGTCCTGAAGGACGTCTGGAAGACGACGGTCTTCGAGCTCTGCCGCTGGCGCAACGCGCAGCGCCCGCCGGGCGCGCTCGGCCCAGAGGGCGCCGTGATGCCGGAGCGGGTGATCACCAAGCCCCCCTCGGCCGAGCTCAAGCCCGACCAGCGCGACCAGGACACGCTGCCCCCGTATGAGGTGCTGGACGCGATCCTGGCCGGCATCGTGGAGGAGGAGCGTGGCGTCGACGATCTGGTCGCCCGCGGCCACGACCGCGCGACGGTGCTGCGCGTGTGGCGCATGCTCGATCGCGCCGAGTACAAGCGCCGGCAGGCCCCGCCGGGCGTGAAGATCACGCCCCGCGCCTTCGGCCGCGACCGGCGTTACCCGCTCACCAACGGCTTCACGGCACTGGTGCAATGAGCGCGACCTTCGACGGCGGCCTGTTCGGCCATCAGGGCGGCTACGCCGTCCGCATCATGGACCTCTCGGGCGGCAACGGGTCGGAGCCGGTGGAGACGATCCGCGGCTTCCAGACGATCGAGCACGCGAACGCCTTCGCCCGCCGCTACGTGCGCGACAGCGTGGAGCGCTGCCGCACCGCCGGCATGGCGCCGCAGGAGGTGCTGTCGGCCTGGTTCGCCTATGGCGAGGACGCGGAGGTGGTTGGCGCCGGCGACCAGGCCTGGCGCAGCCCGGCCGAGATCCACGACTTCATCGCCCGCCGGCCCGAGAGCGCGGAGGAGCGCAACTGGCGGATCCTCGACCCCCGCCGGGACGAGGCGGAGGACGAGGAGGAGGACTGAGGCGCCGGCTACTCGGGCCGGACGCCAGCGGCGCGCAGGATGCGGGTGTAGCTCTCGACCTGCTCGGCCACGAGCCGCATCACCTGCTGCGAGGTGTCGAAGCCCGCGCGCGGCGTCACGCCGGCCATCTCGTTGAGCTTCGTGGCATTCTGCTGGATCGCGGCCCGGAACGCCGTGCCGAGCGAGGCGAGCACGTGGGCGGGGGTCGCGGCCGGGGCGAGGATGGGGAAGAACTCCTCGTGGATCACGCCCGGCAGCCCGGCCTCCGGCGCGCTCGGCACGTCGGGCAGGGCGGGGCTGCGGTTCTCGGCCAGCACCGCCAGCGCCCGCACGCCGCCGCCGCGGACCTGGCCGAGCGAGGAGGCCATGGTCGGCGTGCCGAACTGCGACTCGCCTGCGACCAGCGCCGCGATGCTCGGTCCGCCGCCGCGGTAATGGACCAGCTCCGCCCGGGTCTGGGTCACGGAGCGGAACAGCTCGGCCGCCACGTGCACGCCGCTGCCGATGCCGGCGGTGGCCAGGTTGTGGCGGTCGGGCTGGGAGCGCAGCAGCGCGAGAAGCTCGGGCGCCGTCCGCACGGGCAGCTGCGGCGTGACGACCAGGACATGGGGCGAGAAGCCCGCCACGGCGACGCCCGCGAAGTCCGTGACCGTGTTGTAGGGCACGCGGGCGACGATCGCCGGCACGGTGGAGTGGGAGCTGTTGATCAGCACCGTGTGGCCGTCGGGCGCGGCGCGGGCGACGTGCTCGGCACCGATCACGCTGCCGGCGCCGGCGCGGTTCTCGACCACCATCGACTGGCCGAGCATCTGGCCCACCGTCTCGGCCAGGATGCGCCCTACGATGTCGTTGGACCCGCCGGGGGCGAATGGAACGATCAGGCGGATGGGGCGGTCGGGCCGCCACGCCGGCTGTGCACGGGCGAGGGAGGGGGCGAGGCCCGCTCCCAGGGCAAGGGACAGGGCTTGGCGGCGGGTCGGCATCCGGACGTTTCCCATCTGCTGGGCACGCTGCGCCCTCGCGGGCTGCGCGGCCTGTTGTTATTTCGTATCAACATGTGCCAAAGCCCGGCGCGCGGTCGGCGCCCGTCCCCGGCGGAACGGCGAAATGCCACCTCAAGTTGCCGGGGAAGGCAAGACCGCCCAGGGCTCACCTTCCGGGCAGCGCCCTTGCATCCGGGGCGGTTCTGGGTTGTTTGCCCTCCATGAAGCTGCGTTTCGCGCCGTCCCCGACCGGGCTGCTGCATGTGGGCAATGCCCGCATCGCGCTGGCCAACTGGCTGCTCGCCCGCCGGCACGGGGGGGAGTTCCTGCTGCGCCTGGACGACACGGACACGGAGCGCTCGAAGCCCGAGTTCGCCCAGGCAATCGAGGAGGACCTGCGCTGGCTCGGCCTGGAGTGGAGCGGGATGTTCCGCCAGTCCGACCGGCTGGACCGCTACGCGGCCGCGGCCGCGCGGCTGAAGGCGGCCGGGCGGCTCTACCCCTGCCTGGAGACGGAGGAGGAGCTGTCCTTCAAGCGGGAGCAGCGCATCCGCCAGCGCCGTCCGCCCATCTACGACCGTGCCGCCTTGAAGATGACGCCCGAGCAGCTCGCCCGCGCCGAGGCCAACGGCAAGCAGCCGCACTGGCGCTTCCTGCTCTCCGGCCGGAGTGTCGCCTGGCAGGACGGGGTGCTCGGCCCGCGCAACGTGAAGCTGCCCTCCCTGTCCGACCCGGTGCTGATCCGGGCGGACGGGTCGTTCCTCTACACCTTCACCTCGGTCGTGGACGACCTGGAGGCGGGGATCACCGACATCGTCCGCGGCGAGGACCACGTGACGAACACGGGCATCCAACTCGACATCTGGGAGGCGCTGGGCGGGCGCCCGAACCTGGTCCGCTTCGCCCACCTGCCGCTGCTGACCGATGGCGATGGCGGGCCGCTGTCGAAGCGCACCGGCTCGGTCGGGCTGCGGCAGCTGCGGCGGGACGGGGTGGAGCCGTCGGCGCTGGTCGGCTACCTCGCCGCCCTCGGCACCTCGGCCGACCCGGTGCCGGGCATGCCGGCGGACCTCGCCGCGGGGTGGGAGCTCTCGCGCGTCTCGCACTCCCATGCGCGGTTCGACATGGGGCAGCTCCTCGCGCTCAACCGCCGGGCGCTGCACACCATGCCGTTCGAGGCGGTGCGGGACAGGCTGCCGGACGGGATGACCGAGGCGTTCTGGAACGTGGTGCGCGGCAACATCGACCTGCTGCGGGAGACAAGGGACTGGCTCGACGTCGCGACTGGTGACATCATCCCGGCAGGCGAGGCGGCCGATGCGGAGCTTCTGCGCGCCGCGGCCGACACCCTGCCCGAGGAGCCCTGGGATGAGGCCACCTGGCCGGCCTGGACATCGGCGCTCTCCGCCAGCAGCGGCCGCAAGGGCCGCGCGCTGTACCTGCCGCTGCGCCGCGCCCTGACGGGCGAGGACCAGGGGCCGGACCTCCGGCATTTTTTTCCCTTTATCGGCCGTGAGAGGGCGCGCAGCCGCCTGCTCTCCGCCGCAGGCGTCGCGTGACCATGGACATACACCTCCACAACAGCGCCGCACGGGGCAAGGAACGCTTCGTGCCGCTCGACCCGGATCATGTGCGGGTCTATGTCTGCGGGCCGACGGTCTATGACCTCGCGCATCTCGGCAACGCGCGGCCCGTCGTGGTGTTCGACGTGCTCGCGCGGCTCCTGCGCAGCGTCTACCCGCGCGTGACCTACGCGCGGAACATCACGGACGTCGAGGACAAGATCATCGAACGCGCCGCGAGCAGCGGGGAGGGCATCGACCAGCTCACCGCGCGCACCACGGCCGACTACCACCGCGACATGGCCTCGCTCGGCAACCTGCCGCCGGACGTGGAGCCGCGGGCCACCGGCTCGATCCCGGAGATGATCGCGCTGATCGAGCGCCTGGTCGAGCGTGGCCATGCCTACGCCGCCGAGGGGCATGTGCTGTTCGCCGTCGCCTCCTTCGACCGGTACGGCGCGCTCTCCGGCCGCTCCCGCGACGAGATGATCGCGGGCGCCCGGGTCGAGGTCGCGCCCTACAAGCGCGACCCGGGCGACTTCGTGCTGTGGAAGCCCTCCGCCCCCGACGTGCCGGGCTGGGACAGCCCGTGGGGCCGTGGACGACCCGGCTGGCACATCGAGTGCTCCGCCATGTCCTGGAAGCACCTCGGGCCGGAGTTCGACATCCATGGCGGCGGCGCGGACCTGATGTTCCCGCACCACGAGAACGAGGTGGCGCAGAGCGTCTGCGCCCTGCCGGGCAGCCGCTTCGCGCGGTACTGGATGCACAACGGCATGTTGCTGGTGGACGGCGAGAAGATGTCGAAGTCGCTCGGCAATTTTTTGACAGTTCGCGACATCCTCAAGGGCGATGCGCGACGGGGTGAAGACTTCCGGCTGCTCCTACTCAAGACACACTACCGCGCGCCAATCGACTACACGGAGAGGGGCATGGAGGAGGCGCGGCGGGAGCTGGACCGCTTCTATCGCGCGCTCGAAAAGCTCTCGGATGTCGAGGCCGGCGATGCCGAAACGCCCCACCCCGCCGAGCGCCCGCCCTTCGAAGAGGCGCTGGCGGACGACCTGAACACGCCGCTCGCGCTCACCACTCTGCACTACCTTGTTTCCCGCGCGAACGAGGCGCTGGAGGCGGATGCGACGGGGCTGGAGGAACTCGGCCAGATCAAGGCGCGCATCCTGCGCTGCGGCGAGATGCTCGGCCTGCTAGGGCGCAGCCCGGCGGAGTGGTTCCGCGGCGATGCCGGCGGTTTGGACGAGGCGGCGGTGGAGGCTGCCATCGCCGCCCGCCTCGCCGCCCGCAAGGCGCGCGACTGGGCCGAGGCGGACCGCATCCGGGCTGAACTCGCGGCCCAGGGCATCCTGCTGGAGGACGGCCCGAAGGGCACCACTTGGCGACGTGCCTGACGGCCCTTGCCTTCCCCTGGTGGGAAGGTTCCATTTCAGGCGCGGCCCACGCCAGGAGGAACCTGCCATGACCCGTCTCGCCCTCGCCGCCGCCCTCGCCCTCGCCCTCGGCACCCCGGCCCTCGCCCAGCAGGGCCACGGCAGCCACGGCGCCCCGCGCGCCGCGGCGAACGAGCCCGCCAGCACGCGGGAGTTCCGCGAGGCCAATACGCGCATGCACCGCGACATGGATGTCCGGTGGTCCGGCAACGCGGACCGGGACTTCGCCGCCGCCATGATCCCGCACCACCAGGGCGCGATCGACATGGCGCGCATCCAGCTCCGCCACGGCCGCGACCCGGAGATGCGGCGCCTCGCCGAGGAGGTCATCCGCACGCAGGAGGCCGAGATCGCGCAGCTCCGCGCCTTCCTCGCCCGACAGCCCGCGCGATGACGGGCGGGCGCGGGGAGGAGGGCGCGCGGCTCACGCCGCCGCCGGG
>DASQNQ010000365.1:0-8787 GCA_035644895.1 Acetobacteraceae bacterium | reverse complement strand
GGAACCTCCGGCACCGGTGCCGCGACCGGCTGGGCCTCGTCGATGGGTGCCGTGTCGGTCACGGGGGGAACCGTGTCCGGCACCGGATCGGCGGGGGCCTCCACCACGGGGGTCTCGGCAACGGGCGCCGCCGTCTTCGGGCCTGCCGGCGCCCTGGCCGGGCTGCCCGGTTCGGCCTGGGCGGCGCGGCGTGCCGCGGCGGCAGCCTCCGCGGCGGCCTCCGCCGCCTCCATGGCCGAGTAGATGTCATCCATGTGGCCCGCGAACGGGTCGGCCGGCGTGGGGCCGGCACGCCGCGCTGGCGGTGTAGCCACCGGCGCGCCGTCCGGCTCCTCGCCCTCCGCCGCGCCCTCGGCGCCATCCTCCCGCCGGCGGCGTCCACCGCGGCGGCCGCGGCGGCGGCGTCGCGCGCCGTCCTCCGACTCGCCCTCCGCCTCGGTGGCCGACGCAGCCTCGGGCTCCGCTTCCGCCGCCGTGTCGGCGGGCGCGGCGGCTGCAGGCTCCTCGCCCTCCGTCGCGTCCTCCTCGTCCTCAAGGCCCGCGTCATCGGCGCCCGTGTCCTCGGTGCCCGCGGCAGCCTCGCCGCCCTCGCGCCGCCCGCGGCGGCGGCGGCGGCGGCGGCGGCGCCCGGCCTCTCCCTCGGCGTCGCCCTCGGCCCGCGGCGGCCGGGCCTCGCGCGGCGCCTCGGCCTCGGCCTCGACGGGCTCCTCCGCCTCGGGCTCCTCGGGCTCCGGCGCGTAGTCCATGCGCAGCGCCGCGGGGCGCTCGCCGTCGGGCAGGGCGGTTGCGACGGGCGGGCGCGTGCGCTCGATGCGGAAGGCGGCGGCGGTCAGCGCCTCCTCGGGCTGCAGCAGGATCGCCATGGCGTTCCGCGCCTCCAGCTGCGCCAGGCGCTCGCGCTTGCGGTTGAGCAGCCAGAGCGCGACGGGCTCGGCGCAGGCGACCACGATCTCGCCGGCGCGGCGGCGCGACGCCTCCTCCTCGATCGCGCGCAGCACCTGCAGCGCGCTGCTCTCCGTGCTGCGCACGATGCCGCGCCCGGCGCAGTGGGGGCAGGCGATGAAGGCGTGCTCGACCATGCTCGGCCGCAGGCGCTGGCGCGACATCTCCAGCAGGCCGAAATGGGAGATGCGGCCGACCTGGATGCGGGCGCGGTCCTGCTTCAGCGCCTCCTTCAGGCGCCGCTCGACCATCCCGTCATGCTTCGACGACTCCATGTCGATGAAGTCGATCACGATGAGGCCCGCGAGGTCGCGGAGGCGCAGCTGGCGCGCCACCTCCTCGGCGGCTTCCAGGTTCGTGCGCAGCGCCGTGTCCTCGATGTGCCGGTCGCGCGTGGCGCGGCCCGAGTTCACGTCGATGGCGACAAGCGCCTCGGTCTGGTTGATGACGATGTAGCCGCCGGACTTGAGCTGCACGACGGGCGAGTGCATCGCGTCCAGGTGCTGGTCCACGCCGTGGCGGGCGAACAGCGGCATGCCGCCGTCGCGCCAGGGCTTCACGCGGTTGACGTGCTGCGGCATCAGCATGCGCATGAACTCGCGCGCCTGCTGGTAGGCCTCCTCGCCCTCGACCGCCACCTCGTCGATGGTGCTGTTGTAGACGTCGCGGACCGACCGCTTGATGAGGTCCGCCTCCTCGTAGATCAGCGCCGGGGCCGTGGAGGCGAAGGTGCGCTCCCGGATGTTGTCCCACAGGCGCAGCAGGTACTCGCAGTCGCGCTTGATCTCGGGCTTCGGCCGCGCCGCGCCGGCGGTGCGGACGATCAGGCTCATGCCCTGCGGCAGGCCGGCCTCGTCGATGATCTCCCGCAGCCGCTTGCGGTCGGCGGCGGAGGTGATCTTGCGGGAGACGCCGCCGCCGCGGGGCGAGTTCGGCATCAGCACGGAGAAGCGGCCGGCGAGCGAGATGTAGGTGGTCAGCGCCGCGCCCTTCGTGCCGCGCTCCTCCTTCACCACCTGCACCAGCATGATCTGCCGGCGCTTGATCACCTCCTGGATCTTGTAGTGCCGCAGGAACTTCGGAGGGATGCGGCGCTCGCGCCCCTCCTCCTCCCGGTCGCCGCCGACGGTCTCGGGCGGGGGGGCGTCCTCGACCGGCCCGGCCTCCTCGTCCTCCTCGCGCGGCTCCCGCATGTCGGACAGGGGGGCGTGCTCGGCCACCGGCATGCCCTCGTGCGGCACGGTGGCCTCCGCCGCCTCGGCCTCCAGCTCCTCCGCGTCGCCGGTCCGGCGCTCCACGGGGATGGTCATCGGCATCGCCGTGGAACCGCGCGGGGTGTCCTCGGCCGGGCTGCCGGCGGCATCCTGACCGCGTGCGTCGTCCCCGGCGGACGGGTCCTGGGCGGTGGGCGCCGCGTCGGTGGGTGCCGCGTCGGTGGGTGCCGCGGGGGGGGCGTCGGGCGCCTCGGCCTGCGGCGCGTCCGCCTCCGGGGCAGCGGCGCGCAGCGCCTCGTTCAGGCCGCGGTCGTTCTCGCGCGCGGCCTCCTCGGCCTCCTCGCGCTCTTCCTCCTCGCGGGCCTCCTCGGCCTGCATGGCCAGCAGGCGCTGCCGGTCGGCGACGGGGATCTGGTAGTAGTCGGGGTGGATTTCGCCGAAGGCGAGGAAGCCGTGGCGGTTGCCGCCGAACTCGACGAAGGCGGCCTGGAGGCTTGGTTCGACCCTGACCACCTTGGCCAGGTAGATGTTTCCCTTGAGCGGCTTACGGTTCGCCGACTCGATGTCGAATTCCTCGATGCGGTTGCCGTCCAGCACCACCACCCGTGTCTCTTCCGGGTGGGATGCGTCGATCAACATGCGCTTGGTCATGGAACGCAGGACTCCACGCCCCGCCGGCATTGCGCACGGGGCGGAGGGGGTTGGCGGGGGCCGTGAAGGGGCGGCTTCGCGGCGCGGCGTAGCGCATCGGCGGCGATCCTCCTCTCTTCTCGGAGGGCCGTCCCGGGTGGGAGCGGCCCTGGGGGTTTCAGGTCGGGAAGGGCCCGGACGGGCCGCCCCGGAAGGGTCACGCCCGATGCGCCCCGGGAGAGGGAGCGGTTGCCGGGCAGGCCTGGCGGAAGGAGCAGGACACCGGCCCGCCGCGGTACGGCGTTCAGGGAACGCATCCGGGGAGAGGCCGGCCGTCGCGCACCACCTCGTCGCCGGTGGAGGAGGTGCGGAAGGCCCGGCGGCGCATGGCGCGGAAGCCGCGCCGTGCGCCAGGGCTGGAACCGGACCTGGGCGCTGCATTCCCGCAAAACCGTCCGCCGCATGGCAGGACGCAGGCCGGGAAGCCGCACCACAATCCCCTCACCGGTGGCCGAGAGCCGCCGGGGCAGGCCACAATAGGCGCCGGCCGCCCCGGGACACAAGGCCGGGTTGCAACCCTTCTGCCTACGGCGCCGATTTCATCCGGAGGGCCCGGGCGCGGCACGGCGCCCCGGCGATCACGGGACCGTGTGGTGAGTCCTGGTCTGGGGCCACCTGGATATGGCATACTGCGTCGCGTGCAGGCCGCGGGGGAGCGGTCGCGAGGGGGGCACAGCATCATGCATCCGGCTGGCTGGCTGGACCGCCGGGGACTGCTCGGCCTGGCGCTCGGGCTCGCCGCGCTGCCGCGCCCGTCGCTTGCGGCCGTCACCGCCGCGCGGGTCGAGGCCGCCGGCGCGGGGGCGGTCCTGACGCTGGCCCTGCCGCCCGGCAGCCGGTGGCGGCTGACCGCCCGCCGCAACCCCGACCGCCTGGTCCTCGACCTGCCGGGCATGGCCTGGCGGGCCCCGGCGCGCCTGGCGGGCGCCGGCCCGGTGCGCGCGGCGCGGCGCGTCGGCGATGCGCTCGTGCTCGACCTCGCGCGGCCGGTCACGATCGGGTCCGCGCAGGCCACGGGCGGGCAGCTGCGCATCCAGGTTGCGCCCGGCCCGGCTGCCGCCTTCGCGAAGGCCGAGGGGCGCGTGCTGGCCGAGGGCGGAGCGCCCGTGGCGCCGCGGCCGCTGGTCGTGCTCGACCCCGGCCATGGCGGCGTGGATCCCGGCGCCATCGGCCGCGCCGGCACGGAGGAGAAGCGCATCGTGCTGGCCGCGGCGCTCGAGCTGAAGCGCGTGCTGGAGGCGGGCGGCCGCTGCCGGGTGGCGATGACGCGCACGCGCGACGTCTTCGTGCCGCTCGGCGACCGCGTGGAGTTCGCGCGGAAGCGCGATGCGGCGCTGTTCGTCTCCGTCCATGCGGACAGCGCGCCGGGCGCGCGCGGCGCCTCGGTCTACACCCTCGCGGAGACGGCGACGGACGGCTTCTCCGCGGCGCTCGCGCAGCGGGAGAACGGGGCGGACCGGCGCGGCGGGCTGCGGATGCCCTCCGTCCCGCCCGAGGTGCAGCGCATCCTCATCTCCCTCATGCGCGCGGAGACGCGGGCGGGCAGCGCGCGGCTGGCGCGGCTGACCGTCGAGGAGCTGGGCGAGCGCGTGCCCCTGTTGCCGAACACGCACCGGCAGGCCGGCTTCGTCGTGCTGAAGGCGCCCGAGATCCCCTCCGTTCTCGTCGAGCTCGGCTTCCTGTCGCACCCGGGGGACGAGGCCGCGCTGCGGCGCCCCGACCACCGGGCGCGCCTCGCGCAGGGCCTGGCGCAGGCGGTGGAGGGATGGCTCTCACAGGCCGCCGAGCGGCCGATGCTGGCGGGTGGCCAGGGCTGAGGGACGCGGCGCGGCACACCTTCCCGTTGCCCCTGGCGGCGCCCGGAACCCGGGCCCGACCCGCCGCGTCCCCGGTCACGCACCTGTTGCGAACTGTCGCGGAATGTCCGCGCGGCGGGAAACGCATGGGCGGCGCAGGACTGGAAGGTGTAGAAGGCGCGCATGAACACCCCTGATCTCCGGGCCGAGGACCGGCGTCCTGCGCGCGGCCGTCCGGGCGCGCCGCAGGAGCCCAAGCCCCGCCGCCGCCGCGGGCGTCTGGCCGGCGCCGTCCTGCTCCTGTTCAAGGCCTGCCTCGTGCTGGTGATGGCCGGTGCCCTGGCGGGGGGCGTCGCCGGCTTCGCCTTCTGGCGGACGGTCGCCGACGACCTGCCCGACTACCGCTGGCTGGCCGACTACCAGCCCCCGCAGATGAGCCGCATCTACGCCTCCGACGCCCGGCTGATGGCCGAGCTGGCGCAGGAGAGGCGCGTCTTCGTGCCCATCGAGGCGATCCCCCCGCTGCTCGCCCAGGCCTTCGTCTCGGCCGAGGACCAGCGCTTCTGGACCCACCACGGCGTGGACCCGATCGGCATCTTCCGCGCCGTCGTCTCGAACATCGAACAGATGGGCTCGGGCCGGCGCATGGGCGGCGCCTCCACCATCACGCAGCAGGTCGCGAAGAACATGCTGGTGGGGTCCGAGCGCAGCCTGACGCGCAAGGCGCGGGAGGCGGTGCTCGCGCTGCGGCTGGAGGACGCGATCCCGAAGGCACGCATCCTCGAGATCTACCTGAACGAGATCTACCTCGGGCAGCAGGCCTATGGCGTCGGCGCGGCGGCGCAGACCTACTTCGGCAAGGGGCTCGACGACCTCACGCTGTCGGAGATGGCGTTCCTCGCGGTCCTGCCCAAGGCGCCGAACAACTACAACCCGACCCGCTTCCCCGAGGCCGCGCGCATCCGTCGCGACTGGGTGCTGGAGCGCATGGCCGAGGACGGCGCCATCAGCCGCGAGGAGGCGGCGCGCGCCAGGGCCGAGCCGATCGTGCCGCGCCTGCAGCGCCGGCCGGAGACGGTGGCCGTCGGCCAGCACTTCACCGAGGAGGTGCGCCGCGAACTCGTCGCCCGCTACGGTCCGGACCAGACGACGATGGGCGGCCTCGTGGTCCGCACCTCGCTCGAGCCCGACCTGCAGGCTGCCGCCGAGAAATCCCTGCGCGACGGGCTGATCGCCTATGACCGCCGCCGCGGCGGCTGGCGCGGGCCGGTGGCCCGGATCCCGAGCAGCAACACCGAGTGGCTGCCCGCGCTGCAGGCCGTGGCGCGCCCGGGCGGCACGCCGCCCGAGTGGCGCCTGGCCGTGGCGCTGGAGGTGCAGGACCGCTCCGCCCGCATGGCCTGGCTGGAGCGGCCCGAGCCGCGCTCCGCCCCGCAGCCGCGCACCCTGGCGCTGCCGATCGAGGAGGCGGCCTGGGCGCGGCCGGTGCGCGAGGGCCGCCTGGGCGCCGCGCCGCGCCGGATGCAGGAGGTGCTCTCGCCCGGCGACGTCGTGCTGGTCGAGGTCGTGCCCGGCGCGCCGGCGCAGGGGCGCAACCCTGCGCGCCCCGAGCGCCTCGCGCTGCGCCAGCTGCCGGAGATCGAGGGCGCGGTGGTCGCGCTCGACCCCAACAGCGGCCGCGTGCTGGCCATGGCCGGCGGCTGGTCCTTCGAGCGGTCCTGGTTCAACCGCGCGACGCAGGCGCAGCGCCAGCCCGGCTCCTCCTTCAAGCCCTTCGTCTACCTGCCGGCGATCGAGGCGGGGATGACGCTGAACCAGCAGCTGCTGGACGCGCCGGTCGAGATCATGACGCCGCAGGGCCTCTGGCGGCCGGGCAACTACAGCGGCAATCCGCGCGGCTGGGTCACCATGCGCCAGGCGATGGAGCAGTCGCTGAACCTGGTCACCATCCGCGTCGCGCAGCAGGTCGGCATCGGCGCGGTGGCCGAGACGGCGGCGCGCTTCGGCGTCATCCCGAACATGCCGCGGCTGCTCTCCATGTCGCTCGGCGCCGGGGAGACGACGGTGATCCGCCAGGCGGCGGCCTACGCGTCCTTCGTCAATGGCGGGCGGCAGGTGACGCCGACGCTGATCGACACGGTGCAGGACCGGCAGGGGCGCGTCATCTGGCGCTCCGACCCGCGGCGCTGCGAGGGCTGCGAGGCCGAGGATCCCTCGGTTGGCCCCCTTGGCGGCCCACCGGAGCTGACGGGGGAGCGGCGGCAGGTGACGGACCCCGTCTCGGCCTTCCAGATGGTGAGCCTGCTGCAGGGCGTGGTGCAGCGCGGCACCGGCACGCGGGCTGGCCAGGGCCTTGGGCGGCCCGTGGCGGGCAAGACGGGCACGACGAACGACTACATGGACAACTGGTTCGTGGGCTTCACCCCGGACCTGGTGGTGGCGGTGTGGCTCGGCTTCGACGAGCCGCGCTCCCTCGGCCAGGGGGAGACGGGCGGGCAGAACGCGACGCCCATCTTCCGCGACGTGATGGCCTCGGCGCTGCGCGGCAGCCCGCCCGTGCCGTTCCGCGCGCCGCCCGGCGTCGCGCTGGTGCGCGTGCAACTCGAGAACGGCCAGTCCATCCTGGAGCCGTTCAAGCCCGGCACGGAGAACGGGGCGCAGCCGCCCACCGACCCGCTCGCCGCGGCGTCGGCCAGCGGCGGGGCGGCGGCCGGCCTCGACAGCGGGTTGGGAGGGCTCTACTAGCAGCCCCCCATGCGCGCAGATGCCGAGAGCCTGAGAACGCAGATCGCGGACAGCGTCGCCCTGCTGCGGCGCCACCTCGACTGGGAGGCCGCCGTGACCCGGCTGGCTGAGCTGAACGCCCGCGCCGAGGACCCGGAGATCTGGAACAAGGCCGCCGAGGCCCAGGCCGTGATGCGGGAGAGGAACCGCCTCGCGGCCCAGGTCGAGGGCGTGCAGCGGCTGGAGCGCGACGTGGCCGACGCGGTCGAGCTGATCGAGCTGGCCGAGGCCGAGGGCGATGCCTCGACCGCCGACGCCGCCGTCGCCGACCTTCGGCGCTTCGCCGAGGAGGCCAAGCGCCGCGAGATCGAAAGCCTGCTCTCGGGCGAGGCGGACGCGAACGACGCCTACCTGGAGGTCAACGCCGGCGCCGGCGGCACGGAGGCCCAGGACTGGGCCGAGATGCTGCTGCGCATGTACACGCGCTGGGCCGAGGCCCACGGCTACAAGGTGACGCTGACCGAGGAGTCGGCCGGCGAGCAGGCCGGGCTGAAGTCCGCCACCATCCAGGTGAGCGGCCCGAACGCCTATGGCTGGCTGAAGACCGAGAGCGGCGTTCACCGGCTGGTCCGCATCTCGCCCTTCGACGCGGCGGCGCGTCGGCAGACCTCCTTCGCCAGCGTGTATGTCTACCCGGTGGTGGACGACCGGATCGAGGTGAGCATCAACCCGGCCGACCTGCGGACCGACACCTTCCGCGCCTCCGGCGCCGGCGGCCAGCACGTGAACAAGACGGAATCGGGCGTGCGCTTCACGCACATCCCGACCGGCATCGTCGTGGCCTCGACCCAGGACCGCTCGCAGCACCGCAACCGCGACATCGCCATGAACATGCTGAAGGCGCGGCTCTACGAGCTGGAGCTGCAGAAGCGCGAGGCGATCTCGGCCGCGACCGAGGCCGGCAAGACCGACATCGGCTGGGGCCACCAGATCCGCTCCTACGTCCTGCAGCCCTACCAGCTGGTGAAGGATCTGCGGACGGGCGTCGAGAAGGGGAACCCAGCCGCCGTGCTGGACGGGGAACTCGACGAGTTCATGGCCGCGGCGCTCGCGAGCCGCGTCGGCACGACGCGCTCCGAGGCGAGCGCGAACGCGCAGTAACCGCCCTTTGGCACGATCCTTGGATCGTGCCGGGGCATGCAGCGACGCACCCTCCTCGCCGGCCTGGCCGCCGGCGCGCTTTCCGTCCCCCCCCTTGGCCCCGCCCTCGCCCAGGACTGGTCCCCGAACCGGCCGGTGCGCCTCGTGCTCGGCTGGCCGCCGGGCGGGGCCTCCGATGCCGCCGTGCGCATCATCCAGCCCGGTTTGCAGGCAGCGCTCGGCCAGCCGGTCGTGATCGACAACCGCGCGGGCGCGGGCGG
>DASQNQ010000364.1:0-7750 GCA_035644895.1 Acetobacteraceae bacterium | reverse complement strand
CGGCGGCGCCGGGCGTGCGCGCGGCGCGCGAAGGGCAAGGCCGCGGTCCGGAACGCGCCGCGCCAGCGCCGGCAGGGCGTGGCGCAGCGCGCCGAGCACCGCCGTCCCGACCGGCGCCGAGGCCGCCGCCTCCGCATCGGTGGTGATCTGCACCACCGGGATGCCGCCGTGGAACAGTGCGCAGTGGCCCGCGACGTGGAAGGTGAAGACGGGCGCGCCGATGACGAGCACGAGGTCGTGCCGGACCAGCGCATCGGACACGGCTTCGGGCGAGGCGGCCAGGTGGCCGGCGTGCAGCGGGTGGTTCTCCGGGAAGGCCAGCCGCGCGGCGAAGGGCGCGGTCCAGACCGGCGCTCCAAGCCGCTCGGCGAGCGCGACGAGGTCGTCCCCGGCTCCCTCGGCGTCGGCCTCGGCGCCGGAGACGATGACCGGGCGGCGCGACGCGGCGATCAGGCGCGCGACCTCCTCGATCGCGGCGGGGTCGGGGCTGGGGTCCGCGAACTGCAGCCGCGTTGCGACCGGCCGGCACGGGGCAGCCCAGTCATCGGCCGGCACCGAGACGAAGGTCGGGCCGAAGGGGCGCTGCATCGCGATCCGGTGCGCCTGGGCGATCGCGGCGGGCACGTCCTCCGCCCGCGCGGGCTCGATGCTCCACTTCACGTACGGCTTCGGGAAGGACGCCGCCTCGGCCGCGCCGAGGAAGGGAAGGTTGGGCAGGAGCGAGCGGGTCTGCTGCCCCGCCGTCACCACCATCGGCGCCTGGTTCCGGTAGGCCGTGAACAGGTTGCCGAGCGCATGGCCGACGCCCGCGGCGGAGTGCAGGTTGACGAAGGCCGCGCGCCCCGTGGCCCGCGCCCATCCATCCGCCATGCCCAGGACGGAGGCCTCCTGCAGGCCGAGGATGTAGGTGAAGTCCGCGGGC
Source organism: Acetobacteraceae bacterium (assembly GCA_035644895.1). Classification (GTDB taxonomy): domain Bacteria; phylum Pseudomonadota; class Alphaproteobacteria; order Acetobacterales; family Acetobacteraceae; genus Falsiroseomonas. Next base: position 6,828 of record DASQNQ010000364.1, on the reverse strand, counting down.
CAGCGGTCGAGGAAGCCGAGCTCGGTCGAGCCCGGGTTGCCGAAGACGGTCGTCATGCCGAGGCCGCGCAGCAGGCCGAGCGTCGCCTGGCGGACGGTCGTCTGGCCTCCGGATGCGGCGTGGTCCATCGGAACCCCTCCCTGGCGCGGCAGGGCCGGGCGCCTGCCGGCCCGACGGCTGCATCCCCCCATTGCAAACCCGCCGTCGTTGCGGCCAGCGTGGCACCCTGGCATTCCGGCCGTCCAGCCCCAGTGGGGCAGCCCCAGTGGGGCAGCCCCGGTGGCAGCCCCGGGCACCGGGCTGCGGCGCGGCGCGTTGCCGCCGCGTGCCGGATCACGGAGGAAGCGCAGCAGCATGAGACAGCCCGGCCGGACACCCCAGCCTGCGCGCCGGCGGCGCCCGCGGCCCGCCCGCCTCACGCCCGCGGAGAAGGAGGCGCGGATTGCCGAGATCGGCCGGCAGGCGGTCGCCCTTGCCCTCGACGGCGCGGTCCTCGGCCGCAACCGGGAGGCCGCCCGCGCCCTCGGCCGCGAGGCGCATGGGGTGGCCGGGCCGGCCGGGATGGCCCGGGTGTTCGACCAGGTGGTGGAGGCCTGGGGCGCGGGCCGCATCAGGGCCGCCGACGACCAGGAGCAATTCCACCCCTCCTCGCTGTCGCACGCATGGCGGGGCATCGGCGAGTGGGAGCCGTGACGCCGCGGCGGCCTGTGATTTCCAGCGGGCCCGCGATGGTCTAGAGGGGCGCCGCCAGAAGGGATCTCAGGAATGGCGCCGAGCGAGACGGAGGGGGCGGAGCCGCGCGTGCTCGTCGTGGGCGACGTGATGCTCGACCGCTACCTGTTCGGCGACGTGACCCGCATCTCGCCCGAGGCACCGGTGCCGGTGCTGCGCACGCTGCGGGAGGACCTGCGGCCGGGCGGCGCGGCGAATGTCGCCGCGAACGTCGCGGCCATGGGCGTCCGCTGCACGCTGCTGTCGGTGGCCGGTGCCGATCCGGCGCGCGAGGCGCTGGCCGCGGCGCTGGCCCGCTACGACGTCCAGGCGGAGATCATCGCCTGGCCGGGCGGCGCCACGACGCAGAAGACGCGCCTGGTTGCCGGGGCGCAGCAGATCGTCCGCTTCGACCACGACGCCCCGGTGCCCGCGGAGGCCTGCGCGCGGCTCGAGGCCCGCTTCGCCGAGCTGCTGCCGCAGGCCGACATCGTGATCCTGTCGGACTACGCGAAGGGCTGCCTTGCGGGCATCGCCGGCCTGCTGCGCCGCGCGCGGGAGGCGGGGGTCCGCACGCTGGTGGATCCGAAGGCCGCGCCGGCCGCGAAGTATGCGGGCGCCTTCCTCCTCAAGCCCAACAAGCGGGAGTTCCGGCTGCTGTTCGGCGAGGCGCCGGACCGCGCCGCGATCCTTCGCCGCGCCCACGCCGCGGTGCGGGAGCTGGGCCTCCGCCACCTGGTCGTCACGCTCGGCGCCGAGGGCATGCTGCTGGTCGGCGCCGAGGGCGACGAGGTGCATGTGCCGACGGTGGCGCAGGAGGTGTTCGACGTCTCCGGCGCCGGGGACACCGTGATCGCGGCGCTCGGCGTCGCCCTCGCACGCGGTCGCGACATGCGCGGCGCGGTGGTCGAGGCGAACCTCGCGGCGAACATCGCGGTGTCGCATGCGGGCACCTACGTCGTGACGGCAGCCGACATGCAGCGGCACGCCGGCGCGGCCCCGACGCGCAAGGTGTCGGATGCCGCGGTGCTCGCGCAGCACCTGGCACCCGAGCGCAGGCAGGGCCGGCGGGTCGTCTTCACCAATGGCTGCTTCGACATCCTCCATCCCGGCCATGTGCGCATGCTGCAGGCCGCGCGGCGGCTGGGGGACGTGCTCGTCGTCGGGCTGAACGAGGACGCCTCGGTCGCGCGGCTCAAGGGCCCGGCGCGGCCGGTCAACCGCTTCGAGGACCGGGCGGAGGTGCTGGCCGGCCTCGCCGCGGTGGACTTCGTTGTGGGCTTCGGGGAGGACACGCCGCTCCGCCTGATCGAGCAGCTGCAGCCCGACGTGCTGGTGAAGGGCGGCGACTACGACCCGGCCAGCATCGTGGGCGCCGATGTCGTGCAGGCCCGCGGCGGGCGGGTCGTTGCCCTGGATTTCCACGAGGGCCACTCCACGACCCGGACCATCGCCCGGATGGCGGGTGACGGGATGGCGGGCGGCGGCTGACGGGGCGGCCCGCCTGCGCTATCAGCGCCACCATGAGCGCCACGCTGACGGACACCCCCCGCCACATCCGGGTCCACCGGGACGACAACGTCGCGATCGTCGTCAACGCGGGCGGGCTGCCGGCGGGCAGCGTGTTCCCGGACGGCCTGACGCTGCGGGAGCGCGTGCCGCAGGGCCACAAGGTGAGCCTCGCCGATGTGGAGGAGGGCGCGCCGATCCGGCGCTACGGCCAGGTGATCGGCACCGCGTCGCGCGCCATCCCGCGCGGGTCCTGGGTGGAGGAGAGCCTCGTCCGCCTGCCCGCCGCGCCCTCCCTCGCCGACCTGAAGCTGGCCACCGCCACGCCATCCGCGCCTCCGCCGCTGCGCGGCTACACCTTCGAGGGCTACCGCAACCCGGATGGTTCGGTGGGCACGCGGAACCTCCTCGGCATCTCCACCTCCGTGCAGTGCGTGGCCGGCGTGGTGGAGCACGCGGCGAAGCTGATCCGCGAGAGGCTGCTGCCGCGCTACCCGAACGTGGACGGGGTGGTGGCGCTGACGCATGGCTATGGCTGCGGCGTCGCGATCAACGCGCCGGGCGCCGCGGTGCCGGTGCGCACGCTGCGCAACATCGCCCGCAACCCGAATTTCGGCGGCGCGCCGATGGTGGTCGGCCTCGGCTGCGAGAAGATGTTCCCCGAGTGGATCCTGGAGGATGGCCGCCCCGCCCCCGGCCCCGGCAACACCGACAGCATCGTCCGCCTGCAGGACGAGGGACATGCGGGCTTCGGCGACATGCTCGCCTCCATCCTGGCGATGGCGGAGGCGCGGCTCGAGGTGCTGAACCGCCGGACGCGCACCACCTGCCCGGCCTCCGACCTCGTGGTCGGGACGCAGTGCGGCGGCTCGGACGCCTTCTCGGGCGTCACCGCCAACCCGGCCGTCGGCTTCTGCGCCGACCTGCTGGTGCGCGCGGGTGCGACCGTCATGTTCTCCGAGGTGACGGAGGTGCGGGACGCCATCCACCTGCTGACGCCGCGCGCGGCGGACGCGGAGGTGGCGCGCGCCCTGGTGCGGGAGATGGCCTGGTACGACGACTACCTCGGCGCGGGCGAGAGCGACCGCAGCGCCAACACCACGCCGGGCAACAAGCGCGGGGGCCTGGCCAACATCGTCGAGAAGGCGCTCGGCTCGGTCGCGAAGTCGGGCACCAGCGCCATCGCGGGCGTGCTCGCGCCCGGTGAGCGGGTGGACCGGCGCGGGCTGATCTTCGCGGCGACGCCTGCCTCGGACTTCATCTGCGGCACGCTGCAGCTCGCCTCCGGCATGACCTTGCAGGTCTTCACCACCGGCCGCGGCACGCCCTACGGGCTGGAGGCCGCGCCGGTCATCAAGATGGCGACCCGCCGCGCGCTGTCGGAGCGGTGGCACGACCTGATGGACATCGACGCCGGCCGCATCGCGACCGGCGAGGCCACGATCGAGCAGGTGGGGTGGGAGCTGTTCCACCTGATCCTCGACGTCGCCAGCGGCAGGAAGCAGACCTGGTCGGACCGCTGGGGCCTGCACAACGCCCTCACCCTGTTCAACCCCGGCCCGGTGACCTGATCCCGTCAGCCCGCCACCGTGCGCGGCGGCGCCTCGCCCCCCGGGCCGGCGGGGATCTCGACACCCTCGAACCGCGCGAGCGGCAGCTCGATGTCGCAGACCAGGCCGCCCTGGCCCCAGTGCAGCGCGAGCGTCCCGCCAAGCTGCCCGCGGACGACGGAGGCAAGCACGCGGGAGCCGAAGCCGCGGCGCTCCGGCGGCCCCTCCAGCGGCGGGCCGCCCGCCTCCGCCCAGCTCAGCGTCAGGATGGCTCCCGCCTCCCCCACCAGTCGCCAGGTGACCTCCACCCGGCCGGACGCGGTGGAGAGCGCGCCGTACTTGAGCGCGTTGGTCGCAAGCTCGTGGATCGCCATCGCAAGCGGCTGCGCCGCGGCGGCGGGCAGCAGCACGGAGGGGCCGTGCAGCACCGCCTGGGGCCGCGCCTCCGTCCCGCCCTCCGCCACGAGGAAGGGCGCCAGCTCGCCCTCCAGCAGCCCCTGGAGGCTCGCCCCGCGCCAGCGGTCGGCGGAGAGCAGCGTCTGCGCGCGCGCGAGGGCGGAGACGCGGCCCTCCACCGCCTGGGCGAAGCTCGTCACGTCGTCGCGCGGCGTCAGGCGCAGCGCCGCCTGCACGACGGCCAGCGCGTTCTTGGCGCGGTGGTCCACCTCCCGCGCCAGCAGCCGCACGCGTGCCTCGCCGGCCCGGATCTCGGCGGTGCGCTCGGTGATGCGGCGTTCGAGCCCCTGGTTCAGCTCCCGCACCTCCCACTCGGCCCGGCTGCGCTCCCGCACTTCCGCGGCGAGCGCCCGCGCCCGGCGCCGGGCCAGCACCGCCAGCCAGGACAGGGCCAGGCTGACGGCAGCGGCGAAGGTGCCGTAGACCGCCATGCGCCGGCGCCAGGGCCCGAGCGCCGCCGTGGTGGACACGCCGTGGGCGATGTAGACCGAGGGAAAGCGCTCGATCCGGCGGTAGGCGAAGAGCCGCTCTGTACCGTCGAGCGGCGAGGTGCCCTCGACCACCTGGCGCTCCCGGCCCTCCGTGACCGCGATGGCCAGCGGCGCATGGGGCTCGATCCGCAGGCCCTGGTCGGGATCGACGGGCGGGCGGCGCGCCAGGATGGTGCCGTCATCCCGGAACAGGACCACGAGGGAGTCGGGGGCGGGCGCCGCACCCTGCCAGTAATCGATGAAGGTGGCCTGGCGCAGCCCGGCCGCGACCACGCCGCCGAAGCGCCCGTCCGGGGCGATCGACCACCGCTTCGTCACGAAGAAGGTGGCTGCGCCGCCCGCGGCCCGGCTGCGCACGGGCGCGGCGACGAAGGGCACGGCGCCGTCATGCTCGCGGTGCCAGCGGAAGTAGTCCCGGTCCGTGACGTCGACCTCCCGCGGCGGCCTCGGACGCTCGGAGTCGGCCAGCGGCCGGCCATCCGGCCCGAAGACGACGATGCCCAGCGCCTCCCCCGCATGAAGCTGCAGGGCGCGGAGATGGGCATGCAGCGGCGTGGGGTCGGCTTGGAGCCCGGCCGCCGAATGGCCGCGCAGCCGCTCGTCCACGGCGCCGAGCACGAGGGTCTGGAACTGCAGGACCTTCGCGGCATGGCCGTGCAGCGTATCGAGCGTCGCGAGCAGGTCGCGCTCCACCGCGCGGAGCGACTGGGCGCGGTCATAGGTTGCAACAAGCCCGAACAGCAGCGCCGGCACGACCGCCGAGGCGACGAGCAGCGCGTCGAGGGCGCCGAACCGGCGGTGCCGCATGGCGGGCGCGTCCGGTAGCGACGCCGACTCCTGCCTTTGCATCGCTACTCCTGGAGGCCTGCGCGGCAACTAGACCGGGTGCCACGGCCGGCGCAACAGGCGCGCAGCCGGTCCGGCGTCCCTCATGCGGCCCTCTTGAGCGCGAACTCGGCCCAGATGCCCGACAGCGCGCCGACGAGGTGGCCGATGTCGGCTTCCGTGTGGAGTGGGGAGGGGGTGAGGCGGAGGCGTTCGGTGCCGCGCGGCACGGTGGGGTAGTTGATCGGCTGGACGTAGATGGCGTGCTGGTCGAGCAGGCGGTCGGAGATGGCCTTGCAGGCCACCGGGTCGCCCACCATCACGGGCACGATGTGGGACGGGTTGGCCAGGTGCGGCACGCCGGCCGCATCCAGCGCCGCGCGGAGGCGGGCGACGTTGGCGTGCATGGCCGCCCGCTCCGCCCCGCTCTCCCGCAGGTGGCGGATGGCGGCGGCGGCGCCGGCGGCGACGTGCGGGGGCAGCGCGGTGGTGAAGATGAAGCCCGAGGCGAAGGAGCGCACGAAGTCGCAGAGCGCCGCCGAGCCCGTGATGTAGCCGCCCATGTTGCCGAAGGCCTTGCCGAGCGTGCCCTCGATGACGGTCAGCCGGTGCGCCACGCCGTCCCGCTCGGAGATGCCGCCGCCCGTTGGCCCGTAGAGGCCGACCGCGTGCACCTCGTCGAGGTAGGTCATGGCCCCGTGCGCCTCGGCCGCGTCGCAGATCTCGGCGATGGGTGCGACGTCGCCGCTCATCGAGTAGACGCTCTCGAAGGCCACGATCTTCGGCCGCCCCGGCCCCACCGCGGCCAGCTTCTCGCGCAGGTCGGCGACGTCGTTGTGGGCGAACACCACCCGCTCGGCCCGGCTGTGGCGGATGCCCTCGATCATCGAGGCGTGGTTGCCCGCGTCCGACAGCACCACGCAGCCGGGCAGGCGGGCGGCGATGGTCGAGAGCGTCGCCCAGTTCGACATGTAGCCCGAGTTGAAGAGCAGCGCCGCCTCCTTGCCGTGAAGGCCGGCCAGCTCCGCCTCGAGCGCCACGTGGTAGCGGTTCGTGCCGGCGATGTTGCGCGTCCCACCCGCCCCCGCCCCGCAGCGCTCCACCGCCTCGTGCACGGCCGCCAGCACGGCGGGGTGCTGCCCCATGCCGAGGTAGTCGTTCGAGCACCACACCACCACCTCCCGCACCCCGCCAGGCCGGTGGTGCAGCGCGCGCGGGAACAGCCCCGCACGACGCTCCAGCTCCGCAAACACGCGGTACCGGCCCTCGCGGTGCAAACCGTCGAG
>DASQNQ010000363.1:0-10938 GCA_035644895.1 Acetobacteraceae bacterium | reverse complement strand
AACGAAAGCAACCGCAACGGCGAGGCGCCGAACGTCTCCGTCGCCAACCAGCTGCCCGGCGCGCCGGCGCAGGCCCAGGGCGGCAACCAGTCCTCCGAGAGCCGCCAGGAGGAGACCACCAACTTCGAGATCGGCCGCACCACGCGCAGCACGACCCGCGAGCACCCGACGCTGCGCCGCGTCTCCATCGCCGTCCTGGTGGACGGCGTGTCCGAGGTCCCGCCCGGAGGCGGCGCCCCCCGCATGCGGGAGCGGACGGCTGAGGAGCTGGCGCGCATCGCGACGCTCGTCCGCGGCGCCGTCGGCTACGACGAGCGGCGCGGCGACCGCGTGGAGGTCGTCTCCATGCCCTTCGTCGAGCCGAACCCGGGGCCGGAGGCGTCCTCCGGCGGGCTGATGTCCTTCGTCACGCCAGCATCCATGACGCGCCTGGTGGAGACGCTGCTGACCGCGCTCGTCGCGCTGGCGGCGCTCTTCCTGATCGGGCGGCCCTTAGCGAGCAAGATTGCCGCAAGCATCGTCCCCCGCAGCGACCCCGCCCTGCTGCCCGCCGGCGAGAGCCTGCCGGCCCTCCCCGCCGGACAGGAGGACGCGTTCATCAGCATGGCGAACATCGACGGTCAGCTCCGCGCCTCCTCCGTCAAGGCGCTCGGCGACCTCGTGGACGCGCACCCGGACGAGGCGCTCGGCGTCGTGCGCAACTGGCTCTCGCATGAGGAGGCCCGCCCGTGAGTGAATCGGCCGAACTCGCCGCCCTGCTGCCGCCCGAGCGTCCCGCCAAGCTGGCGGGCGCGCAGAAGGCCGCCGTGCTGATGCTGGCCATGGGCGAGCAGCGGGCGGCCAAGCTGCTCGAGAAGATGGCCGATGACGAGGTGCGCGACCTCTCGGAGGCGATGGCCGAACTCGGCACCGTCAGCTCGGAGATGGTCGAGGCGCTGGTCAGGGAATTCGCCGAGCGCATGGGCCAGGCCGGCGCGCTGGTCGGCGGCTGGGACACGACGGAGCGCCTGCTGTCCAAGACGCTGCCGCCCGAGCGCGTGGCCCAGATCATGGAGGAGCTGCGCGGCCCGGCGGGCCGGACGATGTGGGACAAGCTCGGCAACGTCAACGAGGCGATGCTGGCGAACTACCTGAAGAACGAGTACCCGCAGACCGTCGCCGTCGTGCTCTCCAAGATCAAGTCGGACCACGCGGCGCGCGTCCTCTCCATGCTGCCGGACAGCTTCGCCCTCGAGGTGGTGATGCGCATGCTGCGCATGGAGGCGCCGCAGCCCGAGGCGCTGGAGGGCATCGAGCGCACGCTGCGCATGGAGTTCATGTCGAACCTGGCCCGCACGGCGCGGCGCGACAGCCACGAGCTCATGGCCGAGATCTTCAACAACCTCGACCGGACGGCCGAGTCCCGCCTCATGTCGGCGCTCGAGGAGCGCGCGGCGGACAGCGCAGCCCGCATCCGCGAGCTGATGTTCACCTTCGACGACCTGAAGCGCCTCGACACGCAGAGCATCCAGGTGCTGACGCGCGCGGTCGAGAAGGACCGCCTCGTGGTCGCACTCAAGGGCGCATCCGAGGCGATGCGCGAGCTGTTCCTGAGGGGCATGAGCGAACGCGCCGGGCGGCTGCTGCGCGACGACATGATGTCGCTCGGCCCCGTGCGGCTGCGCGACGTCGAGGAGGCGCAGGCCGCCATCGTCGCGACGGCCAAGGACCTCGCCTCCATGGGCCAGATCCGCATCAGCGACACGGCCAACGAGGAGATGGTGTATTGAGCGCCCTTCTCCTGCAGGACCCCTCCGCCTTCGAGGCCGCGCGGTCCGCGGCGGTGGGCCGGCGGTCGGCGGCCTATCTCTTCGCGGATCTCGACCCGCCGGCGCCCGAGCCCGAGGTCGAGCCCGAGCCCGATCCCCTGCCCGGCCTTCTCGACGAGGCCTGGCGCGGCGGCTACGCCCAGGGCCATGCCGAGGGCCACGCGGCGGCGCAGGCCTCCATCGAGGCGCATGCCGCGGCGGTCCTGGATGCGACGCTCGCCGCGCTGGCCGAGGCGGACAGGGCCGCGCGGGACGTTGCCGAGCAGTCGGCGCTCGCCATGGGCGAGGCCTGCATCGCCGCGCTGCTGGCGACCCTTCCAAGCCTTTCCCCCCGCTTCGCCGCCGAGGAGGCGCTGCGCTTCGCGGAGGCGCTTCTCCCCGCGCTCTCCGAGGAGCCCGTGGTGACACTCCGCGTCGCGCCCGTCCTGGCACCGGCCATCGCCGCGCGCTTCGCGCGGGAGGCCCGCGTCGAGGTTCTCGCCGACGAGGCGGTCGCCCCCGGTGACACGGTGGCCACCTGGCGCGGCGGCCGTGCCGAACACCGGGCCGACGCCGCGCGCAATGCAATCGCCGGGGCGTTCGCCGCCCTCGGCCTCTCCTGAGGAGCAGGACCAGATGAGCGACCAGAACGAGCTGATGGGCTTCCCCGATCTGACGGAAACCTCCCCAGCGACGCAGGACGGCGAGCCGCAGCGGCGGAGCGCCGCCGGCGAGCTCGGGGCCGTCTACGACATCCCGGTGCAGGTCAGCGCCGTGCTCGGCCGCGCGACGATGCAGGTCTCGCAGCTCCTGAAGCTCGGCCGCGGCGCAGTCGTGGAGCTGGACCGCAAGCTGGGCGAGGCGGTGGACATCTACGTGAACAACCGCCTCGTCGCGCGCGGGGAGGTGGTGATGGTGGGCGAGAACCGCCTGGGCATCACCATGACCGAGATCGTCAAGGCAGACCGGGTCGGGTGATGACATGGCCCGCGTGCTCATTGTCGGGCCGCTCGAGGGCCCGCTGGGCCTTGCCGCGCGCATGGCGCAAGCGCGCGGGGCGTCCATCATGCAGGCGGACGGCGTGACCCCCGCCCTTGCGCGGCTGCGCGGCGAGGGTGCGGACCTCGTCCTCTGCGACGTGTCGCAGGATGTGGGCTGGCTCATGCGTTCGATGGATGCGGAGCGGATCGCCTGTCCCGTCGTGGCCTGCGGTCCGGAGGAGGCGGCGCGAGACGCGGTGGCCGCCATCCGCGCCGGCGCGCGGGAGTACCTGCCGCTGCCGCCCGACGCCGACCTCGTCGCCGCGATGCTGGAGGCCGCGTCCGGCAAGGGGCCGGAAGCGCCGGTGGCACGCGCGTCCGGCATGGTGCAGGTGCTGGCGCGCGCCGCCCAGGTGGCGAAAGCCGAGGCGAGCGTTCTGATCACCGGGGAGAGCGGGACGGGCAAGGAAGTGCTCGCGCGGCATCTGCACGCGCTCTCGCGCCGCGCCAAGGGGCCCTTCGTCGCGGTGAACTGCGCGGCGCTTCCCGAAGCGCTGCTGGAGTCCGAGCTGTTCGGCCACGAGAAGGGTGCCTTCAGTGGCGCAGTCGCCGCGCGCAAGGGCAAGTTCGAGCAGGCCGAGGGGGGCACGCTGCTGCTCGACGAGATCGGGGAGATGGACCCGCGCCTGCAGGCCAAGCTGCTGCGCGCGATCCAGGAGCGGGAAATCGACCGGCTGGGCGCGACGCGCCCGACGCGCGTCGATGTCCGCATCCTGGCCGCCACCAACCGCGACCTGGCGGCCGAGGTGAAGTCCGGTCGCTTCCGCGAGGACCTGTACTTCCGCCTCGACGTCGTGCGGCTGCGCCTGCCGCCGTTGCGCGACCGGGTGGAGGACATACTTCCCCTGGCTGAGCACTTCGCGCGCCGCTACGCGGACGCGAACGGCGTGCCCCGCCGCCCCTTCTCCGACGCCGCGCGCCGGTCGCTGCAGGCGCATGCCTGGCCCGGCAATGTCCGGGAGCTGGAGAACGCCATCCATCGGGCCGTGCTGCTGGCGGACGGCGCGGAGATCGGGCCGGAGGCGATCGAGCTCGCCCCCGCCCGGCCTTGCCCGGCGGCGATGCCCGGAAGCGTGGATGGGCTGGTCGGTCGGAAGGTCGAGGAAGTGGAGCGCGACCTCGTGATCGGCACCCTCGCCCACTGCCTGGGCAACCGGACCCGCGCGGCCGAGATCCTCGGCATCTCCATCCGTGCCCTGAGGAACAAGATCCAGGAGTACCGGGCCATGGGACTTCCCGTGCCCGCGGCACCCGGCTACGGCACAGCGGAGTAGGGCATGTCATTCCCCGCCACCGCCGGCAGGATGCCGGGCTGGCTGAACGCGGCGCGACCGGGCGGCGACGTCCTTCTCGCCGTCGGCGTGATCGCGCTGCTGACGGTCATGCTGGTGCCGCTGCCGGTCGTCCTGCTGGATGCCGGCCTCGCGATCTCCATCACCTCCTCGGTCCTGGTGCTGATGGTGGCGCTGTTCCTGCAGCGTCCGCTGGACTTCACGGCCTTCCCCACCGTGCTGCTGCTGACCACCCTGCTGCGCCTCGCGCTCAACATCGCGACGACCCGCGTCATCCTGACCCATGGGCACGAGGGTCCGCAGGCGGCCGGCCACGTGGTGTCCGCCTTCGGCGGCTTCCTGATGGGCGGCGACGTGCTGGTAGGCCTGGTGGTGTTCTCCATCCTGCTCGTCGTCAACTTCATGGTCGTGACGAAGGGCTCGGGCCGGATCGCGGAGGTCGCGGCGCGCTTCAGCCTGGACGCGATGCCGGGCAAGCAGATGGCGATCGACGCCGATCTCTCAGCCGGCCTGATCGACGAGACGGAGGCGAAGCGCCGCCGCAAGGAGCTGGAAGAGGAAAGCGGCTTCTTTGGCGCGATGGACGGTGCGGCGAAGTTCGTTCGCGGCGACGCCATTGCGGGCCTCATCGTCACGGCAGTCAACCTGCTCGGCGGGCTTGCCATCGGGCTAGGCCGGCACGGCATGTCGCTCTCCGACGCGGCCCAGACCTTCTCCATCCTGACGGTGGGCGACGGGCTGGTCAGCCAGATCCCGGCGCTGCTCGTCTCGGTCGCGGCCGGCATCGTGGTCACGAAGGCCGGATCCGAGGGACGCGCGGACCAGCTGATGGTTGCGCAGCTCGCGACCAGCCCGAAGCCGCTTGCGGTCGCAGCCGGCGGCTCGGTGCTGCTGGCCCTCATGCCCGGCATGCCCATGCTGCCCTTCCTCGGGCTTGCGGGCCTTGCAGGCGGCGTGGCCTGGATGCGACGGGGGGAGGCGAAGGTGAAGGCCGCGCTCGACTTGGCACCCGCCCTCGACGCACCACCGGCCGAGGAGACGCCGGCCGACGCGCTGCGCATGGACGTCCTCCGGCTGGAGCTGGGCTACGGCCTCCTCTCGCTGGCCTCCGGCGAGAGCTCGCGCCTGACGGACCAGATCCGCGCGCTGCGCAAGGCGATCGCGCAGGAGATGGGCTTCGTGCTGCCGGCCGTGCGGGTGCAGGACAACCTGACCCTGCCGGCCGACCACTACCTGGTGCGTCTGAAGGAGGTCGAGGCCGGCCGTGGCGTGCTGAAACCGCCCATGCTGCTGGCGATCGACGGCAGCGGCGGCCCCGCTCCCCTGCCCGGCGAGCGTTGTCAGGAGCCCGCCTTCGGGCTGCCCGCGCTCTGGATCGAGGAGCGCTACCGCGAGGAGGCGCTGGCGCGCGGCTGCACCGTGGTGGACGCGGCGGGCGTGCTGACCACGCACCTGACCGAACTGGTGCGGGAGAACATGGCGGAACTGCTGAGTCATGCCGAGACGCGCCGGCTGCTCGACGGCCTGCCCGAGGAGCACAAACGCCTGGTCTCCGACATCATCCCGGCCCAGGCCAGCATCGGCACCGTACAGCGCGTGCTGCAGGCGCTGCTCGCGGAGCGGGTTTCCATCCGCGACCTGCCGACGATCCTGGAAGGCATCCAGGAGGCGACCGCCGGCGGCGGGCCGCGGGGTATGGCAACCATCCTCGGCATGGTGCGCCAGCGCTTGGCGCGCCAGCTGACCGACAGCATCCGTACGCCGGTCGGCCACGTTCCCATCGTGACGATGAGCGCGGAATGGGAGGACGCGTTCGCCGAGGCGCTGGTCGGCCCGCCGGAGGAGCGCCAGCTTGCCATGGCGCCGTCCAGGCTGACGGAGTTCGCGCGCAAGCTGCGCGACGTGCTCGACAATGCGGCCGCCCAGGGCGCCGCGCCGGCACTGGTGTGCTCGGGGGGCATCAGGCCGCATGTGCGCGCGGTGGTGGAGCGACTGCGGCCGGCGACGCCCGTCTTCGCGCAGGCCGAGATCCACAGCCGCGCACACATCCGCACCATGGGGAGCATCTGACGCGCCATGCACATCCGTGTCCTGCGCGCCGCGACGATGCCTGAGGCGATGGCGCGCCTGAAGGAGGAGCTGGGCGAGAACGCGGTGCTGCTCTCCTCGCGCCAGGTCGAGGACGGCGTCGAGCTGGTCGCCGGCCTCGAGCTGCCAGAGCCGGCCCGCCAGCAGGCCGTGCCGCAGCTCGCCACCACCCCCGAGGGTGCGGCGCTCCGCTTCCACAACCTGCCGCCCGCCCTCGCCGACCGGCTGGCGAGTGGCCCGCTCGAGGCCACGCTGCAGACGGTGCTCCGTTTCGCGCCGCTGCCGGACGGCGTCATGCGACCGCTCCTGCTGACCGGACCGCCCGGTGCGGGGAAGACGCTGACCTGCACGAAGCTTGCCGCCCGCCGCGTGCTGTCCGGCGGCAGCCCGCCCATGCTGATTGCGGCCGACGGCGAGCGCGCGGCCGCGGCCGAGCAGCTTGCGGTCTTCACCCGGCTGCTCGGCGCCTCGCTGGAGGACGGGACGACGCCGGAGGCGGCGCGTGCCGCGCTTGCCCGGCGCGAGCCCGGCATGCCGGTGCTGATCGACACGCCCGGCATCGACCCCTTCGACCCGGAGCAGGCGCGCTTCGTGGTCGAACTCGTCGCTGCGACAGGGGCCAACGTGGTCATGGTGATGCCCGCCGCGCTCGATGCGGTCGAGGCACGCGACCTGGCGCGCGCCTTCGCCGCGCTGGGCGCGACCTACCTGCTTCCGACGCGCCTCGACGCCGCGCGTCGCCTCGGCGCCGTGCTCACCGCCGCGGCGACGGGCCTGTCGCTGACCGAGGCCGGCACGAGCCCGAACCCTGCGGACGGGCTGACGCGGCTTACGCCCGCCTGGCTGGCCGAGCGGCTGCGCCGCCGCTCCCACCGGCCCGACGCCGGAACGCTGCCCGGTCCGCGCGCGCCGGCACGCCTCCTGGACGGCGTTCCCGCTTGAAGGTGGCGCCCAGGCGCAGCCGCGTGGTCATCCGAGCCTCGCGCGGCGGCGGCGCGGGGCGGACCTGCCCGGCCATCGCGCTGGCCCATGCGCTGGTCCGGCGGGACCGGTGCGCGCTGCTCGCGGACTGAACCAGGGAGCGGGCGAATGTCGGCCGGCAGCCCGGCATCCGCGGCCCGGCATGATCCGGTCCAGTGTGCGTGCGGGCGTACCGCCTGCGGCGGCCACGCGGGATGCGAATGCGCTCGCGGCCACGATCATGGTCCGTAGGACCCCGGACATGCTGGGTAACACCGCCTTAACCGTCTCGATGGACCTTGAGACGGTCCCGCGAAGCGGATCTGCACCCAGGAGGGGTCGATGAACGCCAAGCCGCGCCACCCGTCGCGCGGAAGCCGGCAGGCTTCCTGCGCCCCCGCGGGCGCCCGCCGATGACCACCACCATCGCCACAGCCGCCACCGATGCGACCGAGGCCGACCTGCGTGAAACCCTGCTGACCGATCCGGAGCATGGGGAAACCAACGCCCGGCTGGGTCGCCTGCTCCTGGACCGGAACCAGCCGCATGATGCCTTCCCGCTTCTGCTGGCCGCACTGAAGGCACGGCCGGATGCGCCTGGAAGCTGGCTGAACATCCAGGAGGCGCTCATCGGCGCGCACATGTTCGACGCGGCGCGGGCACTGGTGTCGCAGGCGCAGGCGGCGGGCCTGGACGAGGCAACGCTGGCGCGCATGCATCGCATGGTGGATGAAGGCACCGCACGAAGCCTGTCCCTGCCTGCGCTCCTGCCGGCCGAGCCGACGCCGCCGGCACCGACGCGCCCCGCCTCTGCACCGCGCCGGCGCGGGCCGATGCACCAGAAGGCGCTGCGCCTCCTCGCCCGCGGGGATCGGGCGATGGCCGAGGGGCGGGTTGCGGATGCGGAAGCAGACTACCGCAAGGCTGTCGCGGCCTCGCGCGACTGCGACGGCGCCTGGAACCACCTCGGCAATCTGCTGCTCGCGCAGGAGCGCCTCGTGGAGGCGGAGGATGCGTACCGCGCCGGCCTGGCCGCCGACCCAGACGCCGTGAACCTGCGGCTCAACCTTGCGATCCTCTTGCAGCGCCAGGGGCGGCTCGCGCAGGCGGAGGAGGCGGCGAGGCACGTTCTCCAACTCGACCCGGACTGCGGATCCGCCCACCTGCTGCTCGGCGTCTGCCTGACGGCGCGCCGACAGCATGTCGAGGCGGAGGGGGTCTACCGCCGCGCGATCCAGATCAGGGCGGTCGAGCATGCAGCGCTCTGCGGATTGAGCCTGGTGCTCTCGCGCCTCAACCGCCTCGGCGAGGCGGAGGCCGCGATCCGGAAGGCCGTCGCACTCAAGCCCGGCGAGACGGGCTCACTCTGCGCGCTCGGCGACCTGATGCTGCAACTGCACCGGCCTGACGAGGCGGAGGGGCTGTTCCGGAAGGCCATGGCTGGGGCGCCGCGGGAGTACGCGGCCCTGATCGGGCTCGGCCGGGCCCTTGCGCGCCAGGGCCGGCCAGCCGAGGCCGAGCCCATCCTGGCGAGGGCCATCGGAGCCAACCCCACGCACGATGACGGGTACATGGAACTTGCCCTCGTCATCGGCCAACAGGATCGGCCGGAGGAGGCGGAGGCATGCCTGCAGCGCGGCGTCGAGCGCAACCCGGCGAGCCTCCGGCTGCGCATCGCGCGCAGCAAGCAGTTGCTCGACCAGGGCCGCGCCGAGGAGGCCGTACGCAACCTGCGCGAGGGACTGCGGCTCGACCCGGAGAACACGCATCCAAACAATGTGGATGCACGCGGCGCCGTGCTGTTCGCCCTGCTGCACCAGGCCCGTCCTTCCCCCGAGGAGGTGCTGGCCGAGCACCTCGCGGCCGGCCGGCTCATGGAAGCCGGAATCACTCCGCATGTGCATGTCCCGCGTGCCGCCGATGCGGATCGCCGCCCGCGGCTCGGCTTCGTCTCGGGCGACCTGTTCGGGCACGTCGTCGCCCACTTCCTTGAGCGCGCCTGGGAGGGACTGAAGCGCCGCGGCTTCGAGATCCATGCCTACAGCAGCACGCCCCTCCATAAGGAGGACAGCGTGACCCGGCGCTTCCGCGGCATGGCGACTCGCTGGACCACGATCAGCGACATCGACGACCCGGCCGTAGCGGACATGATCCGGGAGGATGGGGTCGACATCCTGTTCAACCTGACTGGCTACACCGGCAACTACCGGCTCGGCGTCTTCGCCCACCGCCCCGCGCCGCTGCAGGTTGCGTGGATCGGCTACCCGGGCACGACCGGCATGTCACGGATGGACTACTACCTCTGCGATCATGCGGTGGCGCCGCGCGGCGTTGTGGACTGGCAGATGACGGAGAAGCTGGTCCGCTTGCCGGTCTCGACCGTCTTCGATCCGCGCCGGACCGAACCCGCCGTCTCTCCGCTGCCGGCGCTGTCCGGCGGGATCATCACCTTCGGCAGCTTCAACCGCCTCAGCAAGATGACCGACCGCGTCGTCCGGACCTGGAGCCGGATCCTCGACGCCGTGCCGGGCTCGCAGTTGCTGGTGGGCGCGCTGGCGGACGCGCCGTCGCGCGCAAAGGCGGTCGCCGCGTTTGCCGGGCAGGGCATCCCGACGGATCGGCTCCTGCTGCGGCCCTACACCGACCTGGAAAGCTACTTGACGCAGTTCCACGAGGCGGATGTCCTGCTCGACACTTTTCCCTATGCCGGCGGAACGACGACCTGCTTCGGGCTGTGGATGGGCGTTCCGACCCTGACCCTCTCGGGCAAGATGCTGCACGAGAACACCGGAGCGTCCCTGATGACGCAGGTCGGCCTCGGGGAGTTCGTCGCCGGTTCAGAAGACGAGTACGTGGCGAAGGCGGTGTCTTGGGCCCACCGGGTGCAGGAGCTTTCGACGCTGCGCAGCCAGTTGCGCGCACGTGTGGAGGAGCGCCTCGTCAGCCCGGAACGGCTGCTCGACGGCATGGATGTCGCCCTGCAGACGATGTGGCAGCGCTGGTGCGCGGGCCTGCCCGTCGAAAGCTTCGACGTGGCGTTGCCGAACCCGGGTTCCGACCGAGCCCCTGCCCTACCGACCGCCCCATGATGCCGGGCCGGCAAGGAGCCAACCAAGCATGACCGACCTTGCCCTCTCCACCATCGACGCACCGCCGCGGGCGACGCCGACCGGGCCAGCCCCCGCGCCTTCCGTTGCGCTGCCTCTGGTTCGCAGGCCGGTTCCGGTTGCACGGCCGAAGCTGCCCGAAACGGACGCCCTGGTGCCCTACCTGCGGCGCATCGATGAGGCGCGCGTCTACGCGAACTGGGGCCCGCTGAACACGGAGCTGGAACGGCGGCTGGGCGAGCGCTTCGACGCCACCGTCATCACCGTCTCCACCGCCACCGACGGGATTGTCTGTGCGCTGCGCGCCGCCCTGGAGGACAAGCCCGCGGCCATGAAGCAGGGGCTGTGCCTCATGCCGGCCTGGACCTTCGTCGCCACTGCGCACGCGGCCCAGGCGGCCGGCCTGACGCCCTGCTTCATGGACGTTGACGAGGAGAACTGGTCCCTGACGCCGGCCCGGGTGCGCGCCGCGCTGTCCCGCCTGATGGCGCGCCGTGGTGGCCCAGCCCCGGACCTTGCCGTCTCGGCGGTGATCGTCGTGGCACCCTTCGGCCAGCCCGTCGACCCGGCCCCTTGGGACGAGTTCACCGCCCAGACGGGCATCCCGGTCGTGATCGACGCGGCCGCTGCATTCGACGCCCTTACGGTGCGGAGCACGCCGACC
>DASQNQ010000362.1:0-6071 GCA_035644895.1 Acetobacteraceae bacterium | reverse complement strand
CCAGATCGCGGGTCAGCGCCTGTCCCTGCGCCTGGGTGGCCGCGAGGTCGCGCGCGGTGGCCTGCTGCTGCGTGCGCGCCTCGGCCAGTTCCCGCGTCAGCGCCTGACCCTGCGCCTGGGTGGCCGCGAGGTCGCGCGCGGTGGCCTGCTGCTGCGTGCGCGCCTCGGCCAGTTCCCGCGTCAGCACCTGACCCTGCGCCTGGGCGGCGGTGAGGTCGCGCCGCGCGGCCTCCAGCGCCGCGCGCTCCGCGGCCAGGAGGCGGCGCGCATCGGCGAGCGTCTGCGCTGTCTGGGCGACGTCGCCGCCCACCGCCTCGGCGCGCGCGAGCGCCTCGGCCAGGCGCTGCTCCAGCGCGGCGACGCGCTCGGTGCCGCCGCGCGCCGCGATCTCGAGGTCGGCGATGCGCGCGGCCAGCCGGTCGCGCTCGCCGCGCGTGGCGTCGCGCTCCTGCGCCAGCCGGTCGCGCTCCTCCCGCAGGCCGAGCAGGCTGCGCTGCAGCGCGTCGCGCATCGTGGCCGCTGCGGACAGCTCCTCGGCGGTGCGGGAGAGGTTGCCGCGCAGCTCCTCCGCCTGCCCGCGTTCGAGCGCCAGCAGCTCCGACAGCTCGGAGACCTGCCGGTTCAGCCGGTCCAGCGCGCGGTCGCGGGAGGACAGCGCGACGGAGAGGAAGCCCTGCGCCAGCACGAAGACCAGCAGCACGAAGATGATGACCATGAGCAGCGTGGACAGCGCGTCCACGTAGCCCGGCCAGACATCCAGCCCCCCGCCGCGCCGCCGCCTGCCGCCCTGGGCTGCCATGGCCTAGCGCGGCGGCTCTTCGGCCAGCGCCGCGATGGTGCGCGCCAGGACCTTGATCTCGTTCCGGATCTCCTGCGTCGCCTGCATGCGGCCCTGCGTCACCTCCTCCAGCAGCCTCGCCATGTAGAGCTCGAGGTTGCGGATGTGGTTGCGCGACGCGTCGTCGAGCGCGCCATGCGCCTGCGCGTCGGCCAGGCGCTGCAGGGCCGGGGCGATCGCCTGCTGGCTCTCGGCCATGCGCGTCATCAGCACCTGCGTCGCCCGCATCTGGTCCGCCAGTACCGAGAGCCGGTCGGTCAGCGTCATCATCGCCTGGTTGGCGGTCGCGCGGCCCTCCTCGTTCCGGGCCATGACGCGCTGCAGCTCGTCCATGTTCTCGGCGCTCTGCTCCAGCAGGGCCTGGACGTAGGCGGGCATCGAGCCCTCGCCGTCGCCGCCGCCGAGCGCGCCGGAGGAGAGCCGCGTGACGCCGGCAAGCCAGTCCTCCAGCTCCCGGTAGAAGCGGTTCTGCGCCTGCCCGGCCGTGAGGTCGAGGAAGCCGAGCACCAGCGCGCCCGCGAGGCCGAGGAGGGAGGAGGAGAAGGCCACCGACATGCCGCGCAGCGGTTCGGCCAGGCCCGCCTTGAGCTGGTTGAAGAGCTGGTTCACGTCGCCCGTGCCGACCGACATGTTGCCGATCACCTCGGAGACGGAGCCGATGGTGAGCAGAAGCCCCCAGAAGGTGCCGAGCAGGCCGAGGAAGATCAGCAGCCCCGTCGCGTAGCGCGACAGCTCCCGCGATTCGTCAAGCCGCGCGTCGATGCCGTCCAGCACGGAGCGCATCGCGGTCGCCGAGAGCGACAGCCGCTCCGACCGGCGGGAGGAGAGCATGGAGGCCATCGGCGCCAGCAGCTTCGGGGCGGGGCGCGAGGGCGCGCCGGGCCGCGGCTCGCGGAAGGCCTCGAGCCACTCCACCTCGCCCGCCAGCGTGATCACCTGCCGCAGGTTCCAGGCGATGCCCATCAGCGCGACGAGCAGGATGACGGTGTTGAGCAACGGGTTCGCCACGAAGGCGGAAGCCAGCTCCCCGGCCAGCAGCAGGCACAGCACGCCGACGCCCACCAGGAAGGCGAGCATGCGCCAGAGGAACAGGGTCGGGCGGGTCATCGGGCGGTCCTGGCCGGCATGCCGGGGGGAAGGACGTCGGCGGCATCCAGCGCCTCCTCCGTCCGGCCGAGCGCACGGACATCCACGCGCGTCGCGGGCAGACCGGCAGCGACGAGTGCGTCCCGCACGGCGCGGGCCCGGGCGAGGGAGAGCCGCCGGGCGGCCGAGACGTCATCGGCGGGGCCCGAGGCCTGCGCCTCGACCGTCACGCGCCCGGCCGGAATGGCGGAGAGACGCCCGGCCAGCGCGGCGAGGCCCGGCGCCGCGCCGGGCGGCAGGTCGGGCGAGTCCGGCGCGAAGGCGAGGCGCCACGCGCCGCCGGGCAGGCTGGCCAGCCCGGCGGGCGGTGCTGGCGCCTGCGCGGCCGCGACGCCGGGCAGCGCGGCGGCGAACAGGAGAAGGGCGGGCAGGGCCGGATTCATCATCGCGCGGCCAGCCTATTGCACGGCCGTGCCATCTGGAAATCCCGCGCGGCGGGCCTGGGCCTCAGGACGATGCCGCGCGCGTGCGGTCGGCCACGGCCTGGATGCCCTCCGCCACCGCCTCGCGCAGCTTCGGGTGCAGCGGGGCGTTGCCGGCCACGATGTCGCCCGTGGCGAAGAAGGTGTCGCCGCCCTCGGGGTCGGTCACCGTGCCGCCGGCCTCCCGCACAAGGATGATGCCGGCCGCCATGTCCCAGGGATGGATGCCGAGCTCCCAGTACCCGTCGTAGCGTCCGGCCGCCACCCAGGCGAGGTCGAGCGCCGCGGAGCCGAAGCGGCGGATGCCCGCCACCTGCGGCATCAGCCGCGCGAGCGTCGCCGTGAACTCCGCCTTCCTCTGGACCTTCGCGAAGGGGATGCCGGTCGCGAACAGCGCGTTCGTCATCTCCCGACGACCGGAGACGCGCAGCCGCTTGTCGTTGAGGAAGGCGCCCATGCCCTTCTCGGCCCAGAAGAGCTCGTTCCCCGCGGGGTTGTAGATGCAGCCCGCCACGATCTCCGTCCGGTCCGGCGCCACGCGCCGCTCGACGCCGACCGAGATGCACCAGTGCGGGATGCCGTGCAGGAAGTTGGTGGTGCCGTCGAGCGGGTCGATGATCCAGCGCCACTCCCACTCCTCGGCGCCGGAGACGCCGCCCTCCTCCCCCAGCACCGCCCAGCCGGGGCGGGCGCGGGTGAGTTCCGTCCGCAGCTGCTCCTCGGCCCGCAGGTCGGCCTGGGAGACGAAGTCGCCCGCGCCCTTGGAGGAGACCTGCAGCTGCTCGACCTCCGCGAAGTCGCGCAGCAGGCGGCGCCCCACCTTCTGGACCACGCTGGTCAGCACGTTCATGGCGGGCGAGAGGCGGGGCGAGACGGCCATGGAGGCGTCGTCCTTCGGCGGATGGGGCAGGTTGAAGGAACAGCGCGCGGGGCGGGGCCGGCGTTCGCCCCGCCCCGCCCAAGGGGGGGCTCAGCCGGGGCTCAGCCCTTGAAGCGCTCGTAGTAGGTGGCGTCCTCGGTCTTCACCACGATCTTCTCGCCGGTCGAGATGAAGGGCGGCACCATCACCTTCACGCCGTTCGACAGCATCGCCGGCTTGTAGGAGGAGGCGGCGGTCTGGCCCTTCACCACCGGGTCGGCCTCGACCACCTCGAGCACGATCGTCTCCGGCAGCTCGACGGCCACCGGCTCGCCCTCCACCAGGCGGACGTTGACGGTCATGTTCTCCTGCAGGAAGGGCAGGCGGTCGCCCAGCAGATCCTTCGGGATCTGGGTCTGCTCGTAGGTCTCGGGGTCCATCAGGACGAGGTTGTTCTCCTCGGCGTAGGAGTAGGTGAACTCCTTGTCCTCGGTCGTCAGGCGCTCGACCGTGTCTGCCGTGCGCCAGCGCTGGTCCTTCTTGGCGCCGGACTTGATGTTCCGCATCTCGACCTGGATGACGGCCGCGCCCTTGCCGGGGATCATGATGTTCTGCTTCAGGATGGTGTAGCGCTGGCCCTCGAACTCGATGACCATGCCGGCACGCATCTGGTTGGCCTGCATCTTCGCCATGGGGGCGGTGTCCTGGGTCGGTGTGATTGAGCGGATCGGCGCCCTGGCGGGCGCGCGTGGGGGTGGGGTTTAGGCGGGCAGGGGCCGGAGGGCAATGCCCGGCCGTCCGGGCGGCGCCGCTCGTGGCATCCCTCGGGCCCCTCGGCCGTTAAGGTCGCATGTTTCCCAGGATCCCCTACCCGGCGACCCGGCGCGGCGGGGCGGCGCTGCGCCTGATCCCCCTCCTGCTGGCGCTCGCCGGCTGCGAGGCCATGCGGGAGATGGACTACCTCGACCGCGTCTTCGAGCCGGAGCGCTTCCAGACCGCGCAGCGGCTGCCTCCGCCCGTGCCCGTCGCGCCGTCCCCGTCCCCTGCGCCGCCGGCTGCCATGCCGCTGCCCGATGCGCCGATCGAGCCGACCCGGCCGACGGGCGCCCTCGCGGACCCCTTGGCTGCGCCGGCACCCGACCCGCTGGCCAGCCCCCTCTCGGCGCCGTCCATCGAAGCCGAGCCGGACACGACCCGCACGGCCGAAGCGCCGCCCCAGCGCGCCCGCCCGGCAACGCGGCAGCAGCCCTGGATGACGCGCTTCTGGGCACAACTCACCCCATCCCAGCGGGCGCGGGTCGAGACGCGCCTGCGCCGTCAGAACGGCACGCCGCCCGCCGAGGCGCCGGTGGTCTGGGACAGCATGGGCCTCGCCGACCGGGTCCGCCTCGCGGCCGACGACGCGCCCGGCTTCGACCGGAACAGCGAGACCGGCGGCAACTAGCGCACGGGTACCTTCCCGCCGCCGCCCGGCGTTTCCCGCACATAGGTGGGCTGCGCCAGGCCGCTGATCCGCCCGCGCAGCGCCGCCATCAGGGCCAGGCCCTCCGCCTCCGGCACCTCGAAGCGCGCCGTGCCGGGCGCCCGGTCGAGCTGGTGCAGGTAGTAGGGCTTCACCCGGTGGCGGAGCATGGCGCGGAACAGCGCCTCCAGCGCCTCCACGCTGTTGTTCACCCCGCGCAGCAGCACGCTCTGCCCGAGCAGCACGACGCCCACGCGGGAAAGACGGTCCAGCGCCGCCGCGGCCCCGGCCGAGAATTCCCGCGCGTGGTTCGCATGCACGCAGAGGTAGACGGGCTTGCCGCAATCCAGCGCCGCGACCAGCGCCTCCGTCACCCGCACGGGGTCCGCGACGGGCACCCGGCTGTGCAGGCGGATGACCTCGATGTGCGGCATGGCGGCCAGCCGGGCGACGATGCCGGACAGCCGCCGTGGCGAGAGCATCAGCGGGTCGCCGCCGGTCAGGATCGCCTCCCGCACCGCGGGGGTGCGCCCGAACCAGCCGAGGGCCGCGTCCAGCTCCGCCTCCGTCAGCAGCCCGCCATCCGGGCCCACAACCTCCCGCCGGAAGCAGAAGCGGCAGTAGACGGGGCAGGCGAGGAGGGGCTTCAGCAGCGCCCGGTCGGGGTAGCGGTGGACCACGCCCTTCACCGGCGTGTGCGGGGCGTCGGCCGTCGGATCCGCCACCTCCCAGGGCCGGGTGACCGCCTCGTCCGGGTGCGGGACGTATTGCAGGCCGACCGGGTCGTCGGGCCGCGCGATCAGCGCCTGCACCGCGGGGGTCAGGGCAATGGCATAGCGGCGCGACAGCGCCTCCACCTCGGGCGCAAGGGCGGGGTCGAGCAGCCCGGCCCCGACCAGGCCGGCTGCGTCGCGGATGGGGCGGGGTGGCCGGTTGGGCGTGCCGTCGGGCATGGTGGGCGGGCACCTAGCCCCTCGGACCCCCGCCGGCAATGCCCACGCCCTCTTGGCACCCCGAACGCCTGGCCGCGCGCCTGCCCTTCCTGCGCCGCCGCGCGGCGCTGACCGCCACGGTGCGCGCCTTCCTCTCCGCCCGCGGCTACCAGGAGGTCGAGACGCCCTGCCTGGTGCCCGCCCCGGGCATGGAGGTGCATCTCCGCGCCTTCCGCACGCGCTACCGCCCGCACCTCGGCGCGGGGCGGGAGGCGGTGCTCTGGCTGCGGACCTCGCCCGAACTCGCCCTGAAGCGCCTGCTGGTGGCCGGCGCCGGCCCGGTGTTCGAGCTGGCGCGGGTGTGGCGCAACGTCGAGAGCGGCCCGCGCCACGCGCCCGAGTTCACCATGCT
>DASQNQ010000361.1:0-5387 GCA_035644895.1 Acetobacteraceae bacterium | reverse complement strand
GGCGGATGGACGATGCGAAGAGCTACGCGAAGCCCGTGCCGCTCGGCGGGGTGATGGAGTGCCAGGCGGTCGGCCAGGTCGAGGCCAGCCGCGACGGACGCTTCCGGGAGGGGGACTGGGTGCTCGGCGGCTTCGGCTGGCAGACCCACTCCGTCCGCCCGGGCGCCGCGCTGATCGCGATCGACCCGGCCGAGGCGCCGCCCTCCACGGCGCTCGGCGTGCTCGGCATGCCGGGGCTGACGGCCTGGGTGGGGCTCGAGGACATCGGCCAGCCCAAGGCGGGTGAGACGGTGGTGGTCTCCGCGGCCTCCGGCGCGGTGGGCCAGGTGGTCGGACAGCTCGCGCGCATCCGCGGCGCGCGCGCCGTGGGTGTCGCGGGCGGTGCCGCGAAGTGCGCCTTCGTGACCGGCGAGCTCGGCTTCGAGGCGTGCCTCGACCATCGGGGCAGCGATCTCGGCGCGGCGCTGGATGCCGCCTGCCCGGAGGGGGTGGACGTGTACTGGGAGAATGTCGGCGGCGCCGTGCAGGCCGCCGTCTTCCCCCGGCTGCGCGACTTCGGCCGGATGGTGATGTGCGGCATGATCGCGCAGTACAACACCACCTCCGGCGCGGCGGCGACCGGCGCGCCGCCCGGACCGAACCTCGGCCCCGTGGTGCGCAAGCGCCTCCGCATCCAGGGCTTCATCGTCAACGACACGGGCTGGCCCCGCTACGCGCGCTTCCGGGCCGAGATGCTGGGCCACATCGCGGCCGGGCGGCTGCGCTGGCGCGAGGACGTGGTGCGCGGCCTCGACGCCGCGCCCACCGCCTTCATGGGCCTGCTGGAGGGCCGCAACTTCGGCAAGCTGATCGTCGCGCTTGACTGACGCGGCGCTCGCCGCGGCGCTCTCCGGGCAGCGCGTGCTGCTCGCCTATGGGCTGCTTGGCGACGTGATGGCGCGCCTTGCGCCGCTCGGCCTCGACTACATGGGCCGGCAGCTCGCCTGGCTGCGACGCGACCTCGGCGCCGCGGCCGAAGTGGTGCGCCTGCCTACCGCGGCGCCGGTCGCGGAGAACGGGGCGCGGCTGGCCGGCGTGATCGCGGGCGACCCGCGCCCGGCGGTGGTCATCGGCCACAGCAAGGGCGGCGTGGAGGCGCTGGCAGCGCTGCTCGACCCGCAGGCCGCCGCACGCTGCGCGGCTTTCCTGGCGCTGCAGTCGCCCTTCTTCGGCAGCCCGGTCGCAGACGCGGTCTGTGCGGCGCGGCCGCTGCACATGGCGGCGGGCGGCACGCTGCGGGCGCTCCGGATCGGCACCGGCGCCGCGATCCTCGACCTGACCACGGCCGTCCGCACCGCCTGGATGACGGCGCACGCGGCGGAGGTCGCGGCGCTGGTCGCCCGCCTGCCGGTGCTGACGGCCGCGACCTTCCTCGACGATGCCGCGACGGGCCCGGACCGGCGCCACCTGCCGCTGGTGCGGTGGGTGGCGCAGCGGGCAGGGCCGAATGACGGGCTGGTGCCCGTGGCCTCGGCCCTTGTCCCCGGCGCGATGCAGGTGGTGCTGCCCGGCGTCCACCGCACGCTGGTTGCCGCCGCGCCGCACCGCGACCCGGTCGGGCAGCTCCGCATGCTGCTCGGCCGCGTGCTGTGCCTGGAGGCGTCAGGCTAGGAGCTGCCAGTCCGCGCCGGGACTCGCGACGGGCGTGCCCGAGGTCAGGA
Source organism: Acetobacteraceae bacterium (assembly GCA_035644895.1). Lineage (GTDB taxonomy): Bacteria > Pseudomonadota > Alphaproteobacteria > Acetobacterales > Acetobacteraceae > Falsiroseomonas. Next base: position 3,687 of record DASQNQ010000361.1, on the reverse strand, counting down.
GCGTGCCGTCCGGCACCCAGCGCGTGACGGCGCCGTCCGCGCCCTGCACCAGGAATTCCGCCCGGCCGTTCCCGTCATAGTCCGCAGCGGTGATGGCCGTGGCATTCCCGGGCAGCCGGGCCACGTCCGTGACCGCCGTGACGGAACTTCCATTCGTCTGCCAGATGGTGAGCGTTCCATCCGCCTGCCGGATGTACAGGTCGTCGCGGTCATCGCCGTTGAAGTCGGCACCGCCCAGCACGCGGGCACCGCTGCCAAGCAGGCCGAGCAGACTGGCCTTGCCGATGGTGCCGCCATCCATGTGCCAGACCACCACAGCCCCGCTCGCCGTCTGCCACAGGATGTCGGCGCGGGCGTCCCCGTCCACGTCGGCGGTGCCTGCGAGCTGCCACTCCGGCCCGGGCTGCGCCACGACGGCCGAGGAGCCGAGGACGCCGAACGGCCCGCGCAGCCCGTCGCCCACCTGCATGAACCACACGGCCACCCTGCCGTCCTCGTGCCGCCACAGGATGTCGGTCGAGACATCCGCGTTGAAATGGCCGGTGTCCACGGCGCGCCACTGCGGGCCAGGGTTGAGCAGCACCGCCTGCTGCGCGACGCCAGTCCCGGCGACCTGCCATGCCACCGGCGTGCCGTCGGCCTGCTGGTAGAGCACGCCCTGGCGCAGGCTGCCGTCGAAGTCGCCCGTGCCCACAAGGCGGGCGGCGGGATCGATGCTGCCCAGCGTGTTCCGCACTGCGCTGGCGCCGTTCATCGTCCAGAGCTCGACGGCGCCGGCCGTGCTGCGGAAGACCGCGTCGGAGCGACCGTCGACGTTCAGGTCCGCGGGTGGCGGGTCGAAGTAGCGGCCCGGCAGGTCGCCGAACTCGATGTCCGTCGGGCCGAGCGCGCTGACGCGTGCCACGAACACCGCATCCGGCCCGCCGGGGCCGGAGTAGTAGATCGCGAGGCCCGGCACGCCGGCCAGGGTGAGGGGCTGTATCGAGAGCGACGATGCCGAGAGACCTCCGCCGAACTGCAGCTTGTCCACGCCCGGCTCGAAGTCGTCGATGAAGTCCACGCCGTCGCCGGGCACGAAGCCGAACACGTCGGCCCCCACATCCGCGATCAGGTAGTCGTTGCCAGGGCCCGGAATGACGAAGTCGCCGCGGGGGGGAGCGCCCTCGGGATCGTCGACACCGATGATGTCCCTGTAACGCGTGCCGACCAGGACCCGCCCATCCACAGTTGCCATGCCCGTCTCCCCTTGCGCGTCGCGTCGTGCCGCTCCCGCTTGCACTTCGCGCCGGCTAAACGGTTGCGGACCACAATGGATCCGCAGGAGGACTGAGATTGTGAAAGAAACAACACCCGCATCTGCAATGACCAAACGGAACGGGGCGGCTCAGCCGCCCCACCGGAACAGTTAGCCGCCCTGGCGGACTATTCCGAAGTCGTTCCTTCAAGCGGCGTTTCTTGTCAGGCAGCGCCTGGCACGAGGGAGCCAGGCCCTCATCAGCCTTCGGCCACCTCCACCAGGACCAGCTCCGCATCCTCCTCGGCCATGATGCGGATGTCCGGCTCGCGCGCCAGGGCAGCGCCGTCACGGGCCTGCAGGCGGGCGCCGTTCACCGTCACCACGCCTCGGGCAGGCACGAGGTAGGCGGCACGCCCGGCGCCGAGCGGCTGGATGAGCGTCTGCCCGGCGCCGAGCGTCGCGGCCATGACGGCGCCGTCCACGTTCAGCGGCAGGGCGCCGCTTCCGGCATCGGCGGCACGCCCCGAGGCAAGCACCTCGAACCCCGCCTCCCGCCGGGCCTTCGGAAACTCCTTCGCGCCCCAGTGGGGCTTCACCCCGCGACGGTCGGGCACGATCCAGATCTGGAAGATCTTCGTCACCTCCTTCTCGAGGTTGTACTCGGCATGCACGACGCCACTGCCGGCCGACATGATCTGCACGTCACCCGCCGCGGTGCGGCCCTGGTTTCCCAGGTTGTCGCGATGGGTGATCGCGCCCTCCCGCACATAGGTGATGATCTCCATGTCGCGGTGCGGGTGCGGGTCGAAGCCGGTGCCGGGCGCGATCTCGTCGTCGTTCCAGACGCGCAGCCGGCCCCAGTTCATGCGGGACGGGTCGTGGTAGTTCGCGAAGGAGAAGTGGTGGCGCGCCTTGAGCCAGCCATGGTCGGCGCCGCCGAGGCTCCCAAAGGGTCGGATGTCGATCATCGCCGTGTCTCCCGCGATTCCAGCCGGGCGTGTGGCCCGGTGCGTTCATCGGGAGGTCAGATAGGACAGCCCGGCCGGGCGCGCAGCCCGGCCGGTCCGATCGCCGACATTCACCAGCCGCATGACGCGGCCGCTACCGGCACATCAGCACGGGCAGGTCCGCATTCTCCAGCACGTGCCGCGTCACGCCGCCCAGGATGAGCTGACGCAGCCGGGAGTGGCTGTAGGCGCCCTGGCACAGCAGGTCCGCGCCGAAGTCCCGCGCGGCGCCGAGCAGCCCGGCGCCCACCTCCCGCGTCGCGGGCTTGAAGGGCACCGCCTCGGCCTCGATGCCGTGCCAGCGGAGATAGGCCTGGATGCCCTCCGCCCCCGGGCCGCGGCGCTGGTAGTCATCCGAATACAGGATGCGAACCGACTGGGCGCGGTGCAGCCAGGGCAGCGCCGCGGCGACGGCCGCCGCGCTCTCCGCGCTGCCATTCCAGGCGATGCAGACCCGCGTGCCGATGACCGAGGGCGTCTGGCGCGGCGCGATCAGCACGGGGCGGCCCGAATCGAACAGCACCGCGTGCAGCGCGTCGGAGGAGGAGACGTCCTCGTCCGCCTCCGGGTGCGGCACCACGGCCATGTCGTAGAGGCGCGACTGCTGCGCCACCACGTCCTCCTCCCGCCCCGCGATCGCCTCGAAGCTCAGCGTCACGCCGGGCGTCTTGGCGGCGGTGTTGGGGTCGGAGGCGAGCGTCACGTCCCCATGGGTTGCGGTGAAGCGCTCAAACAATTGCCGGACGCGGCCCGCGCGCTCCCCGCTCTCGCGTTCGGTCGCGGCCATCATCTCCTCGATCATCGCACCCGACAGGCCCTCGCCCGCCAGCGGCGCGACGTCGCGCGCGTCCACGCGCACATGCAGGCAGTGCAGGTGCGCCTCCCAGATCCGCGCCACCATGAGCGCGGTGTTCAGCGCCGCTTCCCCGGCGGAGGTGCCGGTCAGAGGCAGCAGCAGGCGACGATACGCCATCGCGCATCTCCCCTCTCTCCTTCAGGGGGATAAGTCTAGGCCGGAACGGCGCCCTGCGCCACCAGCGCCTGCTCGGCCGCCGGGACCGGGTCGGCCGAGGCGTCGAGCCAGGTCCAGCCCACCTTGCCGCGGGTCGCCCGCGCGCAGCGCTCCAGCACATCGACCGTCGCGTCCGAGGCGTCGCCGGTGCGCGCCAGGATCCGCGCCCGCAGCACCTCGATCGGCGCGTGAAGCCAGAATCCGGTGAAGGGTATGCCAAGCTCCTGCGCCACCGCCTCCGCCTCCAGCCGGTTGCGCTCCTCCAGGAACGCGGCGTCCAGCACGACCGAGTGCCCGGCCGAGAGCGCGGTGCGGGCCATGCCGAACAGCGCCTGGTGCACGGCGCGCGAGCGGGCCTGCGAATAGGCGCCGGGCGGCAGCCGCTCCTCCGGCGCCACGCCCGAGAGGCGCTTGCGCAGCTCGTCCGAGCG
>DASQNQ010000360.1:0-4355 GCA_035644895.1 Acetobacteraceae bacterium | reverse complement strand
TTGAAGCGGCAGATGCCGTAGGTCCCGTCCAGCAGTCGCTGCTGCACGACCAGTTCGCGCGACCGGCGCATGACGGGCAGCAGGTCGTGCAGCGGATACTCCCAGTAGTCCTGCTCCCCCTGCGTCATCGCATTCGCGCTGGTCGCGGGATCCGTGATGATCGTCCACTCGACCCGCTCGATGCGGGGCGCGCGGCCTCCGGCGAGCCCATCCACCGGCTCCTGCCGCGGCACGTAGCGCTCGTTGCGTGCCCAGACGGCGCGCTGCCCGGGGTTCCACTCATTGGCAACGAACCGGAACGGCCCGCTCCCCACGGCCTCGCGGATCTGCTGGAAGGCATCCGTGCTCGCGATGCGCTCCGGCATGACGAAGCAGGGGAACTGCGTCTGGGCCAGCGCCATCGTCAGCAGCGGCACGGGCCGGTGCAGGCGGAAGCGGAAGCGCCGGTCGTCCAGCGCCTCGACCTCCGCGACGCTCGGCCACAGCACCTGCATGAAGGGGTCGCGCCGCGCCCAGCGCTTGATGGAAGCGGCGGCGTCCTTGGCCAGCACGCGCTCCCCGTCATGGAAGGCGAGGCCCTCGCGCAGCGTGAAGATCCAGGCGAGATCACCGCTCTCCCGGGTCCAGCCCTCGACCATCTGCGGCCGGATCTCGCCGCGGCTGTCCTCCGCGAGGAGCTGGTCGTATACCATGAACGCGTGGTTGCGCGTGACGACCGCCGTCGTCCACACCGGGTCGAGGCTGGTGAGGTTCGCCTGCGGGATCACCCGCAGGCTCCGCGCCGCGCCGCCCTGGGCGCCGACCACCCTCGGTGCCGCAACCGCTGCCGCCACGCCGCCCGCCAATACGCCACGCCTGCCGATCATGCCGCCGCTCTCCCTCATGTCCGCCGGATGCCCCAGAACAGTGCGAGGCCAGGCACCCGGTCCGCCAGGTTCCTGCGCTGCGCAGTGACCGAGAGGTAGGAGCCGACCGGGACGTAGGGCAACTCCTCCATCGCCACCGCCTGGATCTCCCGCGCGATCCGTTGTTGCGCGGGCAGCTCGGGCGCGACGAACCATGCATCCCGCAGCTCCTCGAGGCGGGGAATGCTGGGCCAGCCGGGCCAGGCATTCACCCCGTTGCCGCGCAGCGGGAAGTGCGCCGCGGGATCCACGAAGTCGAAGGAGGAGAAGGCGGTGAGCAGCATGCTCCATCCGCCACGGTCCACCGGCTCACGCGACGTCCGACGCTGCACGGTCGTGCCCCAATCGGTCAGCACGATGTCCGCGTTGAAGCCGAGCCGCCGGACGAGGTCCGCCGCAACCTGCGTCATCGCCGACGGCGCCAAGATGTCGGTCGGCCCGATCAGGCGCATCGGCTGGTTCGTGTAGCCCGCCTCCCGCATCAGCGCCCGGGCACGGTCGAGGCTGCGTGGGCCGCGCAGCGGGCCGAGCCCTGCGTCGTTCGCAAGCGGCGTGCCCGGCGTGAAGGCACCGACATCCGTCATGTAGAGCGACGGGTCGGTCCCGACGACCGCGCTCATGAAGTCGGACTGGTTGATCGCGGGCAGGATCGCCTGCCGCATCCGCCGGTCGTTGAAGGGCGGGTGCAGGTGATTGAACCGGAGGATACCGGTGAGCGGCAGGGGATCGATCGGCTCGATCGACACCTGACGGTTGCGGCGGAGGAGCTGCTGTATCTCCGGTGGCGGCTGCTCGTACCAGTCCATCTCGCCTGTCTGCAGCGCGGCGGCAGCCGTGCTCGCGTCCACGATGATGTGCCACTCGACCCTGTCGAAGTGGACGCGCTTCGGCCCGGCCGTCAGGCTCGGGGTGCCGGTGGGCGTCGGCGCGTAGTCCGGGTTCCTCTCGTAGACGACGAGAGAGCCGGAATTGAACTCCCGCGGCACGAAGCGGAAGGGTCCGCTGCCGACCACTTCGCGCACCTGCTGGAACGGGTCCGTGCGCGCCAACCGCTCCGGCATGATGAAGGCCGGGCTGTTCGAGACCTGGGCCAGGGCGGGGACCAGCATCGGGAAGGGGCGCTTGAGGCGGAACACGATGCGGCGGTCGCCATCGGCCTCGACGGCATCGGTGAACTCCTCCAGCTTCTGGCCGATCGGGCTCCGCTTCATCCAGCGCTGGAGGCTTGCGACGCAGTCCGCGGCGCGCACCGCCTCCCCATCGTGAAAGCGCAGGCCCTGGCGCAGCGTGATCGTGACGCGGCGCCCGTCCTCCTCCACTGCATGGCCTTCTGCCATCTGCGGCTGGGCGCGGAAGGCGGCATCCATGCCGTAGAGCGTGTCGTAGACCATGTAGCCGTGGTTGCGGGTGATGTTGGCCGTCGTCCAGATCGGATCGAGGCTCGTCAGGTTGGCCTGCGGCACCATCTTCAGGACGCGGTTCGACGCGGGCTGCGCGATGGCGAAGCTTGGTAGCGCCGCCGCAGCCCCGGCACCCGCGCGCAGAAAGGTCCGCCTGTCCATCGCCGCTCTCCCCTGCTTTGGCAGGATCAGAACAGGCGCGGCCGCACCCCGCAAGCCGGAAGGGCGCCACGGATCGCTCCGCGACGCCCCTCCTGCAGAAAGCCTTGAGCGATGCTCAGGCGCGCTGCACGTTCCAGAACAGCGGCAGGCCCTTCAGCACACCCGTAATTCCACGACGGTAAGCCGTCGCCTGGAAGTACTGGCCGAGCGGCAGGTAAGGCACCTCGCGGAAGGCGACCTCCTGGATCTGCCGGGCAATGGCGGCCTGGGCCGCCTGGTCCGACGCCTCGAACCAGGCCTGCCGCAGCTCCTCGATGCGCGGGATGGTCGGCCATCCGAACCAGGCCTGCTGGCCATGGCCGCGCAGCGACTGGTGGACGCCCGGGTTGAACATGTCGACACCTGCGAAGAAGGTGAAGAACACGCTCCACCCGCCGCGCTCCGCCGGCTCCCGGCTTGCGCGGCGTTGCACCACCGTGCCCCAGTCGGTCGACACGTACTCGACGTTCATGCCCGCGCGGCGGAACATGTCCTGGCCGACCTGCGCGAGCGCGTTGAGCGAGGGGAAGTCCGAGGCGGCGATGATCGTGACCCTCTCCCCGTTGTAGCCCGCGGCGGCCAGGTCGCGACGCACCTTCTCCATATCGGGGGAGGAGGTCACCGCGCCGAGGCCGGCATCGGACGCCATGGGCGTGCCCGGCGGGAAGAAGCCCACGCCCTCCCGCCACAGGGAGCGGTCGGTGCCGATCACCGCCGTCATGTAGTCCGCCTGGTTCACGGCGCCGAGCAGGGCGCGGCGGATGGCCGGGTTGTTGAAGGGGGGGTGCAGGTGGTTGAAGCGGCAAAGCGCCATCAGCCCGGTCGGGTCCTGGATCTCCAGCACCACGTTGCGGTTGCGCCGCAGCACCGGCTGCAGGTCGCCCGTCGGCTGCTCCCACCAGTCCATCTCGCCGTTCTGCAGCGCGGCGGAAGCCGTCGCGGGGTCCGGCGTGACATGCCACTCCACGCGGTCGAAGTGGACGCGCTTCGGGCCGGCCGTCCAGCTCGGCGTACCGTCGGCGCGTGGCGTGTAGCCCTCAAAGCGCGTGTAGACGATGCGTGCGCCGGACACGCGCTCATTCGCCGCGAAGCGGAAGGGGCCGGAGCCAATCATGTCGCCGCGCAGCGGCTGGTTCGGATCCTGTGACGCCAGACGCTCCGGCATCATGAAGCAGACCGGCGTCGCGGGTTTGCCCAGCGCCTCGAACATGAGCGGGAAGCCGCGCTTCATGCGGAACAGGATGGTGCGGTCGTCGGGGGCCGACAGTTCGTCCGTGTTCGCCATCATCACCTGGCCGAGCGCGTCGCGCGCCGCCCAGCGCCGGATGGAGGCAACGCAGTCGCGCGCCCGCACCGGCTCCCCGTCATGAAAGCGCAGGCCCTCCCGCAACCGCATCGTCACGCGCCGGCCGTCATCCTCGATGGTGTGGCCCTCCACCATCTGCGGCTGCGGACGGTAGTCCGCGTCGTAGCCGTAGAGGGTATCCCAGATCATGTAGCCGTGGTGGCGTGTCACGTAGGCGGTGGTGATGATCGGGTCGAGCACCGCCAGGTCGGCCTGCGGGATGAACTTCAGCACGCGCGCCGCACCGCCCGTGCCCTGCCCAAGCGCAGGGCCCGGCAGGGTGCCGGCTGCAGCCGCGGCGCCCGCCGCGGTCAGGAGTTGACGTCGCAGCATGTCTCTCACGTCTCCCAGGCATTGGCGCGCCGCGGTCCACCGGCGCACGATGGCACGACAGGGAAGCCGCTCGCCGCTGGCCGCGCAAGGCCCCCCTCAGGCGGGCCTGTGCCCGAAGCCGAGGGAGGGCTGCTCCGCCGCGTCCACCCACACGGCCTTGGATTGCGTATA
>DASQNQ010000359.1:0-11505 GCA_035644895.1 Acetobacteraceae bacterium | reverse complement strand
GTTTGCGGGGCAGGGGGCGCCGTTCCTGCTGCGCGGTCGCCACAACCGGGGCGTGCAGAATGGCCGCTGCGAGGAGGAACGCCCGGATCATGCCGCCTCGTCGGGCAGCGGCCGCATGCCGCGGGCATCCTCGGGCGGGTTGAGGCGTGGCGCCCGGAGTTCGCCGTCGCCGGCGTCGCGCCAGGCGTTGAGCACCCAGCGCACCGAGGGGAAGGCGAGGCTGTCCCACGGGATCTCGTTCCAGCCGAACCAGGCGAGTTCCAGTGTCTCGGGACCCGCCTCGACGCCCGGCTCGGCCAGGCGCGCGCGGAACAGCACCTGCACCTGCCCGATCCGCGCGATCGAGTAGACCGCCAGCATGCCATCCAGCCTGATGCGGGCGCGGGCCTCCTCCCAGGCCTCGCGGCGGGCGCCCTCCTCGACCGTCTCGCCGAGTTCCATGTAGCCGGCCGGGATGGTCCAGAAGCTGCGGCGCGGCTCGATCGCCCGCCGGCAGAGCAGGATGCGCCCGTCATCCGACACGACGGAGCCGACGACCACCTTTGGGTTCTCGTAGGCGATGAAGCCACAGGTCGAGCAGGTCAGGCGCTCGCGATCCTCGCCCTCCGGGATGCGGCGAACGAAGCGGGGGTCGGCTTCCGGCATGGGCACAGGGTGGCGGCGCGCCCTGGACGGCGCAAGCGCCCAGGGATCACCCTGCGGAGAGCGTCACACCCGCAGATCGAGCAGGGAGCCGCGGGGCAGGCCGGAGGGCGGCGCCGGCGGCACCGCCTCCAGCGGGCGCTGGACCGGGGCGGCCACGCGAGCCTTGTCGGGGGCAGTTGTCGCGGAGGGACCACGGACAGGGGAGATCCCGGCGCTGCGCGACACCTCCGCCGTGAAGGCGGCGAGCGAGTTCGTGCTGATCATGCTCACCACCATGCCGCGCAGGTCTTGAGACCCGGTAAACTGGGCCGTGCGGTTGGCACTGACGGGACGGATCGGGCTCATGGGCCGGAGGGTGCCACCCCCGGCCGTTAACAGTCCAGCAACTATTGCGCGAACCGATCAAAAAGATCGGCCGGTTCGATCATGCGGTTCCGAGAGCCGCCACCCCGGGGAGCGTCTTGCCCTCCAGCCATTCCAGGAAGGCGCCGCCGGCCGCCGAGACGTAGGTCATGCGCTCGGCCACGCCGGCGTGCTTGAGGGCCGAGACCGTGTCGCCGCCGCCGCCGATGGCCTTGAGGCCCGAGGAGGTCGTGAGCGCCGCCACCGCCTGCGCCACGGCCACCGTCGCCGCGTCGAAGGGCGGCGTCTCGAAGGCGCCGAGCGGACCGTTCCACACCAGCGTCGAGGCGGTGCGCAGCCGCGCCTCGATCGCGGCGACCGTGTCCGGCCCGACGTCGAGCGCCATCATGTCGGGCGGCACGTTGTCCGCCGCGACGGTGCGGGAGGCGGCGTTGGCCTTGAACTCGGATGCCACGACGAGGTCGAGCGGCAGCAGCACCTCGCAGCCGCCCTTGGCCGCCTCCTCCAGGATGGCGCGGGCGGTCGCGTGCATCTCGGCCTCCTGCAGGGACCTGCCCATCGGGTTGCCCTGCGCGGCAAGGAAGGTGTTCGCCATGGCGCCGCCGATGACCAGCACGTTCACCTTCTTCGACAGGTTGCCGAGGAGGTCGAGCTTGGTGGACACCTTGGCGCCGCCGACGATCGCGACCAGCGGCCGCGCGGGGTTGCCGAGCGCTGCGTCCAGCGCCTCCAGCTCCGCCTGCATCAGCCGCCCGGCATAGGCGGGCAGGATGCGCGCGACGCCCTCGGTGCTGGAATGGGCCCGGTGCGCGGCCGAGAAGGCGTCGTTGACGAAGACCTGGGCAAGCCTCGCGAGGCCCTGCGCCAGGTCGGGGTCGTTCTTCTCCTCGCCCGCGTGGTAGCGCGTGTTCTCGAGCAGCAGGACGTCGCCGTCCGCGAGGCGGGCGGCGGCGGCCTCGGCCTCCGGCCCGACGCAGTCATCGGCGAAGGCGACGGGCCGCCCGAGCGCGTCCGAGAGCGCCTCGGCCATCGGCCGCAGCGACATCTCCGGCACGCGCTTGCCCTTCGGCCGGTCGAAGTGGGAGCAGACGATGACGCGCGCGCCCTTCTCCGCCAGTTCGCGGATGGTGGGCGACAGGCGCTCGATCCGGGTGCGGTCGGTGATCTTCCCGTCCCGCACCGGCACGTTCAGGTCGGCGCGCAGCAGGACCCGCTTCCCCCGCGGGTCGAGGTCGTCGAGCGTGCGGAACCGGGCCATCACCAAATCTCCCAACCTACGAACAGACGAGAAGGCGGCCCGCAACGCGGGCCGAGCGCCCGAACGGGCGCCGCGCCCAACCCACCCTCACTGCCCGCCGCACCAGTGGCCGGCGCGAAGCCAAGCGCGCGGATGCGCGCGCCCGGTATCTGAGGGCATCACCAAGCCTCGCAATCGAATGTCCGTCACAGCTTCCCAAGCAGGGCGGCAGTGTCGGACATCCGATTGCTGAAGCCCCACTCGTTGTCGTACCAGGCCATCACGCGCACCAGCGCGCCGTCCACCACCTGCGTCTGCGTGGCGTCGAAGGTGGAGGAGTGGGCGTCGTGGTTGAAGTCGATGGAGACGAGCGGCGCGGTGTTGTAGCCGAGGATGCCCTTCAGCTCGCCCTCCGATGCCTCCTTCATCGCCGCGTTCACCATCTCCTTCGTCACGCCCTCGGCCTTGAGGTTCACGTCGAGCGAGATGAGCGAGACGTTCGGCGTCGGGATGCGGATGGCGGTGCCGTCCAGCTTGCCCTTCAGCTCCGGCAGCACGAGGCCGACGGCCTTCGCCGCGCCCGTCGAGGTCGGGATGGCCGAGACGGCCGCCGCGCGCGCCCGGTGCAGGTCCTTGTGCAGCGTGTCCACCGTGTTCTGGTCGCCCGTGTAGGCGTGGATGGTCACCATGTAGCCGCGCAGGATCCCGAACTTCTCATGCAGCACCTTGGCGACGGGCGCGAGGCAGTTCGTGGTGCAGGAGGCGTTGGAGACGATCTGGTGCGACGGCTTCAGGATCTTGTGGTTCACGCCGTAGACGATCGTCGCCTGGGCGGAGTTGTCGGCGTGCATCTCGGCCCAGGTCACGGGGGCGGAGACGAGCACCTTGCGCGCGCCGGCCTGCAGCAGCAGCGCGGCCTTGTCGGAATTGGTGAAGATGCCCGTGCACTCGGCGGCAACATCCACGCCCTGCCAGGGCAGCTTGGTCGGGTCGCGCTCGGCCGTCACCTTGATCGGCGCGTAGCGGCGGCCGTTCGCGGTGATGATCATCGAGCTGCCCTCGACCTGCACCTCGCCGGGGAAGCGGCCGTGCACGCTGTCGAAGCGGAAGAGATGCGCGTTCGCCTCGACGCTGCCGAGGTCGTTGATCGCGACGCACTCGACGTCGTCGCGGCCGCTCTCGATCATGGCGCGCAGCACCAGGCGCCCGATCCGACCGAACCCGTTGATGGCGACCTTCACGGCCATGGCTATTCCCCTCTGCAATCCGGTTGTGTCGTCACGCGAGCCGCTTGCGGACGGCGGCCACCACCGCCTCGGCCGTGATGCCGAAGTGGCGGAACAGGTCCTCGGCCGGCGCGCTGGCGCCGAAGCCGGTCATCCCGATGAACACGCCGTCGGCGCCGAGCCAGCGCTCCCAGCCCATCGGCAGTGCGGCCTCGATGCCGACGCGCAGCGCGCTGCCCAGCACCTCCGCGCGGTAGGCCTCGTCCTGCGTGGCGAAGAGCTCCCAGCAGGGCAGCGACACCACCGCGACGGGCACGCCCTCCGCTTCCAGCGCGGCGCGGGCGGCGACCGCCACCTGCAGCTCGGAGCCGGTGGCGATGAGGGTTGCGCGGCGGGGGCCGGAGGCCTCCTGCAGCACGTAGCCGCCGCGGGCGGAGCAGTTCTCCCGCACCTCGGTCCGCAGCGTGGGCAGGTTCTGGCGGGTCAGCGCCAGCACGGTCGGCCCCTCCGTCCAGCGGATCGCGAGCTCCCAGGCCTCCGCCGTCTCCACCGCGTCGCCGGGGCGGAAGACGTGGACGTTCGGGATGGCGCGCAGCGACGCGAGGTGCTCGACCGGCTGGTGCGTCGGCCCGTCCTCGCCGAGGCCGATGCTGTCATGCGTCAGCACGTGGATGACGCGCTGCCGCATGATCGCCGCGAGCCGCAGCGCGGGCCGCAGGTAGTCCGCGAAGACGAGGAAGGTGCCGGAATAGGGGATCAGCCCGCCATGCAGCGCCATGCCGTTCATGGCGGCCGCCATCGCATGCTCCCGCACCCCCCAGTGCACGTAGCGCCCGGCGTAGTTGCCGGGCTGCACGGCGGGGATGCCCTTCACGTTGGTGTTGTTCGACCCCGTCAGGTCGGCCGAGCCGCCGACCATCTCGGGCACCGCCGGCACCAGTGCCTCCAGCGCGCGCTGGGACGCGATGCGGGTCGCGATCTTCGGCCGCTCCTCCACCAGGCGCGCGCGGAAGGCGGCGAGGCCCTCATGCCAGCCCTCGGGCAGGCGGCCGGACATGGCGCGCTCGAACTCCTCGCGCTGCGCGTGCGTTGCCAGGCGCTTGAGCCAGGAGCGGCGGGTGCCGGCGCATTTCCGCCCGGCCTCCTCCCACCGCGCCTTCAGCCCCTCCGGCACCTCGAAGGGCGGGTGGTTCCAGCCGAGGGCGGACTTCGCGGCCTCGATCTCGGAGGCGCCGAGCGGCGAGCCGTGGGAGGCCGCGGTGCCGGCCTTGGTGGGGGCCGAGAAGCCGATGATGGTGCGGCAGGCGATCAGCGTCGGCTTGCGGTTGCGCGTCGCCCACTGCATCGCGGCGGCGAGCTGCTCGTGGTCGTGGCCGTCCACGCGGCGCACGGCCCAGCCATAGGCCGAGAAGCGCTTGAGCGTGTCGTCCGTGAAGGAGAGCGCCGTGTCGCCGTCGATCGAGATGCTGTTGTCGTCCCACAGCACGCAGAGCCGGTCGAGCCGGAGATGGCCCGCCAGCGACGCGGCCTCGTGGCTGATCCCCTCCTGCAGGTCGCCGTCGGAGGCGATGACCCAGGTGCGGTGGTCCACCAGGCTCTTGCCGAAGCGCGCCGCCAGCAGCCGCTCGGACAAGGCCATGCCGACCGCGGTCGCGATGCCCTGGCCGAGGGGGCCGGTGGTCGTCTCGATGGCCGGGTGTTCCCCGTATTCGGGGTGGCCGGCCGCGGGGGAGTGGAGCTGGCGGAAGCGCTTCAGCTCCTCGATGCCCATGGCGGCATGGCCCGTCAGGTGCAGCAGGGCATAGAGCAGCATGGAGCCGTGCCCGGCCGAGAGCACGAAGCGGTCCCGGTCGGGCCAGCGCGGATCGGCCGCGTCGTACTTCAGGAAGCGCGTGAAGAGCACCGTCGCCACGTCGGCCATGCCCATCGGCATGCCGGGATGGCCGGACTTCGCACGCTCCACGGCGTCCATCGCCAGCGCCCGGATGGCGTCCGCCATGCGGCGTGCCTCGCTCGGCGGTCGGGCGAGCAGGGCGGCCTGCGCCGCCTGCGCGGGGGTGGGATGCGCGGGCGGCCGGGTGTCGGGTTCGGTCGTTGCCAATGGGTCCTCCGGCGCCGCCGCTATAGAGGCGTGCCGCCCCCCCGGCAACCCGGTGGCCCCGGGCGCCCCGGCCCGGCCCCGCCCGTCACGAACACGTCAGGCCCGGCACGCGATGGCACCGGCGGCGCGGCTTCGCTAGCCTTGTCCGATGCATGACGTGACGCCGACCGAGGCCCGCATCCGCGACGGGCTGCCCCCCATGCCGCCCGGCCCGCCGCATGAGGAGCGCCACTTCACCCAGAACGAGGCGGTGCGCGACCTCGTCCTCGGCGCGGCGGATGGCCTCACGGTGCCCTTCGCCCTCGCGGCGGGGCTGGCCGGCGCGGTCGCGGCCAACCCGCTGATCGTGACGGCGGGCGTCGCCGAGATCGCGGCCGGCTGCGTCGCCATGGGCCTCGGCGGCTACCTCGCCGCGCGGACGCAGGCCGACCACTACGTGAACGAGCGGCGGCGGGAGGAGGAGGAGACACACCTCTACCCCGACCGGGAGCGGTGGGAGGTCGCCGCGATCCTGCACCGCTACGGGGTGCGGGGGGAGGTGCTGAACCAGGCCGTCGAGGCCATCGCCTCCGACCGCAAGAAGTGGGTGGACTTCATGATGCGCTTCGAGCTTGACCTGAGCGAGCCGGACCCGGGCCGCGCCGCGAAGTCCGCCATGGCCATCGGCGGCGCCTATGTGGTCGGCGGGCTGATCCCCCTCTCGCCCTACATGATGTTCGAGGAGACGCGGCCGGCGCTGCTGCTCTCCTCGGCCCTGACCGCCGTGGCGCTGCTCGGATTCGGGTGGCTTCGTGCGAAGGCGACGGGCCTGCCGCCGGTGCGCGGTGCGCTCAACACGCTGCTGATCGGCGGGCTCGCCGCCGTGACAGCCTTCGTGGTCGCGAAGCTCGTCGGCGGCTAGCGCGGGACCGGGTCAGAGCGGCCGGTTCGCCCGCGCCACCACCGCCTCGAACAGCACCTGGCAGCCGGCCTCGGCCTCCTCCGGCTCGATGCTCTCCTCCTCGTTGTGGGAGAGGCCATCCTTGCAGGGGGTGAAGATCATCGCCGTCGGCACGCGGCGCGCGACGTAGACTGCGTCGTGGCCGGCGCCTGAGACGATCTCGCGCGACTCGTAGCCGAGCCGCCGGGTCGCCTGGCGGACCAGGTCCACGCAGTCCGCGTCGAAGGGCTGGTGCGCGAAGCGGAACAGCTCCGTCAGCTCCAGCCGGCAGCCCGTCTCCGCAACCAGGCGCGTGGCCTCCTCGGGGAAGAGCGAGGCGAGCTGTTCGATCTGCGCGGTGTCCGGATGCCGGAACTCAACGCTGAAGGTGACCTCCCCGGGCACGACGTTGCGGCTGTTGGGCTCCACGCGCAGGAAGCCCACCGTGCCGCGGCCGTCATCGCCGCGCTCGCGCATTCGGCGGTCCACCAGCTCGATCACGCGCGCCGCGGCGACCAGCGCATCGCGCCTCGCATAGGGCGGCGTGGTCCCGGCGTGGCTGTCGCGGCCCGTGATGCGCGCATCCCACCAGACCTGCGCCTGCGCGCCCGTCACGACGCCGATGCGCTTGCCCTCCTTCTCCAGGATGGGGCCCTGCTCGATGTGCAGCTCGAAATAGGCGTCGGCCGGGAAGGGCTCGGCCGGTTCGTTTCCCTTGTAGCCGATGGCGTCCAGCGCGTCCGAAACCGTGACGCCATCCACGTCCCGCAGGCCATAGACCTTCCCCAGCGGGTAGACGCCGGCCCAGGCGCCGCTGCCCATCAGCGAGTGGCCGAAGCGGCTGCCCTCCTCGTCCGTCCAGTTCACCAGCTCCAGCGGCGCCTCGGTGGTGACGTTCAGCTCGTGCAGCGTCCGCATGACCTCGAGCCCCGCCATCACGCCGAGCGCCCCGTCGAACTTCCCGCCCGAGGGCTGGCTGTCGAGGTGGGAGCCGAACAGCACCGGCCTGCGGGAGGGATCGCGGCCCTCCCGGCGGGCGAACATGTTGCCGATGGCATCCACGCGGACCGTCAGCCCCACCTCGCGGCAGAGCTGCGCGAAGCGGTCGCGGCCCTGGCGATCCACCTCGGTGAGCGTCAGGCGGCGTACGCCGCCCTTTGGCGTCGCGCCGATCGCGGCCATGTCCATCAGGCTGTCCCAGAGGCGCGGCCCGCTGATGCGCTGGTTGGTGCCGGACATCTCAGCCGCGCCCAATCGCGTGGAACTCGGGGTTCGGCTTCAGCTCGATGGCATTGGCCAGCCGGTTCGACATCGAGAAGAAGGCGGCGATGGCGCCCGTGTCCCAGATCTCGTCCTCCGTCAGCCCGGCCTCGCGCAGCGCGGCGCGGTCGGCCTCCGTGACCAGATGCGACGCGGTCGCGACCTTGGTGGCGTAGTCCAGCATCGCCCGCTGCCGCGGCGGCAGGTCGGCCTTGCGCCAGTTGGCGGCGACCAGCTCCGAGATGCCCGGGTCCTTCGCGCGGACGCGCAGGATCGCGCCATGGGCCACGACGCAGTACTGGCACTGGTTGCCGATGGAGACGGCGACAACGATCATCTCGCGCTCGGCGGCCGTCAGCCCCTCCCGCTTGTTCATCAGCGCGTCGTGGTAGGCCATGAAGGCCCGGAACTCGTCCGGCCGCCAGGCCAGGGCGAGGAAGATGTTCGGGATGAAGCCCGACTTCTCCTGCACCTTCAGGATGCGCTCGCGCACGTCGTCGGGCAGCGCGGCAAGGTCGGGGACGGGGAAGCGGCTGATGGGCGGGGCCAAGGGGGCCTCCTCTCGGCGGTCGGGTCGGGCGGCGCAGCCTAGGCCCATGCCGCATGGGCGTGAAGGCGCCCTTGCCGCCGGCCTGCACCATCCACATGATCGCGCCGGAACCGGAAGGGGAGACAGACATGGCCCATGCCCTGGGTGCGCCGGGCGCGCCGGCGCTGCTGCGGAACTCCGACCTCGACGCGGCGGAGGTGCTGGAGGCGCGGCGCGACCTGGCCGCCTGCTTCCGCATGGCCGCGCGGCTCGGCCTGCACGAGGGGATCTGCAACCACTTCTCCCTGATGGTGCCGGGACGGGACGACCTGTTCCTGGTCAACCCCTACGGCTACGCCTTCGCCGAGGTCACGGCGTCGCGCCTGCTCGTCTGCGACTTCCACGGCAACGTGGTGGCGGGTGACGGCGTGCCGGAGGCGACGGCCTTCTTCATCCATGCCCGCGTCCACGCGAACGTCCCGCGCGCCCGCGCCTGCTTCCACACCCACATGCCCTATGCGACGGCGCTCGCGATGGTGGAGGGCGAGCCGCTGGCCTGGGCCGGGCAGTCCGCGCTCAAGTTCTACGGTCGCACGCGGGTGGACCGCGACTACAACGGCCTCGCACTCGACGAGTCGGAGGGGGACCGCATCGCGGCCTCGCTCGGCGACGCGGACGTGGTGTTCATGCGCAACCACGGCGTCATGGTGGTGGGCGCCTCGGCCGCCGAGGCCTGGGACGACCTCTACTACCTGGAACGCGCGGCGGAGGCGCAGGTGCTGGCCGAGAGCACGGGGCGCAAGCTGGTGCCCGTGCGGCCCGACATCGCCGCCCGCACCTACGCGCAGATGCGCGAGGGCGACGGCGAGAGCGCGCGCCTGCACATGCAGAGCATCCGCCGCCGCCTGGCGCGGGAGGAGCCGGACTTCCTGGACTAGCCGCGCGTGCCAGCGCGCCCGGACGCGACCGGGCTCCTGCTGCTGCTCGCGACGGTGACCGGATGGGGCCTGAACTGGCCCATCATGAAGGTGCTGCTGTCCGAGATCCCGCCCTTCACCATCCGCGCGGTGACGGGCGTGATCGGCGTGGCCCTGCTGCTGCCGCTCGCGGTGCTGATGCGCCAGTCCCTGCGCGTGCCGCGCGGGCTGCGGCTGCGCCTGGTGCTCGCCTCGCTGCTCAACGTCACGGCCTGGATGGGGCTCGCGTCCTTCTCGCTGCTCTGGCTCGCGGCTGGGGAGGCGACGATCGTCTGCTACACCATGCCCGTCTGGACCTCTCTGCTGGCCTGGGCCGTGCTGGGTGAGCGACCCGGCTGGCGGCGCGTGGTGGCGCTCGGCCTTGCCTTCGCGGGGCTCGCGGTGCTCGTCCTGGGGGAAGGGGTGCAGGCCGGGATCGGCAAGCTGCCGGGGGTGGGCTTCGCGCTCGCGGCCGCCATCCTCTTCTCGCTCGGCACGGTGATCACGAAGCGATGGCCCGTGCCGCTTCCGCCCGTGGCCTCCGTCGCGTGGCAGATCGGGCTCGGCATCGCGCCGCTGATCCTCGGCGCCGTGCTGTTCGACAGGGCGGACCCGCTCGGTGTTTCGGCCGGCGGGTGGGTGCTGCTGCTCTATGGGGGCATCGGGCCTCTTGCGCTCTGCTACCTGGCCTGGTTCGCGGCGCTGCGGCGGCTGCCGGCGGGCGCCGCAGCGGCGGGCACGCTGCTGACGCCGGTGGTGGGCGTGTTCTCGGCCGCCGTCGCGCTGGGCGAGCCGCTCGGGCTGCGGGAGGTGCTGGCGCTCGGCCTGACGGTGTCCGGGGTGGTGCTTGCCGTGCGGGGATGACGGGCCCTAGATGCGCCGTGCATGACCACCCCCCGTCCTCTGCTGCGCCTCCTGCCCGGCCGCGACCGCCGCGTGCGGGCGGGCCACCCTTGGGCCTTCTCCAACGAGGTCGCGATGACCGCGGAGGCACGCGCCCTGCCGCCCGGCTCGGTCGTGAGGCTGGAGGGGGATGACGGCACGCGCTTCGGCGCCTGGCACTTCAACCCGCACAGCCTCATCGCGGCGCGGCGGCTGGACGCCGACCCCGCCGCGCCAATCGATGGCGGCTGGTTCCGCGCCAGGCTCGCCGCCTGCCTCGCGCTGCGCGACCGCCTGTTCGACCGGCCGCACTACCGGGTTGCGCATGCCGAGGCGGACGGGCTGCCCGGCCTCGTGCTCGACCGCTATGGCGATGCCGTTTCCCTGCAGGCCAACACCGCCGGGATGGACCGGGCAACGCCCGCGATCCTGGAGGCGCTGGACGCGCTGATCTCGCCACGTGTCGTCGTGGCGCGCAACGACAGCGGCGTGCGGCGTCTGGAAGGGCTGGCCGAGGAGACGGCCGTGCTGCGCGGGGAGGACGATGCCCGCGCGACGGTCGAGGAGGGTGCGCTGCGCTTCCCCGTCGACCTCGGCACCGGGCAGAAGACCGGGTGGTTCTTCGACCAGCGCTTGAACCGCGCCATGGTCGCGCGCCTTGCCCCCGGGCAGACGGTGTTGGACGCGTTCTGCCACACGGGCGGCTTCGGCCTTGCGGCCGCCGCGGCCGGCGCCGCGCAGGTCACGCTGCTCGACCGGTCGGAGCATGCGCTGGCGCTGGCCATGGAGGCGGCCCGCCTCAACGGGCTTGACGCGCGGGTCGCGACGCGCCGGGCGGAGGCGCTGCAGGAGTTGGAGCGCATGGTGGGGCAGGGGGAGCGCTTCGGCGTCGTGGTGGCCGACCCGCCGGCCTTCGCCAAGTCGCGCAAGGACCAGCCCGCGGCGCTGCGCGGCTACGCGAAGCTTGCGCGGCTTGCGGCGGGCGTGACGGCGCCGGGCGGGTTCCTTTTCATCGCCTCCTGCTCGCACCATGTCGCGGTCGGCGAGTTCAGCGAGGCCGTGACCTGGGGCGTCGCCCGGGCGCGCCGGCAGGCGCGCATCCTGGCGACGGTCGGCGCCGGCCCCGACCATCCCGTCCATCCAGCCCTACCCGAAAGCGCCTATCTCAAGGGCCTCCTGATGCAGCTCGAGTAGGCGCGGTGCCGCTTCCGCGCCTGCCGCGCGCCCTGCGCGCCGCCTATGCCCGCACCGACTACGAGGCGGCCGGCGCCGTCGCGCGCATCGGCCGGCGCAGCCCGGCGCTGGATGCGCTGCTCCGCCGGCATGCTGCGTCCAGGGCGTGCTTCATCACCGCCTGGAACCCCTACAGCAGCAAGATGCCGCGTGG
>DASQNQ010000358.1:0-3066 GCA_035644895.1 Acetobacteraceae bacterium | reverse complement strand
GGCCCGCCACCGCCGCCCCGTCCAGCGCGATGTCCCCGCCCCAGACCCGCCCGCCGACCGAGGGCAGCAGCCCCATGATGGCGCGGATGGTGGAGGTCTTTCCCATGCCGTTGCGGCCGAGCAGCGTCACCACCTCGCCCGCGCCGATGTCGAGGGACACGTCGAACAAGACCTGGCTGGCGCCGTAGCCGGCGGCGAGCGACCGGAGCCTCAGCACGGCGCCGCCGCCTCGGCGAGCGGCACGTCGTCCTCGCCCAGGTAGGCGGCGCGCACCTCGGCGCTGGCCCGGATCGCGTCCGGCGCGCCGGTCGCGACGACGCGCCCGTAGACGAGCACCGAGATGCGGTCCGCCAGCGCGAAGACGGCCTGCATGTCGTGCTCGACCAGCACGATGGTGTAGCGCGCCTTCAGCCCGCGCAGGATGCCGATCAGGCGCTCCGTCTCCTCCGGCCCCGCGCCGGCCAGCGGCTCGTCGAGCAGCAGCAGCCGCGGCTCGGTCGCGAGCGCGATGGCGAGTTCGAGCTGCCGCTTCTCCCCGTGGCTCATCGCGCCCGCCGGCACATGGGCCCGGCCGTCGAGCCCCACAGCGGCGAGCGCCGTCATCGCCGGCCCGTTCAGGGCCGCCTCCGACGCCGCGGGACGGAAGAAGCGGAAGGAGGAGCCTGAGCGCGCCTGCACCGCCAGCGCCGCGTTCTCCAGCGCGGTGAAGGCCGGCACGACGGAGGTGATCTGGAAGGATCGTGCCAGGCCGAGCCGCGCGCGACGCGGCATGGACAGGTGCGTCACGTCCCGCCCGGCGAAGAGGATGCGTCCCGAATCGGGTGCGATCACGCCGCTGACCTCGTGGATCAGCGTGGTCTTGCCCGCGCCGTTCGGGCCGATGACGGCGTGGATCTCGCCGGGCATGACGTCGAGCGAGACGTCGTCCGTCACCGCCAGCCCGCCGAATCGTTTTGTCAGGTTAAGGAGGCGCAGGATCGGCTCAGCCATGCCCGGCCTCCGCCACCTTGGGCCGGGCCGGGCGGCGCAGGCCGCGCGCCAACTGGCCGGGCAGGCCGGATAGGCCCTGCGGCGCGAAGAGCACCAGCAGCACCAGGCCGGCGCCGAACAGGATGCGCCAGTGCTCCCAGACGTGGCTCAGCCACTCCTCGATCAGCACGAAGGCGAGCGCCCCGAGGATGGCGCCGTGCAGCCCCGCCAGCCCGCCCAGGATCACCATGAACAGCAGCTCCCCCGAGCGCTGCCAGGACAGGTAGGCAGGTGCCACGAACTCGGTCGCGTTGGCGAACAGGAAGCCCGCCGCGCCGCCGATCGCGCCGGCGATGACGTAGGCCACCAGCCTGTAGGGGTAGGGGTCGAAGCCCACCGCCTGCGCCCGCATCGGGTTGCCCTTCGCCGCACGCAGCACGCGCCCGAAGCGCGAGGCGAGCACGGCGCGGCACAGGATCCAGGTCGCCGCCAGCGCGCCAAGACAGACATAGTGGAAGGCGAGCCGGTCCTCCAGCAGCCGCGTGCCGAACACCTCCGTCCGGGAATACATCGTGTAGCCGTCGTCGCCCCCATAGCCGGCCAGCGAGGTCGCGGTGAAGAACGCCATCTGCCCGAAGGCCAGCGTGATCATGATGAAGTGCACGCCCGAGGTGCGGATCGCGACCGCGCCCGTGAGCAAGGCGAACAGCGCAGCCGCGGCGATGGCGGCGGGCAGCACGATCCAGGCCTCGACGATGCGCGCGTCGTCCAGGATGACGACGGCGTAGGCCCCGAAGCCCATCATGGCGGCATGACCGAGCGAGACGAGGCCGGCGCCGCCCACCAACAGGGAAAGGGCGACGGCGGCCATCGCCAGGATCATCGCGCGCGCCAGCAGCGTCAGCGCCCAGCCCTCGCCGAGGCCGAGAAAGGGCAGCACTGCCAGCAGGCCGAGCAGGACAAGGGCAGGGGCCTCGGCCCTCAACGCGCGCACCCGCTCAGCCCGCCCGCACGGGGAAGAGCCCGGCGGGGCGCAGCGCCAGGATCAGTGCCATGGCGAGGTAGACGAGCATGGAGGCGAGCGCCGCCCCCACCTGCCGCGCCTCGGAGGGGTCGAGGAACAGCCGCATCAGGTCCGGCATCATGGACCGCCCCACCGTCTCCACCAGCCCGACCAGCAGCGCGGCGATGAAGGCCCCGCGGACCGAGCCGATGCCGCCGATGACGATCACGACGAAGGCCAGGATCAGCAGGTTGCCGCCCATCCCCGGCTCCACCGAGTTGATCGGCGCCACCATGATGCCCGCGAAGCCCGCCAGCATGGCACCGAAGCCGAAGACGAAGGTGAACAGCCGGCGGATGTCGATGCCCAGCGCCGAGACCATCGGCGCGTTGGTCGCGCCCGCGCGGACCAGCATGCCGACCTTCGTGCGCTCCACCACGAACCAGAGCAGCAGCGCGATGCCGAGGCCGGTCGCGATGATGGCGAGCCGGTAGGAGGAGAAGAGCAGCCCCTCCATCACCGGAACGCCGCCCGACAGCAGGTCCGGCACCGGCACCTGCAGCGGCGCGGTGCCGAAGGCCCACTTCACGCCCTGCTCCAGCACCAGGATCACCCCGAAGGTGGCCAGCACCTGCTGCAGGTGGTCGCGGTCGTAGAGGTGGCGGAAGACCAGGAACTCCAGCAGCAGCCCGGCCAGCAGGGCCGCAGGCAGGGCCAGCAGCAGCGCCCACCAGAAGGAGCCCGTCGCCGCGGCGAAGAAGGCGGCGAGGTAGGCGCCCAGCATGTACTGCACGCCATGCGCCAGGTTGATGAAGTCCATCACCCCGAACACCAGCGTGAGCCCCGCCGCCACGAGGAACAGCAGGATGCCGAGCTGCAGGCCGTTCAGCCCCTGGACGAGCAGCAGCGTCGTCGACATCCCGCGCGCGCTCTCAGACGCCGGGCATGCGGCATTCGCCCGCGAAGGGATCGGTCACGTTCTCGAACACCTTGCGGACGTGCTCCGTCTGGAACTTCCCGTCGGGGCGGCGGCCCACCTGCGCCAGCCAGAAATCCTGCACGGGGAAGTGGTTCGACCCGAAGGCGAAGTTGCC
>DASQNQ010000357.1:0-4028 GCA_035644895.1 Acetobacteraceae bacterium | reverse complement strand
ACAATGGGAATGGTGGGGCGTGTTGACCGGCACGGTCCGGGCCGCCGAAGGCAGGCGCAGGCGGCAGGCCGGGTGGCGCGGAGGCGGCACGCCCGGCAGGCCGGGTGGGCCCCTCCGCCACGCGGAAGGGCCCGTCCCGGTGTCAGGCGGCCTTGAACAGCGCGTCCGGGTTCAGGGTCTCCTTGCCCTTCTCCCAGTTGCACGGGCACAGCTCGTCGGTCTGCAGCGCGTCGAGGATGCGCAGCACCTCCTGCGGGTTGCGCCCGACGTTCAGGCCGTTCACGCCCACCCACTGGATGGTGCCGTCCGGGTCCACGATGAAGGTCGCGCGCAGCGGCACGCCCTCGTTCTTGTCGAGGATGCCGAGCGCCTCGGACAGCTCGCGCTTCGTGTCGGCGAGCATCGGGATCTCGAGGTTGCGGATGTCCTCGTTGTAGACGCGCCAGTTCAGGTGGACGAACTCGCTGTCGGTGGACACGCCGTAGAGCACGGTGTCACGGTCGGAGAACTCGCCGGCCAGCTTGCCGAAGGCCGCGATCTCGGTCGGGCAGATGAAGGTGAAGTCCTTCGGCCAGAAGAACACGACCTTCCACTTGCCGGAATCCGTGCTCTCGGTGATCTCGGTGAAGGACTTGCCGGGGCCGCCGAGGCCCTCCGCGCCGCCCTTGACGGCCTTGAGCTTGAAGGCGGGGAACTTGTCACCGACGGTGAGCATGCAGGATCCTTTCCGGCTCGCGAAGTGGCACGGGCCCGCCCTGCGGCGGCCCGTTGCTGACCCCTAGTTGGCATGCTGCACTGCGGTATGCCAATGAGGATTGCCTTGCAGAATGATCGACCCGGCCGATGATGCGTTGCCCCCTCCATGCGTCCCACCGCCGGCCGTGATGCCTGACCCCGCCAGCTAGCCGCATGCACCTCCCGAGTCCGCAGCAGCTCCGCTACCTCGTCGCGCTGGCCGACCACGGCCATTTCGGCCGTGCCGCCGCGGCCTGCGCCGTCACGCAGTCCACCCTCTCGGCCGGCATCATCGCGCTGGAGCGGCAGTTCGACGCCGCGCTGCTGGAGCGCGGGCCGGCCAAGCGCCCGGTCTTCACCGCCCTCGGGCTCGAGGTGGTGGAGCGCGCCCGCGCGGCGCTCGCCGCCCTCGGCGCGGTGGCGGAGACGGTGGCGACGGCGCGCGACCCGCTCACCGGGCCGCTGCGCCTCGGCGTGATCCCGAGCATCGGCCCCTTCCTGCTCCCGCGCCTCATGCCCGCCCTGCGCGCCGCCTTCCCCCGCCTCCGCCTCTGGCTGCGGGAGGACCTGACGGCACGGCTGCTGGAGGGGCTGGAGGAGGGGCGGCTCGACCTGCTGCTGCTGGCGCTGCCGACGACAGGCGCGATGGAGACGCTGCCGCTGGCCGAGGATCCGTTCCTGGTGGCGCTGCCGCCCGGGCACCACCTGGCGACCCGGGGCGGGGTGCCCGTCGCGACCCTGACGGGCGAGCGGCTGCTCCTGCTGGAGGACGGCCACTGCCTGCGCGACCATGCCGAGGCCGCCTGCGGCCTGCCCCCGCACCTCGGCGGCGACGCGGAGGGCTTCGCCGCGACCAGCCTGCACACCCTGGTCCAGATGGTGGCGGGCGGCCTCGGCCTGACCCTGCTGCCGCGGCTGGCGGTGGATGGCGGCGTGCTGGCCGGCGCCCCGGTGGAGGTGCGCCCGCTGGAGGGCGCGACCTCGCCCGGCCGGACCCTCGCCCTCGCCTGGCGTCCGCGCAGCCCGCGCGCCGCGGAGTTCCGCGGCCTCGCCCCCGCGATCCTGGCGGCGCTGAAGGCCGGCTGATGCGCGTCCTGGTCACCGGCGGCACGGGCTTCCTGGGCCGTCACCTCGTGCCCTGGCTGCGGGGGGCGGGGCACGAGGTGCTGGCGCCCGGACGTGACGCGCTGCATGCCGAGAGCCCCATCGAGGCGTGGCGCGCCGCGCTCCCCGGCGTCGAGGCCGTCCTGCACCTCGCGGGCCGCGCCCACCGGGTGGGGGAGGTCACCGGCGCCGCCGCGGCCGCGTTCATGGCGACGAACCGCGACTGGCCGATCCGCCTGGCCCGGGCGGCGCGGGAGGCCGGCGTCGCGCGCTTCCTGTTCGTGAGCACCATCGGCGTGCACGGGCCGGGCGGCACGGTGACGGAGGCCTCGCCCCTCCTGCCGGCCACGCCCTATGCCCGGTCCAAGCTCGAGGCGGAGGAGGGCCTGCCGGAGGCCTTCGGCGGCCCGGTGACCATCCTGCGGCCGCCGCTCGTCTGCGGCCCCGGGGCGCCGGGCAACCTCGCGCGGCTGCGGCGCCTGGCGGCGACGCCCCTGCCGCTTCCCCTCGGCGCGGTGCGGAACCGGCGCACGCTGCTCTCGGTGGAGGGGTTCTGCACGGCGGTGGAGGCGGTGCTGCGGCGCTGGGCGGCGGGGGGGGAGGCCGCGGGAGCTTACGTCCTGGGCGACGCCGCGCCCCTCTCGACGCGCGACATGCTGGTGGCGCTGCGGGAGGGGCTGGGCCGCCCGCCGCGCCTCCTGCCGGTGCCGCCGGCGCTGCTGGCGGCGGCGCTGCGCGCGGCCGGGCGGGGGGCGATCGCGGCGCAGCTTCTCGGCGACCTGGTGGTGGACTCCGCTGCGTTCCGGCGCGAGTTCGGCTGGCAGCCGGTGGCCGACACGCGCGCGACGCTGCGCGCCATGGCGCGGGCAGGCTGATCAGAAGCCGCCGCCGGCCTCCAGCCAGGCCCGCTCCGCCGCCGTGCTCTCCCGCGCAAGTGCCGCGTTGCGGTGCGGGAAGCGGCCGAAGCGGCGGATGACGTGCCAGTGGCGCCAGGCATAGTCGATCGCGCCGTCCGGCGCCGCGTGCGGGGGGTGGTCGCGCAGCCCCTCGAACAGCGTGACGGAGAGGTCCTGCTCCGCCATCGCCTCCGCGTGCTCGAAGGGCAGGTAGAGGAAGACGCGCTGCATCGGCTTGAGCGCCCGGTCCATGCGCCATTCGAGCACCGTGCGCCGCGCGATGGAAAGCGCCCGCGCGTCGGAGGCGAAGGCCTCCGCACTGCCGCGGTGCAGGTTGCGCGGCAGCTGGTCGAGCAGGAGCAGCAAGGCGAGCACGCCCTCCGGCGTCTCCGCCCAGGCGTCCAGCGCGCCGTCGCGCGCGGGGGCGACGAGATGCCCGAAGCGCGCGCGCAGCGCGGCGTCGAAGGCGTCGTCGCGCAGGAACCAGACCTCGCGGAAGGTGTCCGGCCCCTCCGCGAACCAGTGGCCGAGGAGCGCGCGCGCCTCGGCGTTCATGCCAGCGCCCTCTCCAGCACGCGCACGGAGTGGATCGCCTCCCGCCCCGCGAGGTCGGCGATCTGGTGGCGGCAGGAGGTGCCGTCGGCGACGATCAGGTGGCCGGCCGGCGCCTTGCGCACCGCGGGCAGCAGCGAGAGCTCCGCCATCGCCTTGGACACCGGCAGGTTCTTCGCCTCGTAGCCGAAGGCGCCGGCCATGCCGCAGCAGGAGGAGGTGATCGGCACCACCTTCAGCCCCGGGATGCGCGTCAGCGCCGCGACGGTCGCCGGGAAGGCGCCGAAGGCCTTCTGGTGGCAGTGGCCGTGGACATGCGCGGCCTCCGCCACCGGCTTCAGCGCGAGGTCCGGCTTCGCCTTGGCCAGCCACTCCGTCAGCAGCATCGCCCGGTCGGCAAGCCTCTGCGTCTCCTCGCCCGGCAGCAGGGAGAGGAACTCGTCGCGCAGCGTCGTCAGCGTCGAGGGTTCGAGGCCGACCACCGGGCTGGTCCACTGCGAAAGCGTGGAGACGGTGCGCCGCGCCTCCGCCCGCGCCTCCTCGACCATCCCGGCCGAGAGATAGGTGCGGCCGTCATCCAGCGGCCGCCTGCCCTCCGGCGGCCGCGCCACGGCGGGGTCGAAGCCCGCGGCGCGGATGACGCGCACCGCGGCACGCAGGTTCTCCGGCTCGAAGTGGCGGTTGAAGAGGTCGGGCAGCAGGATGACCTCGCCCTCCCGCCCGTCGGGCGCGCGCACCTCG
>DASQNQ010000356.1:0-2694 GCA_035644895.1 Acetobacteraceae bacterium | reverse complement strand
ATGCTGGCCCTTTCGGCCTGCTCGTCCTTTCCCGGGGCGAACATCTTCGAGACGCCGATGCAGATGCGCGGCCATGCGGTGGACGCGGATGAGCTGCGCCAGCTCGTGCCCGGCACCTCCTCCCGCGCCGATGTCCAGGCGGTGCTCGGGTCGCCCTCCGCGACGGGCACCTTCGACCAGGAGACCTGGTACTACATCAGCTCGGTGACGCGGCAGCGCCCGGGACGGCAGCTCGCGGTCGAGGACCAGCGGGTCGTGGTCGTGACCTTCGACCCGCGCGGCACGCTGCGCGAGGTGCGGCAGGTGGGACCCGAGGCCGCGCAGGACGTGGCCGCCGTGGACCGCGTCACCCCCGCCCCGGGCAACGAGCGGACGCTGCTGCAGCAGCTCTTCGGCAACCTCGGCCGCCTCGCGCCCGGCATCCCGGGCGGCGCGCAGACCCAGACGATCGGCGCCCCGACGCGCTGACCGGCCCCGGGTGCGCTACGCCGCCGCGGTCCGCCCGGCCGGGTGTCGCAGCATCAGGACCAGCGCCGCCAGGAGCGCCGGCAGCAGCAGCAGGTTGAGCACCGCCCAGCCGGCCGACGCATGAATCGCGCCGGACGTCAGTGCCGTGCAGGCCACCGTGCCGAACACGATGAAGTCGTTCGCGGCCTGCGCGCGCACCCGCTCCTCAGGCCGGTGCGCCTCCGCCAGCAGGGTGGTCGCGCCGGTGAACATGAAGTTCCAGCCGAGCCCCAGAAGCACCAGCGCCAAGGTGAAGTGCAGGAAGGAGGCGTCCAGAATCGTCACGCCGACGCACAGTGCGCTCAGCAGGGCGCCGACCGCGATGATGCGGCGGACGCCGAAGCGCGCGATCAGCCGCCCCGTGAAGAAGCCGGGCGCGAACATGGCGACCGCGTGCGCCTGGATGACGGTCGCGCTCGCCGCCACCCCGAAGCCGCAGGCCATCATCTCGAGCGGGGTCGAGGTCATGACGAGGTTCATCGTCCCGTAGGCCACGGCGCCCACCGCCGCGGCGGTCATGAAGGCCGGGCGGCGGACGATCTCCATGACCGGGGTGGCCACCTTCGGCCGGGGGGGCGCCGGGGGCAGGCGCACCAGTGTCAGCAGCACGCTGCACAGCACGGGCAATAGCGACAGGATCAGGTAGGTGCCCAGGAAGGTGAAGGGCGCGAGCGCGTCCTTGCTCTGCTTCACCAGCTCCGGCCCGAAGATCGCCGCCAGCACGCCGCCGGCCATGACGAGCGATATGGCGCGCGGCCGGTAGGCGGGGCTCGCCACCTCGGCCGCCGCGAAGCGGAAATGCTGCGCGATGCCGAACCCGAACCCCGCGGGAATCGCGCCCGCCGTGTAGAGCCAGAAGCTGCCCTGCCAGATGCCCGCCGCGAAGGTCAGCGCGCCAAGCAGTGCGCCGGCCGCCCCCATCAGGAACCCGGCCCGCCGGCCCAGCCGTGCGAAGATGATGCCGGCGGGGATGGAGGCCGCCATGGTCGCCGCCATCTGCACGCCCATCGGCAGGGTGGCGAGGATCTTGTCCTCGGCCAGGCTGTAGCCGACCAGGGCGCCCATCGCGACCTGGCCGACCACGGAAGCGTTCATCAACGCCTGGCAGAAGAACAGCAGCCAGACGTCCCGGCGCATGCGGGCGTCGTCGGCGATGACGGTCATTCGAAGTGGCTCCATCCGCCTGCGCCAAGCGCCAGCGCGTTCCCCTGCCCGTCCAGCACGGTCACGGCGTCACCCGCCACGATCCGGCCGATCCGGGTCACCGGCACGCCCGCCTCCCGCGAGGCCGCCTCCACCCGCGGTGCGTCGCCGGGCGCAGCGGTGAAGAGCAATTCGTAATCGTCCCCGCCCGTCAGGAGGCGCGGCAGCAGCGCAGGGCTGCCCCGCAGGACCGCCCGGGCGGCGGGCGAAAGCGGGACGCGCAAGGCCTCGATCAGGGCGCCGCAGCCGCCCTGGCGGCAGAGATGCCCGAGGTCCTGGGCGAGCCCGTCCGACACGTCCATGGCGGCGCGGGCGATGCCCGGCAGGGCGCGGCCGAGCGCCAGCCGCGGCTCGGGCAGGCGATAGCGCTGGGCGAGCGCGTCATCCGCCGGCAGCTGCCCCGTCAGGGTAAGCAGCCCGAGCGCCCCGTCGCCGATGGTGCCTGACACCCAGACCTCGTCGCCCGGCCGCGCGCCCCTGCGCCGGAGCGCGCGGCCGGGCGCCACGGTGCCCAAAATGGTAAGGGAAAAGGTGGCCGGCCCAGGGGTCGCCACGGTGTCGCCCCCCAGCACCGAAAGGCCGAACGCCGCCTGGTCCTCGGCAAGCCCGGCCGCGAAGTCCCGGACCCACGCATCCGGGGTGCCGCGGGTGAAGGCGGTCGTCAGCAGGTAGCCCAGCGGCTCGGCGCCCATCGCCGCCAGGTCCGAGAGGTTCACCCGCAGCAGCTTGCGCGCCACCGTGCTTGGCGGGTCCTCCGGCAGGAAGTGGACCCCCTCGACCATCGCGTCGGCCGCCAGCACCAGCGTCCGCCCCAGCGGCGGGTCGAGCAGCGCGGCGTCGTCCGAGAGGTCCAGCGCGCCGGCCCCCGCCAGCGGGGCGAAGTGCCGGGCGATCAGCGCGAACTCACCCGGCAGGCCCATCAGGCGCGGGCCGCCGGGAAGTCCTCCGGGCGGAGCTTGCGGGCGAGGCTGTCCAGCACGCCGT
>DASQNQ010000355.1:0-9797 GCA_035644895.1 Acetobacteraceae bacterium | reverse complement strand
CCGGCCGCGCGGCGCGGAGCCCTGCTCGCTGCGCGACGCGGCGGGGGAGGAGTACCTGTGGCAGGCCGGTCCGGAATGGCCGCGCCACGCCCCCCTGCTCTTCCCGGTCGTCGGGCGCCTCGCGGGCGACGCGCTGCGCGTCGGCGGCGCCGCCCACCGCATGGGCCAGCACGGCTTCGCACGCGACCTCGACTTCGCGGTGGTGGAGAGCCGCGCCGCCTCCTGCCGGCTGATGCTGCAGGACAGCGCGGCGACGCGCGAGGCCTTCCCCTTCGCCTTCCGCCTCGACGCCGAGTACGCGATCCGGGACGCGACGCTGGCCTGCGCCTGGACGGTGCTGAACACCGGGGAGGGCCCGCTGCCCTTCTCCTTCGGCGCGCACCCGGCCTTCCGCTGGCCCCTGCCGGGCAGCACCGCCAAGGCCGGCCACCGCATCGAGTTCGAGCAGGAGGAGACCGGCCCCGCGCACCGCCTCAAGGACGGGCTGCTCGACCCCGCGCCTGCCGCCTGGCCCGTGCGCGGCCGCATCCTCGGCCTGCGGGAGGAGCTGTTCCGGGAGGACGCGATCGTCCTGCCGCGCACCGCGAGCCGCCGGCTGCGCTACGCCGCTCCGGGGGGCGCGGCGCTGGACCTCGCCTGGCAGGGCTTCTCCGCCCTCGGCCTCTGGATGCGGCCCGGCGCGGCGTTCCTCTGCATCGAGCCCTGGGCGGGCCATGCCGACCCGCTGGGCTTCGAGGGCGATGTCTTCCAGAAGCCGGGGATCGAGGTGCTCGCGCCCGGGGAGAGCCGGCGCTTCGGCCTGCGCGTCACGCCGTCCCGTCAACCGGCGCGCTGAGGAAGGGCAGCAGCGCCGCGCGGAAGGCGGCCGGCCGTTCCAGGTGGACCAGGTGCCCGGCGCCGGGGATGACCTCGAGCCGCGCGCCCGGGATGGCCTCCGCCATGCGCTGCATGGTGCGCAGCGGCGCGGCCTGGTCCAGCTCCCCCGCAATGAGCAGCGTCGGCACCGCGATGCGCCCGAGGTCGGCGCGGCGGTCGAAGGTGGTCAGGCAGCGCACGGCCTCGCGGTAGACCGCCTCCGGGATCTCGGACATGGCGCGCACGGCGCGCGGCATGGCGGCGGGGTCCGCGCCCTCGGGGAACATGCCCTCCAGCATCAGCGGCGCGGCCTCGGCCATGCTGCGGCCGGTGTCGAGCGGCGCGAGGCGCACCTTCAGGAAGGCCTCGGCGAAGGCGGGGTCGCGGCCGCCGAAGGCAGGCGTCGTCGCATAGAGCACGAGGCGCGCGACGCGGTCCGGCCAGGTGGCGGCGAATTCCTGCGCGAGCATCCCGCCCATCGAGTGCCCGACCAGCGTCGCGCGCCCGATGCCCTGCGCATCGAGCGCGCGACGCAGCGCCTCGGCGAGCGCGGGAAAGGTCATCTCCGGCAGGGGCGGCGTGCCCGCGAAGCCGGGCATCGGCCAGTCGAGCGCGCCCGGCACCATGCCGTCCCAGTAGGGACCGCCGATCCCATGCAGCAGCACCACGCTCATGCGGCATCCTCCTTTTCGCCGGCGGCCGGAGGGGCCACATGCACCGCATGCCACCCATCGACAAGCTGCAGCGCATCATCCTGGTCCTCATGGTCACCGTCGCCCTGGTGCAGATCGGGGTGCTCGTCCTGCGCTAGGCCCACCCGATTGGGGCGCAGGCACGAGGCCAAACTTCGCCCAGCTTTCGCCCCGCCTTCGGGATTCCACGGTGCACGCCGCGCCACGCTCCGGCCCCTCATCGCCGGAGTCGCAGCATGTCGGGCCTGCTTTCCATCCTGTCCGCCATCGGGCGGCACGGTTCCCCCCTGCTCATCCTGGCCGGCATCACGGGGCTCGCCATGCCCTCGCTGGCCGAGGTCGCGCGATCGATGCTCGGCCCGGCGGCGCTGCTGCTGGCCTTCGGCGCGTTCCTCTCCACCGGCTTCGCGGCGCAGCGGGCGGAGATGGCGCGGCGGGACGCGCTGCTGCTGGTGGGATGGGCAACGCTCGGCGTGCCGCTGCTCGGCTTCGCCCTGCTGGTGCTGCTGGAGCCGTCGCCGGAGGTCGGCCTCGGCATCGTGCTGCTCGCCATCGCCCCGCCGGTGGGCAGCGCGGCGGCGATGGCGGCGCTGCTCGGCCTCGACGTGACGCTCGCCCTGGTCACCTCGATGGCGGCGACGCTGCTCGCGCCGCTGGTCGTGCCGCCGCTGGCCGCGCTGCTGGCGGGTGCCGAACTCTCCCTTTCCGCCCCGACGCTTGCCCTGCGGCTCGGCGCGATCGTGCTGGGCGGGGCGGCCGCCGCGGCCGTGGCGCGGCATTTGGCGGGGCACCACCGCCCGCGCCTGCGGGAGGTGGGCGTGGGCGCCTGCGTGCTCGGCCTGGTCGTCATCATGCTGAGCGTCATGCACGGCATGCGCGACATGCTGGCCGCCGACGCGTCGGCGGTGGGCCGCATGCTGCTGCTGGTGGCCGCCGTGGTGCTGGTGCTGCAGATGGCCGGCGCCGCCGTGTTCAGCTTCATGGGCCGCCAGCGCGCGCTGACCGCGGGCCTCGTCTCCGGCTGCCGCAACGTCGCGCTGATCTGGGCGGCGGCCGCGCCGGCCGTCGCGGGCCGGGCCGATGCCGAGCTCTTCCTGGCCTGCAGCAGCATCACGGTCATGCTCCTGCCCATCCTGCTGCGATCCGGTGTGCGGCTGCGCCTGGTGCTGCCCCGCTTCGCCAGGGCCTGAGGGGCGGGCTTGCCGGGCGTGTCCGCCGCGTCCAGCCTCTGCCCTGCACGGACGGGGGTTGGGCGATGCGGGTCGGCGTGATCGGTCTCGGCGCGATGGGGATGGGGGCCGCGACGTCCTGCCTCCGGGCGGGCCTCCTCGTCACGGGCTGCGACATGACGGAGGGCGCGCGCGATGCCTTCGCGCGCGCCGGCGGTCAGGCGGTGGCGCGGGCCGACGCAATGCCCGAGGGCACGGAGGCGGTGCTGACGCTCGTCGTCAACGCCGCGCAGACGCGCGACGCGCTGTTCGGGCCGGCGGGCTGCGCGGCGCGCCTCGCGCGCGGCGCGGTCGTCATCTCCTGCGCCACCATGTCGCCCGGGGATGCGCGGGCGCTGGCCGCGGAGGCCGCGTCGCGCGGGCTGCTCTATCTCGACGCGCCGGTCTCGGGCGGCGCGGCCAAGGCGGCGGCGGGCGAGATGACCGTGATGGCGAGCGGCGGGGCGGCGGCCTTCGCCCGCGCCCGTCCGGTGCTGGACGCGGTGGCCGCCAAGGTGTGGGAGCTGGGCGAGGCGCCCGGCCTCGGCGCCACGGTGAAGGTGGTCCACCAGCTGCTGGCCGGCGTGCACATCGCGGTGGCGGCGGAGGCGATGGCGCTCGGCATCCGCGCGGGCGCCGATCCGCGGCAGCTCTACGAGGTGGTGACCAGCGCCGCCGGGAATTCCTGGATGTTCGAGAACCGCATGGCGCGCGTGCTGGAGGGCGACGACGCCCCGCGCTCCGCCGTCGACATCTTCGTCAAGGACCTCGGCCTGGTGGCGGAGATGGCGCAGGGCCTCGACTTCCCCGCGCCGCTCGCGGCTCAGGCGCGGCAGCTCTTCACCGCGGCCAGCGCGATGGGGCAGGGGCGGGCGGACGACGGCTTCGTGATCCGGGTGTGGGAGAGGCTGGCAGGCATCCGGCTTCCCTGAAACGGAACCTGCCCCATCTGCCCTGGTAGGACGGATGGGAGGCTCCCCCGATGAGCGTGCTCCGCCTGAGCTTCATCCTGTTTGCCTGCGGCCTCGCCGCCCTGTTCGCGCGGCGGCGCGCCGAGCAGGACGAGACTGAGCGGCCAGCCTAGTTCAGCCGGCCAGCACCCGCTCCACCGCCTGCGCCACGGCCAGCAGCCGGGCGTCGCCCATGCGCTCGCCCATCAGCATGAAGCCGACGGGCGCGTCGCCCGGGCGGTGGCATGGCAGCGAGATGGAGCAGCGGTCGAGGAAGTTGGCCACCGCCGGGTTGCGGAGAAGCATCAGGTTGATGCGGCCATACTCGGCCTCCGGCTCCACCTCGGCGATGGCGGGCGGCACCAGCGGGCAGGTCGGCATCACCACCGCGTCGAAGGGCGCGGTGCGCGGCGCGAAGGCCGCCGCGATGCGCGCGCGGGCCTGCAGCAACTCGATGTAGTCGGCGGCGGTCATCGCCTCACCCCGCCGGATGCGGCCGAGGATGCGCGGGTCGTAGAGGTCGCCCTTCCGGGCCGCCAGGTCCCGGTGCCAGGCCCAGGCCTCGCTCGCCGCGAAGCCGCCCCTCGCATTGGCGGCCGGGATGTCGGCGAGTTCCGGCACCGTCAGGCGTTCGATGCGCGCGCCGGCGGCCGAGAGGCGCGACAGGGCGCGCTCGAACGTCGCGGCGACGACCGCGTCCCAGCCCTCCGCCACGAAGCCGTCCAGCACCGCGAGCCGCAGCCCTGCGACGGGCAGCGCGGGCAGGTCCGGTGCGCCCTCCCCGCCCGCCATCAGGTGGTCCACCACCGCGCAGCAGGCGACGGACCGCGCGAGCGGCCCGAGGCTGTCGAGGGAGAAGGAGAGCGGCACCGTGCCCGTCAGCGGCACGCGCGCCGCCGTCGGCTTCCACCCCACGATGCCGCAGAGCGCCGCCGGGATGCGGCAGGAGCCGCCGGTGTCGGAGCCGAGGCCCGCGAAGCCCATGCCGTCCGCCGTCGCGACGCCGGCGCCGGAGGAGGAGCCGCCGGGCAGGCGCCCCGTCGCGCGGTCCCAGGGCGAGCGCGGCGTGCCGAAATGCGGGTTCACGCCAAGGCCGGAGAAGGCGAACTCCGTCATGTTGGTCCGGCCGAGCACGACGAAGCCCGCCCGCTGCAATCTTGCGACGGAGGGCGCCGTGGCCTGCGCGGGCGGCGCATCGGCCAGCGCGACGGACCCGGCGCGGGCGACCTGCCCGGCCTCCTCGTACAGGTCCTTCACCGAGATCGGGATGCCGGCCCAGGGGCCAGGCGCGCGGCCGGCGGCGCGAAGCCCGTCCATCGCGCGGGCGGCGGCGCGGGCGGATTCGGCATGCACGGCGACGAAGGCGCGCGCGCCCTCCCCCGCCGGGTCGGCGATGCGCGCCAGCGCCTCCTCGACCAGGGCAACGGAGGAGGTCCGGCCGGCCGCCAGCGCGGCGGCAGCCTCGGCAATGGTGGGGAATGTCATGCGGGCGGTCTCGCGGGCCTGTGCTCCAGGCCCGGGAGTGTCGAGGCGACCGCCTTCCGGGGCAAGCCTGCCCCGGCAGCCCTTCGAAAGAGCCTACTTCGGCCCGAGATCGTTGGCGGGCGGATTTTCCAGGATGTGGCGGACCGCCCAGGGATAGAGCAGGTAGCCGAGCGCTGCAGCGGGGATCATGGGCGGGCCGTCGGCCTCCTCGTTTCGGTCATCGCCGCTCATCGCGACACTCTCCCATGATGCATAATGCATACAAACTCTCCGAGATATCGGTCGTTCGGCCGCTGGCGGGCATTTGACAAGCCACGCGCCCCTTCGCGAACATCGCGGAACCGTTGCGGAGGCCCTCCGCCCGGATGTTCGGGGAAGGAAACGTCATGCTCCTGAAAAGCGCCCTGCGCGCCCTCTCGCGACACGCGCCCTTTGGACGTGCGCTGTGCGCCGGGGCCCTGGCCTGCGCCGCGATGCTGCCTCTGGCCGCCACGCCCGGCCAGGCGCAGGAGTGGCGAGGC
Source organism: Acetobacteraceae bacterium (assembly GCA_035644895.1). Lineage (GTDB taxonomy): Bacteria > Pseudomonadota > Alphaproteobacteria > Acetobacterales > Acetobacteraceae > Falsiroseomonas. The sequence continues at coordinate 4,086 of DASQNQ010000355.1, read as the reverse complement.
TGGAACATCCATGCCGCCGACTACCCGAACGGGCGGGGCATGGACCGCTTCACCGAGCTGGTCGCGCAGCGGACCAACAACCGCATCCGGATGCGGACCTTCCACTCGGCGCAGCTCGGCCAGCAGGACGAGGCCATCCAGCAGATGCGCCTCGGCACCATCGACTTCGCCAACTTCAACCTCTCGCCCTTCAACAACCTGGCGCCCTCCACCCAGGTGGTGACGCTGCCCTTCCTGTTCCGCGACGTCGCGCACATGCAGCGCGCGATCGACGGCGTGGCGGGGGAGGAGATCGCCCGCGACCTCGAGGCGATCGGCATCGTGGCGCTGTCCTGGTTCGACGCCGGTGCGCGGTCCATCTACACCACCCGCCCCGTCCGGGCGCCGGCCGACCTGCGCGGCATGAAGATCCGGGTGCAGACCTCCGACCTCTGGATCGACCTGATGCGCGCGCTCGGCGCCAACCCGACGCCGCTGCCCTTCGGCGAGGTGTTCACCTCCCTCCAGTCCGGCGTCATCGACGGCGCGGAGAACAACTGGCCCTCCTACGAGAGCACCCGGCACTTCGAGGTGGCGCGCTTCTTCACCACGACCGAGCACTCCAACGTGCCGGAGGTGCTGGCCGTCTCCCGCCAGCGCTGGCAGCGGCTGAACGAGGCCGAGCGCGCCATCCTGCGCGACGCGGCGCGCGAGGCGGCGGCGTTCCAGCGGCAGGCCTGGGCGGAGCGCGAGAAGGTCTCCCGCGACCGCGTCCTGGCGGCCGGGGCCCAGGTGATCGAGGTGGCGGATCGCCGCCCCTGGGCGCAGCTGATGGAGCCGGTCTACCAGAAGTACACCGGCTCCAACCCGCGCCTGGCCACCATGGTGACCCGCATCCGCGAGCTGCAGTAGCCGCCCGCCCCCGCCCCGCCCGGGGCGGGGGCGGCGCTCCCCGCGCGCGCACCCGAACCCTGAAAGTCCTCTGATGGCCCTCTTCTCGCGCGCGCTCGACCTGCTGTCGCGCCTCGTCGTCGTCACGGCCGGCATCGCGCTCGTGGGCCTGACCGCGATGATGGGCTGGCTCGTCTTCGGCCGCTACGTGCTGAACGACACCCCCACCTGGATCGAGCGCGCCGCGACGCTCGCCATCCTCTCCATCGCGCTGCCCGTCGCGGCGGTCGGGGTGCGGGAGCGCTTCCACCTCTCGGTCCTCGGCTTCCGGGAGGCGCTGCCGCCCCGCGCCCAGCGCCTGATCGCCGTCGGCTGCGACACGCTGGTCGGGCTGTTCGGCCTTGGCATGGCGATGTGGGGGTGGGAGCTGCGCGGGATGGTCGCCCCCTTCGGCATCCCGCTGCTCGGGATCTCGCAGGGCTGGACCTACGTGCCGATGGTGGTCTCCGGCGCGCTGATCACCCTCTTCGCGGTGGAGCAGGTGCTGAAGGACATACTGGACCCGGAGCCGCCGGAGCGGCGCGGCGTCGCCGCGGCCTTCCTGGAGTAGCGCGACCTTGGAACCCGGCCTGCTCCTCATCCTCGCGGTCTTCCTCGGTGGCATCCTGGCCGGCGTGCCGGTGGCCTTCACCCTCGGCATCGCCGCCGTCGCGGGCTTCCTCTACGAGGGCCTGAACCCCGCCGTCGCCTTCCAGCAGATGGCCAGCGGCATGAGCATCTTCTCGCTGCTGGCCATCCCGTTCTTCGTCTTCGCGGGGGAGCTGATGCTGCACGGGGGGATCGCGCGGCGGCTCGTCGCCCTGGCCAGCGCCTGCATCGGGTGGATGCGCGGCGGGCTGGGGATGGTGGACGTCTCGACCTCGATGCTGTTCGGCGGCATCTCGGGCTCGGCGGTCGCGGACACCTCGGCGACCGGGACCATCCTGATCCCGGCGATGCGGGCCAAGGGCTACGGGGTGGACTACGCGGTGGCGCTGACGGTCACCTCCTCCATCGCGGGGATCCTCATCCCGCCGTCGCACAACATGATTCTTTACTCCCTGGCGGCCGGCGGCGGCATCTCGGTCTCGGCGCTGTTCATAGCGGGCATCGTGCCGGGCCTCCTGATGTGCCTGTTCCTGGGGCTTGCCGCCTATGTCATGGCGGTGCGGCGCGGCTACCCGGCCGAGGCCTTCCAGGGCTTCCGGCACCTGGCCTGGACCTTCCTCGACGCGCTGCCGGGGCTGCTGACGGCGGTCATCATCCTGGGCGGCGTGCTGACCGGCATCTTCACGGTCACCGAATCGGCGGCCTTCGGCACCATCTGGGCGCTGGCCGTGACCCTGCTGGTCTACCGCGCGCTCTCCTGGGACGCCTTCAAGGTGGCGGTCGCGGCGTCCGTCCGCACCTCGGCCGTGGTGTTCCTGCTGGTCGGCACCGCCACCGCCTTCGCCTGGCTGCTGGCCATGTACCGGGTGCCGGACCTGTTGACGGACGGCATGCTGGCGATCTCCGAGAACCCCGTCGTGGTGCTGCTGCTGATCAACCTGACGCTCCTGCTGCTGGGCAGTGTCATGGACATGGCGGCGCTCATCCTCATCACGACGCCCATCTTCCTGCCGGTGGTCACCGCGCTCGGCGTGGACCCGGTGCAGTTCGGGATGGTGATGATGATGAACCTCGGCCTCGGGCTGACCACGCCACCCGTGGGCGCCGTGCTGTTCGTGGGCTGCGCCATCGGCAAGATCCCGATCGAGCGCGTGATGCGCACCATCTGGCCCTTCTGGGGCGCGATCCTGGTCGCGCTGCTGCTGACCACCTACGTGCCCGCCGTCTCGCTGACCCTGCCGCGCCTGCTCCTTGGATACGGAGGCTGACTCCCATGACCGCACCCACCAGGCCCGTCCTGCTCACCGGCGCCGCCGGCAACCTCGGCCGCATGCTGGCACGCGAACTCGGCGCCGCCGGCTGGACGCTGCGCCTGACCGACATCCTCCCCTTCCCCGATCCCCTGCCCGCGGGGGCGCGCTTCGTGAAGGCCGACCTCTCGGACGGGCTGGCCATCGCGCGCATGGCGGAGGGCTGCGGCGCCATCCTGCACTTCGGCGGCGTGTCGGTGGAGCGCCCGTTCGAGGAGGTGCTCGGCCCCAACCTGCGCGGCCTCTATCATGTATATGAGGCGGCGCGGCGGGAGGGCGCGCGGGTGGTCTTCGCCTCCTCGAATCATTCCATCGGCTTCCACGAACGCCCGAAGCCCGGCGCCAACGACGCCCTCCTCCCGCTCGACTGCGCGCACCGGCCGGACGGCTACTACGGCCTGTCGAAGGCCTACGGGGAGCTGATGGGCCGCATGTACTGGGACAAGCACGGGGTGGAGAACGTGAACCTCCGCATCGGCTCCTGCTTCCCGAAGCCCGTCAACGCCCGCATGCTCTCGACCTGGCTGTCCTACGCCGACCTCGCGCGGCTCGTGCAGCGCTGCGTGCTGGCGGACCGTGTGGGCCATGCGGTGATCTGGGGCGCGTCGAAGAACCCCGCCACCTTCTGGGGCGAGGACCACCGCGACCGCATCGGCTGGCAGCCCGAGGACAGCGCCGAGGCCCACCGCGCGGAGGTCGGCCACATCGTCTCCGACGACCCGGTGGAGGAGCGCTACCAGGGCGGCTCCTACTGCTCGATGGAGTATTCGCGGAAGGGACCCTCCCCGCGCGACCAGTTCTCCCTTGGATGACCGGCTGACGCTGCGCGCCGGCGCGTGGGAGGCGGTGATCCTGCCCGCGCAGGGCGCGGCGCTGGCCGCGCTGCGCCATGCCGGGCGCGACATCCTCGTGCCCGTCCCGCCCGGCGCGGACCCGAACCGCGGCCGCCACGGCGCCTTCCTGATGGTGCCCTGGACGAACCGGCTGGATGGCGGGCGCCTGCCGGTCGGGGGCGCCGTCCACCGGATGCCGGTGAACTGGCCGGACGGCACCGCCATCCACGGCCTGGTGCGCGACGCGGCCTTCGCGGTGGAGATGGCATCGGCGGGCCACGCCGTGCTGGTCCAGCGGCTGCGCCACCCGCCCTTCGACATCGAGACGCGCGTCGAGGTGGCACTCGGGCCGGAGGGTCTGCGACTCGACCTCGCGGTCCGCAACCGCGCGGATGCCGCCGTGCCGACGGGCCTCGGCTGGCATC
>DASQNQ010000354.1:0-18395 GCA_035644895.1 Acetobacteraceae bacterium | reverse complement strand
GTTGCGCGTGGCGGCGGAGGCGCCCGTCGCCGCGCCCGACGCGGTGCCGCTGCCGCCCGTCGAGGCCTTCGTGTCGACGCAGCAGGAGGAGTTGCGCGTGGCGGCGGAGGCGCCCGTCACCGCGCCCGATGCGGTGCCGCTGCCGCCCGTCGAGGCCTCCGCGTCGGCGCAGGAGGAGGAGTTGCACGTGGCGGCGGAGACGCCCGTGGCGGCCTCTGGGCCGGTGGCGCCCGGCACGGAGGCCGGCGCCGCCCGGGAGGATCCTGTGCAAGGCGTGGCGGAGGCGCCACCCGCGCCGGCGCAGCCGCCGGTGGCGGCGCTCGTTGCGCCGCGTGCCGCACAGGCGGAGACGGGCGCCGATGCTGCGCCGGAACGGGCGACCGGAGGCGGAGCCCAGCTGGCCGCTGCGCGCGCCGCGCCGCCCGCGATGGTGGAGGCGCTGATCCGGCGTGGCGACGCCATGTTGGCCATCGGGGACGTGACGGCGGCCCGCCTGCTCTATGAGCGCGCGGCCGCCGGGGGCAGCGGCCGCGCCGCGCTGGCCGCGGGGCGAACCTACGACCCGGCGGTGCTCGGCGCCCTCAACGCGCGCGGGCTCCGGCCGGACCCGGACGCCGCCGCTGCCTGGTACCAGCGGGCGCTGGCGCTCGGCGAGGCCGAGGCGGCCCCGCTGCTTCACGCCGTCCGGCACCATGGGGCAAGGTAGGCCGGGCAGCATCGCAGATTTGGGGAGGGCTGACATGGCGGCATCAATGGGCATCGGGCGGCGCGGGCTCATCCTGGGCGGCGGGGCGCTGGCGCTCGGCGGGCCGGCGGCGGCGCAGGGGTTGCCCCAGGCGGCACCGCAGGGCTCGCCGGCACAGGGCCAGCCCTCGCTCGCGGCACTCGTGGCGCGTGCGAATGCGGGGACGGTGGGCGTCGTCTCGGGCGGCGTGGACGGGACCTATGTCCGCATCGCCGCCGACCTCGCCGCCGTGCTCGACAGCGGGGACGATCTGCGTGTCATTCCGATGATCGGCCGCGGCTCGGTGCAGAACATCGCCGACATCATGTTCCTGCGCGGCGTGGACGTCGGCATCGTGCAGTCCGACGTCCTCGCCTTCGCGCAGCGGCAGCGGCTGTTCCCGGGCGTCAGCACCATGGTGCAGTACATCGCCAAGCTTTACGAGGAGGAGCTGCACATCCTGGCCGGTCCCGGTGTCTCCCGCATCGAGGACCTGGCCGGGCAGCGCGTGAACGTGGACGGGCGCGCCAGCGGCACCGCCATGACAACGTCGCTCGTCTTCGATGGGCTCGGCCTGCGCGTGCAGGCGGAACACAGCCCGCAGGACGTGGCGCTGGAGCGCCTGCGGCGCGGCGAGATCGCGGCGATGGCCTTCGTCGCCGGCCAACCCGCGCGCATTTTCGCGCAGATCCCGCCGAACTCCGGCCTGCGCTTCCTGGAGGTGCCCCTCACGCCCGCGCTGATGGACACCTACCTGCCCGCGAGCCTCAACGCGGCGCGCTACCCGAACCTGATCCCGCAGGGCGCGGTGGAGACGCTGGCCGTCGGAGCGGTAATGGCGGTCTATGCCTGGCAGCCGGGGACCGAGCGCCACCGCAAGGTGGCCCGCTTCGTCGATGCCTTCTTCACCCGGTTCGAGGAGTTCCAGCGTCCCCCGCGCCATGCCAAGTGGCTGGAGGTGAACCTGGCCGCGCAGGTGCCCGGCTGGACGCGCTTCTCCTCCGCGCAGGAGACGCTGGCGCGCCTGAACGCCGCCACGGGGCAGAGTGTCAGCGCGGCGCCGCGCTGACCCTGTGGACCTGTGTCGGGCTGACCTTGATCAGCCTGGCACATGTCTCGCCTCATGCAGGCAAGTCGGCGTTCCTCTTGCCGTATCCAGTCAGACCGGATGCGGCCAGGGCCCGCTTCACGCCGACCGGATCGGCGGCGCGTAAGGAGCCTCACCGAGGTGGCCGGATCAGTTTCGCCCTGGCTGTTTCCGGTCAGGACGAAACCGGTCCGAGATCAGCCCCGGCGGCGCAGCGCCTCCTCGACCAGGCGGCGGTCGCGCGCCTCGTTCCGGCGGCCATGCACCACAACCAGCGCCCACACCACCGCGACCGCCCAGCCGAGCTGGCCGGCCACGAAGGGCAGCAGGATGAACATGAGGCTGCCGAACCAGAGCACCGCGTTCAGCAGCGCCTGGAAGGGGCGCCCGTTCAGCGCAAGGGAGACGGGCGGGGCCAGGATGGCGAGAAGGTAGGACATGACGTCAATATAGGAAGTGGCCCGCCCTGGTTCCATCACCCCGGCAGGGCGGCCCGCACCAGCATCGCGGCTGCCGAGAGGGCCGCCACGCCGCCAAGCCAGAGCACCGCGAACCAGGCAAGCTGGCGCATCAGTGGTAGCCCTCGCCGGCGCGGACCTTGCCGCGGAACACCCAGTAGGCATAGGCCGTGTAGCCGAGGATCAGGGGCAGCAGCACGACCGCGCCCGCCAGCAGGAAGGCCTGGCTCGCCTCCGGCGCCGCGGCGTCCCAGATCGTGACGGAGGGCGGCACCGCGAAGGGCCAGAGGGAGATGCCGAGTCCAAGGTAGCTCAGCCCGAACAGTCCGAGGGCGCAGGCGAAGGGCAGCGCGTCGCGCCACCAGGGGCCGTCATGCGCCTCCGACAAGGCGCGGAACATGCGGCGCGCCAGCAGCAGCACCAGCAGCGGCACGACCCAGACCACCAGCACGTGCGGGAAGCCGAACCAGCGCTCGACGAAGGCGGGCTGGAGGAAGAGCATCGCGAGGCTCACCGCGCCGATGAAGCCGAGGGTGGCATAGCCCAGGATGCGCGCGAGCCGCCGGGCCTGGTCCTGCAGCTCGCCCTCCGTCTTCCAGACGATCCAGCACGCGCCGAGCAGCCCGTAGCCCGCCACCAGCGCGACGCCCGTCATGACGCTGAACGGCGAGAGCCAGTCCCACCACCCGCCGGCATAGGCGCGCCCCTCGACCCGGATGCCCTGCACGAAGGCGCCGAGCATGATGCCCTGGCAGAGCGCCGCGACGGTGGAGCCGAGCCAGAAGCCACGGTTCCAGGCGCGCCGGCCCCAGACGGTCTCGGCCCGGAAGCGCATCTCGAAGGAGACGCCGCGGAAGACCAGCGCCAGCAGCATGATGATGACCGGCATGTAGAGCGCCGGCATGATGACCGCGTAGGCGAGCGGGAAAACCGCCAGCAGCCCGCCGCCGCCGAGGATCAGCCAGGTCTCGTTCCCGTCCCAGACGGGGGCGACGGTGTTGACGATCAGGTCGCGGTCCTCCGCCCCGCGGATGGCCGGGAACAGGATGCCGACGCCGAGGTCGAAGCCGTCCATGACGACGTACAGGAACACGGCCAGCGCCAGCAGCATGGCCCAGATGAGCGAGAGGTCCATCCGCCTACTCCCCCGCCGGCAGGTCGCGGATGCCCCGGTCGCGGAGCGAGGGCGCCGGCGTGATGCCCGCGCTGCGGATCGGCGTGTCGGGCCGCGGCCCCTCCTGGTCCGCGTGCGGCGGCTGCGCGAAGAGGCGGAACAGCAGCCAGATCCCCGCGCCGAAGACGAGGAAGTAGACCACCGCGAAGGCGGCCAGCGAGGCTGCGACGGCCGGCGCGGCGATCGGGGAGACGCTGTCGGCCGTCCGCAGCATTCCGTAGACCGTGTAGGGCTGCCGCCCGGCCTCGGTCACGATCCAGCCCGCCGTCACGGCGACCAGCCCGGACCCGCCCATGCCGACCGCGAAGCGGTGCAGCCAGCCCGGCTCGTAGAGCCGCCCGCGCAGCCGTGCGAGGAGGCCCCACAGGCCGAGCACCACCATGAGCAACCCGAGCCCCACCATCACGCGGAATGACCAGAACACCAGCGGCACGTTGGTCGGGCGTTCCCCGGGGGGGAAGGCGCGCAGCCCCTCGATCTCGGCGTCCCAGGAATGCCCGAGGATGAGGCTGCCGAGGCCGGGGATCGCGACCTCGTAGCGGTTCTCCTCCGCCTGCTGGTCGGGCCAGGCGAAGAGCACGAGCGGTGCATGGCTGCGCCGCTCAACCCAGTGGCCCTCCATGGCGGCGACCTTCGCGGGCTGGTGCTCCTTCGTGTTCAGCCCGTGGAAGTCGCCCGCCACCACCTGCAGGGGCGCGACGACGAGCAGCATCCACATGGCCATGGAGAACATCACGCGCGCCTGGGCATTCGCGCCCGCCGAGCGGATCAGGTGGAAGGCGCCGACCGCGCCGACGATCAGCGCCGTGGTCAGGTAGGCCGCGATGACGGTGTGGACGAGGCGGTAGGGGAAGGAGGGATTGAAGATGATCGCCCACCAGTCCTCCGGCAGGAAGCGCCCGTCAGGCGACAGGGCGTAGCCCGCCGGCGTGTGCATCCAGGAATTGGCGGAGAGGATCCAGAAGGCCGAGAGCAGCGTGCCGAAGGCGACGCAGCCGGTGGCCAGGAAGTGCAGGCCCTTGCCCACGCGCCCCATGCCGAACAGCATCACCCCGAGGAACCCGGCTTCCAGGAAGAAGGCGGTCAGCACCTCGTAGCCGAGCAGCGGACCGAGCGTGCCGGCGGTGCGGTCGGCGAAGACGCTCCAGTTCGTGCCGAACTGGTAGGACATCACCAGGCCCGAGACGACGCCCATCGCGAAGGCCACCGCGAAGACGCGCAGCCACCAGCGGAAGAGGTCGAGGAACACGTCCCGCTTCGTGACGAGCCACAGCCCCTCCAGCACCGCGAGGTAGGAGGCGAGGCCGATGGTGAAGGCGGGGAACAGGAAGTGCCAGACCACCGTGAAGGCGAACTGGAAGCGCGCCAGGTCCAGCGCGCTCGGCAGCGCGTCCATCATGGATGGTGTCCCTTCCTCGTTCCAGGAAGAGAGCCGTGCTGCCGGACCGGTTTCCCGTCCGGCGCCTTAATTCGCGGTCACGCGCCCCGGCTCAGGCCACGAGGCGGATGCGGCCCTCCATCGTCTCCACGCGCGTCACGCCGACGACCTGGCCGAGGTTGCCGGTGACGAGGTGGACCATGCCGAGCGGCATCGCCTCCATCGCGAGTTCGACGCGCATCGTCTCCCCCTGGCGCACGGCCCGCACCAGGTCGGGCGTCAGGTCGCGCTTCGCGAAGGGTTGCAGCAGGCGGGGGAGGAGGCCGGGGAATGCGTCGGCCGTGACTGTGAAACGCGCCGCGACGAGCGGCTCGCAAAGGTCATCGGACATCGGGGAGTGTGCTCCAGGGACAGGAACCAGCCGAATCTGACAAAAGAACCCGGCAGCGCGCGTCCCCCGCCCCTGGGCGGAGGGGCGGCGGGTCAGGCGGCCGGGCCGATAATTCGGCCGGAAAGGGTCCGGAGCGTGGTCACGTCGCGAGCATAGGCCGCGGCCGGGCCGTCTGGGAAGCCCCTGCTACTCGACCGGGTGCTTCTCGCCCTGCCGCTCGATGACGAGCTTCTGGTGCGGGTAGGGGATCTCGATGCCGAGCTTGTCGAAGCGCTGCTTGATGCGCCGGTTGAACTCCCGCCCCACGTTCCAGCGGGCCGAGGGCTCGGTCTTGATGCGGCCGCGGATCACCACGGCGGAATCGGCCAGCCGCTCCACGCCCATCAGCTCGAGGTCGTCGCGGATCATGGGCGCGAACTTCGGGTCGGCGCGGATGTCGGCGCCGACCTCGCGCAGCACCTCGCCCACGCGGTCCGTGTCCTCCCCGTAGGCGACCGAGACGTCGAGCACGGCGAATCCGAAGTCGCGCGTCATGTTGGTGACGGTCGTGACGGCGGAGAAGGGAATGATGTGGATCGCGCCGTCCACCGCGCGCAGCTTGATGGAGCGGATCGAGAGCTGCTCCACCACCCCCGACAGCCCGCCGACGGTGACCACGTCGCCGACCGCCATCGCGTCCTCGAACAGCAGGAAGACGCCCGTGATGACGTCGCGCACCAGGGTCTGCGACCCGAAGCCGACCGCCAGGCCCACCACGCCGGCGCCGGCCAGCAGCGGCGCCACGTTCACGCCGATCTCGGTCAGGATGTTGAGCGCCACGAAGACCAGGATGACGATCGACAGCGAGGTGCGCAGCAGCGGCAGCAGGGTGCGGACGCGCGCCGAACGCGCGGCCTGCGCATCGCGCGAAAGGCGCATCAGGTGCCGCGCGATGGCGGCGTTCGCCGTCTCCCACACGATGATGGCGATGACCACGGTCAGCGCGATGGAGGCGAGCGAACCCACCAGCCGGGCGCCGAGCTGCCCGCGGGAGAACCAGTTGAAGGACTCGATGCCCCAGGCCTCCAGCAGGGACAGGCCCGCGATGACGACGATGAAGCCGGTGACCAGCCCTTTCAGGACGGGCAGGTAGCGGTTGGCCCGCGCCTCCAGCCCCGGGTAGCGGCGCGCGAAGTCGGGCCCGACATGGAAGCCGCGGCTGATCGCGCGCTGCGCGCCGAGGTCGATGAGCTTCGCCACGCCCAGGATGCCGATGGTGAGCGCCGAGACGCGGATCAGCCTCTCGAACCCGTCCCGGATCTCGAGCGCCCAGACGCCCCACAGCGCGATCAGCCAGAGGATCGCGATCAGGTGCCAGACATCCGCCAGCCTGTCGCGCAGCGCCCGGAACAGCACGCGCGCCCGGTCCGGCTGATCGCCCTCGGCCAGCGGTGGGGCGCGCAGCCACTCGGCCACCGCGTCCCGGTTCTGCAGCACGACGATGATGAGGAAGAGCGAGACGATCAGCAGCGAGACGCGCAGGATGGCATCGTAGGCCGCCCAGGGCAGGCCGAAGAGCAGCCCGGCCTCGGCCACCGCGTAGCCCACCACCGCCACCACGACGATGCGGCGCAGCCAGACGGTGACGTAGGCCGCCGTCTCGTCGGCCACCGGCACCAGGCGCAGATGCGGCGAGTTGGGCGAGAGCAGCATCCGCGCGACGGCCATCAGCACGTTGGCGGCGAGGTACGCATTGTTCGCCGTCAGCAGCACCAGTTCCGTGGTCGGCAGCGGCCGCACCAGCCCGATCATCCCGTAGGAGATCACGGCGAAGGCCGCGAGCGGGACGAGGTCCAGCGCGAGCCGCGCGAGCACCAGCGGCACGCGCCGCATCCAGGTCCAGGCGCTGCCGTTCTCGGGCGCCAGGGCATCCAGCCTGTCCCGCGTGCGGGCGAGGAGCCGCCTGACGCCCCCTTCCGCGGCAAGCCCGAGCCCGAAGAGGAGCAGCAGCTTCCAGGCGGCGTCGACCACGCGCGCCTGCGTCACCGGGTCCCGCGCGATGCCGGTGGCCCAGGCGGCGAGGCCGGGCAGGTCCGTCAGCGTCTCCATGACACGCACGAACTGGTCGGACAGCGCCTGCAGCCGCTGCGACGCGCCGAGCAGAAGCTGCGCGCCCAGCGTGTTGGGCGCGAGGATCTGCGGGTCCACCACCGGCTCCTCGGCCGCAGGGGCGGGCGCCCCGCCCCGCTGCGCCGCCGCCGCGGCCTCGAGCGCGCGCAGCAGCTCGGCCCGGCGTGCATCGTCGCGGAGCGCATTGAGCAGCGCGTCCAGGTCACCCGAGGGGGCAGGGGTGGCGGCGGGCGGCGCGGCGGCGGTTGCCGCCGGGCGCGGCGCCTGGCCCAGGGCAGGCGAGGCCAGCGCCAGAAGGACGAGCAGCAGGTGCAGGAAGGGCATGGGGCAGGGGTGGTGCCGCCGGCGGGTCCTGCGGTCAAGCGCCGGATGTTGCGGCGCCGCATTCGCTGGTCCAACCTGGGCGCGAATGGCGTCGTCCCCCTCCGTCTGGACCATCATGGTCGCGCTGCTCGGCGCGCACCTGGCCGGCATGGGGGCGTTCCTGACCGTGCCCGTGCTCAGCCCGCCCATCGCGGCGGAAACGGGCCTGCCCGTGACTCTGGCCGGCGTGCACACGGCGCTGGTCTATGCCGGCGCCCTGGTGACGGGTCCGCCGACGGGCGCCCTCGTCCGCCGCTTCGGGGGGATCCGCGTGCTGCAGGCGGGGCTTCTGCTGATCGGGGCCGGGATCGCGCTGGCGGCGCTCGGCACGCCGGCGGCGCTGGCCTTGTCCGCCTTCCTGGCGGGCATGGGTCACGGGCCGGTGACGCCGGGGGGCAGCCACCTGCTGGCCGGCCGCACGCCGCCGCGGCGACGGTCGCTCATCTTCAGCCTGAAGCAGTGCGGGGTGCCGGCGGGCGCGATGCTGGTGGCGGCCGCGGCGCCCGCCATCGGCAGCGCCTTCGGCTGGCGCGCGGGCGTGCTGGCCATGGCGGCCACGGCCCTGGCGATGGCGGCGGCCCTGCAGCCACTGCGTGCGGCGCTGGATGCGGAGCGCGACCGCAGCGCCGCGATCCGCGGCGTGGCGGGGGAGGCGCTGGGCGCGCTCGGCATGCTGCGCACCGACGCGGCGCTCAGGCGCCTGACGGTCATGTCCTGCGGTTACGGCGTGTCGCAGTTCTGCTTCTTCTCCTTCTTCGTCGCCTGGCAGGTGTCCTCGCTCGGCGTGCCCCTGGCCGAGGCGGGGCTTCGCCTGGCGCTCGCCCAGGCGGCGGGGGTGGCGGGGCGGATCGGCTGGGCCGTGCTGGCCGACCGTGCCGGCGCGCGGCCGGCGCTGGCGGCCTGCGGCCTCGGCGCTGCCGCGGCGGCGGTGCTGATGGCGCTGGCCGGACCGGGCTGGCCTGCCCTGGTGGTGGTGCTGGCGGGCATGGCCATGGGGGCGACGGCGGTCGGCTGGAACGGCGTGATGCTGGCCGAGGCCGCGCGCATCGCCCCGCCCGGGCAGGTGGGCGGCGCGACGGCGGCGCTTGCCTTCGCTTTCGGCCTTGCGATGATCGTGGCGCCGCCGGCCTTCTCCCTGCTGGTCGGGTTGACGGGCGGCTACATGGCCGGCTTCCTGATGTGCGCTGGCTTCGCGGTGCTGGGGGCGGTCGCGATCCTGCGGGATGGCGGGGCGGGGTTGCGGGGCAGGTCCGCCCTCCCATGATAGGCCGATGACCACCTTCCTCACCGCCCTGCTCATGATCTCGGCCCTCGCCACGCTCGGTGTCATGTTCGCCGGGATGCTCGGGCTTGCGCGCAACGAGGACTCGGAGGGCGGCCGGCTGCGGTCGAACCGGCTGATGCAGGCGCGCGTTGCGCTGCAGGGCCTGACGCTGGCGCTCTTCGTGCTGCTGATGTTCATCATGAAGGCCTGAGGCGCCGCCTTGCCGGGCGGGCGCCGCGGTCCTATCGTCCGGCCTCTTCTTGCAGCCACGGAACGGGGCGGGCAGACCGCGCCGCGCGGCAGCCCATTCCAGGGACACGACCGAGGATGAAACTCCTGGTGCCCGTCAAGCGGGTCGTTGACTACAACGTGAAGGTCCGCGTGAAGGCGGACGGCACGGGCGTCGAGACGGCCAACGTCAAGATGTCCATGAACCCCTTCGACGAGATCGCGGTCGAGGAGGCGGTGCGCCTGAAGGAGAAGGGCGTGGCGACCGAGATCGTCGCCGTCTCCATCGGCCCCGCCGCGGCGGCCGAGCAGATCCGCACCGCACTCGCCATGGGCGCCGACCGCGGCATCCTGGTGGAGCACGACGGCGTGGTCGAGCCGATCGCGGTCGCGAAGATGCTGAAGGCGATCGTGGCGAAGGAGGGCCCGCAGCTCGTGCTGATGGGCAAGCAGGCGATCGACGACGACATGAACGCGACCGGCCAGATGCTGGCCGCCTATCTCGGCTGGTCCCAGGGGACCTACGCCTCGAAGATTGAGGTCGCCGATGGCGGGCTGCGCGTGACGCGCGAGGTGGATGGCGGGTTGGAGACGGTGGCGCTGAAGCTGCCCGCCATCGTGACCGCTGACCTGCGCCTGAACGAGCCGCGCTACGCGAGCCTTCCGAACATCATGAAGGCGCGCAAGAAGCCGGTCGAGACGATGAAGCCCGCCGACCTCGGCGTGGACCCTGCGCCGCGCCTGACCACCCTGAAGGTGGAGGAGCCGCCGAAGCGCCAGGCCGGGAAGAAGGTGGGCTCGGTGGCCGAGCTGGTGGACAAGCTCCGCAACGAGGCGAAGGTGATCTAGCCATGGCCGTTCTCGTCCTTGCCGACCGCAGCGGGTCGGCCGTGTCCCAGCCCACGCGCAGCGCCATCGCCGCCGCCGGCAAGCTCGGCGGCGACGTCCACCTCCTGCTGCTGGGCGGGGAGGCCGCCGAGGCCGCGTCGAAGCTGCCCGGCATCGCGAAGGTGCTGGTGGCCGACGGCCCGGCCTATGAGCATGGCCTCGCCGAGCCGGCGGCGGCGCTGATGGTCGGCCTCGCGGACGGCTACAGCCACCTGCTCGCGCCCGGCTCGGCGATGGGCAAGAACATCATCCCGCGCGTGGCCGCGCTGCTCGACGTGCAGCCGCTGTCGGACGTCGCGGGCATCGAAGGGCCGGACACCTTCCGCCGGTTCATCTACGCCGGCAACGCGCTGGCCACCGTGCGGACCTCCGACCCCAAGGTGGTGATGACGGTCCGCGCCGCCTCCTTCGACCCGGTGCCGGCCGAGGGCGGGCAGGCCGCTGTGGAGAAGGTGCAGCCAGCCGAGGATCCGGGCCTGTCCTCCTTCGTCGGCGCGGAGATCGCGAAGAGCGAGCGGCCGGAGCTGACGGCGGCGCGGGTGGTCGTCTCGGGCGGCCGCGCCATGGGCTCGGCCGACAACTTCAAGGTGCTGGAGGGTGTCGCCGACAAGCTCGGGGCCGCCATCGGCGCCTCCCGCGCCGCGGTGGATGCGGGCTACGCGCCGAACGACATGCAGGTCGGGCAGACGGGCAAGATCGTGGCACCCGAGCTCTACATCGCCTTCGGCATCTCGGGCGCCATCCAGCACCTGGCGGGCATGAAGGACAGCAAGGTCATCGTCGCCGTCAACAAGGACGAGGAGGCGCCGATCTTCCAGGTGGCGGACTACGGCCTGGTGGGCGACGTGTTCAAGATCATCCCCGAACTGGAGCAGGAGCTGTCCAAGCCGTGACCGCCATCGCGCGGCTCGGCGTGGTCGGCGCCGGGCAGATGGGCAACGGCATCGCCCATGTCGCGGCGCAGTCGGGCATCGCGGTCGTCATGCTCGACGTGCAGGCGCCGGCGCTCGACAGGGCGATGGCGACCATCGCGAAGAACATGGACCGCCAGGTGCAGAAGGGCACGCTTGCCGGCGCCGACCGGGACGCGGCGATCGGCCGGATCACCACTTCGACCGACTACCAGGCCTTCAACAACTGCGACCTGGTGATCGAGGCCGCGACCGAGAACGAGGAAACGAAGAAAAGGATCTTCGCGCAGCTCTGCCCGGTGCTGCGCCCGGACGCGCTGCTGGCCACGAACACCTCGTCCATCCCGATCACCCGCCTTGCCGCCGCGACCGACCGGCCGGGGCGGTTCGTCGGCATGCACTTCTTCAACCCGGTGCCGATGATGCGCCTCGTCGAGGTGATCCGCGGCCTCGCGACCGAGGACGCGACGGCGCAGGCGGTGACGCAGCTTGCCGAGCGAATGGGCAAGCAGGTCGCCCAGGCGGCCGACTACCCCGCCTTCATCGTCAACCGCATCCTGCTGCCGATGATCAACGAGGCCTGCTTCGCCCTGCATGAGGGCGTGGGCGACGTGGCCTCCATCGACCTCGGCATGAAGCTCGGCTGCAACCACCCGATGGGGCCGCTGGAACTCGCCGACTTCATCGGGCTCGACACCTGCCTGGCCGTGCTGCGCGTGCTGCATGAGGGGATGGGCGACCCGAAGTACCGGCCGAGCCCCCTGCTGGTGAAGTATGTCGAGGCCGGCTGGCTTGGCCGGAAGACGGGCCGGGGCTTCTACGACTACGCGGCGACCCCGCCGCGGCCGACCCGCTGACCCCATCCGGGTGAACCGGACATCGCACGCGGCGTTCTCCCCGTGCGATGTCGCAACATCTTCCGGCCATCGAGCGATTTGCCGGGCTGCGTGGGCCGCGGGCGGGCTACGCGCTGCTGGGGCTCGACCTCGCGGCGCTGGGCTGGGTGATCCTTGCCTCCTTCCTCCCGTCCAGCCTCTTCGTGCGCATCATCGACGTGATCTTCGGCATCGCCCTCGGGGCCGAGCTGGTCATGCGCCTGCGCGCCGCGCGGCAGCCCTGGCGCGAGCTGCTGCGCCCGGCCGGCGTCGCCGAGATCATCGCCGTCGTATCCTTCCTCCTGGTGCCCTTCGGGGAGGCCTGGGGCTTCCTGCGCGTGCTCCGCACGCTGCGGCTGCTGCGGACCTCGCGCCTGCTGGCCGACCTGCGTGTGTCCCGCACCAACCCCGAAGCGCCGATCGCGCTGGCGGACCTGGTCGTGTTCCTGGTGGTCATGACGGGCCTCATCCACGCGACCCAGCACCAGACGAACCCGCACATCACCAACTGGGCCGACGCGCTCTACTTCACTGTCACGGCCCTCACCACGACGGGCTTCGGCGACATCACGCTGCAGGGGACCTCGGGCCGGATGCTCTCGGTCATCGTCATGCTGGCGGGCGTCACCCTGTTCCTGCGCCTGGCCCAGGCGCTGTTCCGCCCGGTGAAGGTGATGCATCGCTGCCCGAACTGCGGGCTGGGCCGGCACGACCCGGACGCGGTCCACTGCAAGGCGTGCGGCGTGGTGATCAACATCCCGAATGACGAGTAGGCCGGCCATGCAGCGCCCCGCCGGCCCGGGCCATGGTCAAGCCTGCGAGAGACGCGCCGCATCACGGAAAGGTCTTTCGACCTGACCGATGCCGATGGGCGAAACGTATCGGCATCAAGCCGAGACGATGGCAGGGACGGGACGCGCGCGGCACATGACGGCACAATTCAGGCTCCGCCGTTCGGATGACATCGTGGAGCGTGGGAGCGTGGTGCGCAGTCTGACCGGAACGCAGGCGGCCGTGCTGGCCTCCGCGGCGCTGGGCCTGTTCGCCGCCCTGGTCCTGAAGGTGTCGCTGATGCCGCTCAGCAACACGGACATGACCCGGTACGTGCTGCCCTGGTTCGAGGCCAAGCAGGCCCACGGCCTCGGCGTGCTCGGGATGGACGTCACGGACTACTCGCCCTTCTACAGCTACCTCCTGCTGCTCACGACCTTGCTGCCGGACTGGGTGAAGCCCCTGACGGCGATCAAGCTGGTTTCCGTGGCGGGCGATGCCGCCCTGGCCGTGATGGCGGGGCTGCTCGCCCACGCGCTGACGGGCGACCGGCTGCGGGGCCTGGTCGCGGGGGTGGTCGTCTTCGCCCTGCCGACGGTGATCGTGAACGGCAGCGCCTGGGGCCAGACCGACGCGATCTGGTCGGCCGCGATCCTCGGCGCGGTGCTGGCGATGCTCCGTGGGCGGGGGGCGGCGGCGGTGCTGCTCTACGGGCTGGCCGTGGCCTACAAGCCGCAGGCAGCCTTCCTGGGGCCCATCCTTCTGGCCTTCCTGCTGTCGCGCCGGCAGGCGCGGCTGCTCCTGCTGGTCCCCGTGCCCTACCTGCTGCTTGCCCTGCCGCCGATCCTGGCGGGGCGGCCCTGGCACGCGGTGCTCGGCGTGTACCTGGCCGGGTTCGAGGGATTCGACCAGCTCTCCTACGATGCGCCGGGCCTTTGGACCTGGCTGCAATTCGTCCTGCCGAACACGGATGGCGTGGTCCTGGCGGGGCTGATGCTGGCGGCCGCGGCGGGGGGCGGGCTGACCCTGCTGGCACTCCGCGGGGGGCGGCTGCATGGCATGGCGCTGCTGCACGGCGCGGCGCTGGCCTGCGCGCTGCTTCCCTTCCTCACGCCCAAGATGCACAGCCGCTACTTCTTCGTGGCGGAGGTGCTGATGGTGCTCTCGGCGTGCCTGAAGCCCGCGCTGCTGCCGCTCGCCATCGCGTCCCAGACCGCGGCGCTTCTGGCCTACCAGCCCTTCCTGGCGGGGCTCATCAACTGGCGGGTGCCGCTCGCGGTCCTGTTCAACCTGCTCGCCATCGGCCTGCTGGCGTGGCTCTGGCTGCGCACGCGGCGGGCGCAGGCCTGACCGCCGGGCCGCCCGTGGCGGGCCCGGCGGAAGGGCATGCCGGTCAGGCCGGCCGCTTGAACGCCACCTTGTCATTGTCGCCCGAGGAGGGCGGCTGCCCGGTGGTGATGGCCTTCAGGTAGCCATAGGCGTGGATGAGGGTGGAGGAGGGCGCGTCCCAGTACTCCGCACCCTCGACCTCCACCTTGAGGAGCCCGGCCCGCGCATCCTCCGGCCCGTTCGGGAACCAGGCGCGCAGCGGCTCGCTCCAGAGCTCCTTCTGCTTCTCGACGTCGCGCATCACCCGCGCCGTGCCGGCGATGGAGACGTAGTTCTGGCTGGACGGGTCGGCGTAGGCGAGCAGCACATGGCTGTCGTCCGCGATCTCCTCCGTCTTCGGCGAGGGATAGGAGGTGAAGAACCACAGCGTGCCGTCGAACTGCTTCAGCTTCACCGCGCGCATCGGCCGGCCGCGCATGCGCCCGCCCTCGGCATGGGTCACGAGCGTCGCGACCTGCACCTCGCGGATCAGCTCAAAGACCTTGTCCTTCGCCGCCTGGTCCGTCCTGGTCTCGACCATAGTTCCTGCCTCCGTTCGCGTCGGCGGCCAGAACGAGGCAGCGCCAGGGGGGTTGCAGGTCCCTCCCTTCCGGTGGCCGGCGGGGCGGGGTAGCGTCGCACCGCCATGCCCCACCCCCTGATCGTCACGGCGACCGACGCCGGCATCGCCCTCGTCACCATCGACCGCGCGGCGAAGCGCAACTGCCTCGACCTGCCCATGTGGATCGCCCTCCGGGAGACGCTGGAGCGGCTGTCGGCGGACACCTCGCTGCGCTGCGTCGTGATCCGCGGCGCCGGGGAGGAGGCCTTCTGCGCCGGCGCCGACATCGCCGCCTTCCCCGAGGAGCGCGGCACGCCGGAACGCGAGGCGGTCTACGCCGAGGAGCTGCACCGCGCCTTCCAGTCCATCCGCCGTTGCACCCACCCCGTCGTGGCCGCCTGCCGCGGCTGGACCATGGGCGGGGGCTGCGGCATCGCCACCATGGCCGACTTCCGCGTGGGCGGGCCGGGCACGCGCATGGGCATCCCCGCCCGAAACCTCAACATCTTCTACGCCTATGAGGAGCTGGACCCGATCCTGGAATCGGTCGGCTACGCCGTCGCGATGGAGCTGCTGGTCGAGGGCCGCGTCTTCACGGGCGAGGAGGCGTTCGGGAAGGGGCTGCTGACGCGCCTCGTGCCCGACGCGGCGGTGCAGGAGGAGGCGCTGGCGCTGGCCCGCCGCATCGCGGAGGGGGCGCCGCTTGCCAACCGCTTCCACAAGCGCGCCCTGCAGGAGCTGCGCGGGACCTTGCCGATCACGCCCGAGCAGAAGGCCGCCTCGCTCAACTTCCCCTTCACCGAGGACTTCCAGGAGGCGACGCGCGCCTTCATCGAGCGCCGCCGCCCGGTGTTCCGCGGGCGGTAGCCGCGGCGCCCGCGCTCCCTAACCGTTCCTTCACCCCACCGCGTCATGCTGCGCCGATGCCGCTGCCGCATGCCGCCGCCCTGCTTGAACGCTTCGCCGCCCCCCTGCCGGAGCGCGCGGCCACCTTCGCCGAGAGGGGCTGGGCCATCCCGTTCACCTCGCCGCTGCTGGCCGGCGCCAGGCTGCGGTGGGCGACGGGCGGCGAGCCGGAGCTGATCCTGCCCAGCCTCGCCGGGCGCGGGAGCTACGTGCTTGGCTGGGCGGCCGCCCGGGATGTGGCACAGCCGACGCTGCATGACCGGCGGCTCTGGAGCCTGGCGACGGCGCTGCCCGAGCCCGGCCCGGCCCGGCTGCGCGAGGCGGCAAGACAGACGGCGGCAGAGGGCCTCGCCGGGCGGCAGGCCGCGGCGGCGGCGGGCGCCGAGGCAGCGCTCCATGCCAGGGCGCTGGCTGCCGTGCGTGCCGGGCTGCCGGCCAATGTCCCACCCGCGCTGGTGGAGGCCCTCGCCGAGATCGGCCAGGGGCGGGACGGCTCCGTGCCGCGCCTTGCGACCCGTCTCCGGGACATGGCCGAGGAGCTTGCCGGGTGGCTGTCCGGCAGGCCTGAAGACCACGCGGGGCGGGTGGTGCTCGGTGCGGCAAGGCTCACGCTGGCCGGAGTTGAGGCCTGCCTCGACGGCCTCCCCGCCAGGCCGCGCGACGCCGGAGCGGTCGCGCTGCTCCGGCGGCCCGGCTGGCTGCTCGACGGATGGCGCATGCTCGTGGCCGCCTGGTTCGCCACGCCGCCGGACGGGCGGGCCGACGCGCTGGCCGCCATGGCCGCGCATCTGCCCATTCCGGCGGTGGAAGCCGATGAGTGGCCCGGCGCGGTCTGTGCATGGGACCCGGTGCTGCGCCTGCGCCGGTCGCTCCGGCCGCCGGCGACGCTGCCGTCCTCGGTCGCCCTGCCGGATCTTGTCGCACGGATCGAGCGCCTGCTGCCGGAGGCGGCATGACGCCAGGGTCGGATGCACGGCAGCTCCGCGCGGCCCTTGCGGGGGCGCCGGATGCGGCGGTGACCCGGGTGGTCGCGCAGCTCGACTCCCTGCCGGTACGAGGGGATGCGGATGCGTTGATCGAGCACATCCGGCCGCGGCTGCGACGCCTGCGCCCGCCCCGGCCGCTGCGCCTGCCGCGCCTTCTCTTCCTCCCGCTCGATGCCGTGCTGGTGGCGCCCTGCGAATGGCGCCGTGGCATGCTGGAGGTGCCTCGCAGCGCGATCCTCCCGGTGAGCGGTGCCGTTGCCGCCGCCCTGGGTCCCCTGGCCGCCGAGATCGAGACGGCCGGCATGCGCGGCGTCTGTGGCGATGCGCGGCTCACGGCGGAGCTAGGCGCCCGGCTCTGGCCTGCCGCCGCCGCACTCGATCTCCCCGTGCCGCCACCCGGTTGGACACTGGCGGGCCTGCCGGAGGACGCGGCCCGCCCTGTCCTCGCGCTCTGCGCCGCGGTCTGGCGGCATGCGCCGGCACTCTGGGCGGCGCTGCACGAGGAGGGCCCACCGATGGCGCTGCTGCGCGGCGCCCTCGGCCCGTTGGCCGGGGAGGGGCTGGGACCGCTCGAGGCAGGCATGCGCCTTCTGCTCCGGAATGCAACCGCGCCTGGAGACGTGGTTTCGGCGGCGGCCTCGCTCCTGCCCTCGGTCAGACCGGCGGCGGAGCGGGCCTTGCGAAGCGCGGTGGCCCAGGACGTCGAGGAGATGGGCTGCGCCGAACCTGCGGCGCTGGCCGAGGCGGCATCGGCGTTCCTGCGACGGCTGGAGAACCTGGAAGCCGAGGGTGCGCCCGCGCTGCGCGACGCGCGCCGCCGCGACCTGGCGCCAGTCCGCCGCGACGCGGCCAGCCTGTGCCGGGACCGCTTCGCCGCGGCGCTGGAGGAGGCGCTGATCGCGCCGGCCACGCGGGCGCATGCGGCGGACGCCGTGCCGGACGAGGTCGTCCTGGCACTGGAGGGCACGGCGCGTGACCTGCGGCGCCTCGAGACGGCGGGGCGGCGGATCGGCGCGGAGGCCGAGTTCGACCGCCTCCTGCGCGGGGCCTCCGTCCGGCTGGCGTCACTGGCCGAAAGGCCGGGCGGGCTGGGCATGGTGGATCTCGCCCGGCTCGTGGAGATCCTGGCCGGGTCCGAAGCAGCGGCGACGCTGTTGCGCTGATTCCGGGCCGAGCTCGGAGCGAAGCCTACGGCTCCAGCGCCTCGACCGGCTGCCCCTCCACCCCCTCGCTGCCCGCCCGCCAGCGATGGGTGGAGGCGCCGAAGGCCACCATCGTGCGGGACTCGTCGAACACCTCGGTCCGACAGAAGAAGATGTTGCGCCCGCGGGAGACGACGCGACCCTCCGCCACCAGCCGCCCGACCTTCGCCTGCCCCGTGAATCGGCAGTCAAGGTCGAGCGTCACCGCCCGCCGGACGTTGCCCGGCACGGAACACCACAGCCCCGCATAGGCCGCGGCCTGGTCCACCAGCGACAGCGCGACGCCCCCATGCACGATGCCGGAGCGGTTGAGGTGCCGCGGCCCTGCGTCACAGGCCAGCCGCGCGAAGCCGTCGCGCCATTCCAGCAAGGTGAAGCCCATCAGCTCGTGGAAGGGCGCGGGGGGCAGGGCGGCGTCGAGGGGCTCGGTCATGCGCGCAGGCGTGCCGCGCGCGGGTCCGCTCGTCAACCGATGGAGAGGTTCTGCAGCGCCTCCTCCAGCTCCTGGAAGCTGGGCATGTGGTGGGTCGGCACCATCTTGCGTCCCGTCTCCACCGAGACCTGCGGCGCGTTGCCGTGCAGGTGCGCGACCATCACGGCGCGGATCACCTCGAGGTACTTCGCCTCCTCCTCCACCACTGCCTTCAGCCGCGCGGCGATCGGACCCATCAGCCCGTAGGCGAGCAGCACGCCGAGGAAGGTGCCGACCAGCGCGCCGCCGATCATCTTGCCGAGTACGGGCGGAGGCTG
>DASQNQ010000353.1:0-4682 GCA_035644895.1 Acetobacteraceae bacterium | reverse complement strand
ATCGTGGCACCCTTCCCCGGCCGCATCGGGCTGCGGGAGGTGAGCGTGGGCGCCCTGGTGCAGCCGGGCACGCCGCTCGTGCCGCTCGACGCCGTGGATCCGATCGACCTGCGCTTCGCCCTGCCCGAGCAGGAGGCCGCGCGCCTCGCGCCCGGCGCTGCGGTGCGCGCCACCTCCGCCGCCCTGCCCGGCCGGCTGTTCGAGGGCGAGGTGCGCGTGCTGGCGACCCGCGTCGACCCCGCGACCCGCACCATGACCATCGAGGCACGCCTGCCCAACCCGGACGGCGTGCTCAAGCCCGGCATGCTCCTGCAGGTGGCCGCCGCCGCGGAGGTGGTGGAAGGGGCGGTCACCGTGCCGCCCCGCGCCGTGCAGCTCCGCGGCCCGGACCATTTCGTCTTCACGGTCGAGGAGGGCCGGGCGCGGCGGCTGCCCGTCACGATCGGGGAGCGGACGGCGGAGCGCATCGAGATCCGGGAAGGGCTGGAGCCCGGGATGCAGGTGGTGGTCGAGGGGCTGCAGGGGCTCGAGGACGGCGCACAGGTTGCGCCAGCCGGACCGCAGCGCCAGGCAGAGGCGGCGCGCTGACCCATGCGCGGCATCTTCGACCTGCCGGTCCTCCGGCCCGTCCTCGCGCTTGCGGTCAACCTGCTGCTGATCGCGATCGGGCTCGGCGCCGCCTTCGTCCTGCCGGTGCGCGAATACCCGGCGGTCGATCCGCCCGTCGTCACCGTCCGCACCGTCTACACCGGCGCCGCGGCCGAGGTGGTGGAGCGCGAGGTGACGCGCGCCATCGAGGACCAGCTCTCGGGCGTCGAGGGCATCCGCCTGATCCGCTCCATCAGCCGCGACGAGAGCTCCTTCATCCAGGTGGAGCTGCGCGCCGGCACGGACCTCGACGCTGCGGCGGCCGATGTGCGCGACCGCGTTTCCGTCGCCCGTCGCGACCTGCCCGACGGGATCGATGAGCCGGCGGTCGAGAAGTCCTCGGCGGACGAGTTCGCGACCATCTATCTCACCCTCGCCTCCGACAGGATCCCGACGGCGGAGCTGACGGACATCGCGGAGCGGCGGGTGGTGGATGCGGTCGGCGTCGTGCCGGGCGTGGCCACCGTCGAGATCAACGGGGGCCGGCGCTACGCCATGCGCATCTGGCTCGACCGCCAGGCGCTGGCCGCGCGCGGCATCACGGCGGCGGACGTCGCGGCGCGGCTGCGCGCCGAGAACCTGGAGGTTCCGGCCGGCCGGCTGGAGGCGGGGCGGCAGGAGATCACGCTGCGGACCGCGACCCGTCTCGGCACGGCCGAGGATTTCGCGGCCCTGGTGCTGCGGGAGGACGCGGCGGGGCGCGTGCGCATCGGCGACGTGGCGCGGGTGGAGGTGGGCGTCGAGAGCTACCGCTCCGCCTTCCGCGCCGCCGGGCAGGAGGCCGTGGCGATCGGCATCACCAAGCGGTCGGACGCCAATGCGCTCGAGGTCTCGTCGGGCGTCGCGGAGACGGTGGAGCGGCTCCGCGCCTCGCTGCCCGCGGGCGTGCGGCTCGAAGTCGGCTACGACGAGGCGCTCTTCATCCGGGAGACGCTGGCCAATGTCGGGCAGACGCTCGCCGAGACGCTCGGCATCGTCATCCTGGTGATCTTCCTCTTCCTCGGCTCGGCGCGTGCCACGCTCATCCCGGCGGCGACCATCCCGGCCTCGATCATCCCCGTGGCGGCGGTGGCCGCCGCGCTCGGCTACTCGGTCAACGTGCTGTCCATCCTGGCCGTGATCCTGGCCATCGGCCTCTGCGTGGACGATGCCGTCGTCATCATGGAGAACATCCGGCGCCGCCAGCAGGACGGGGAGCCGCTGATGTTGGCCGCCGTCCGGGCGACGCGGCAGGTGGGCTTCGCGGTCTTCGCCTCCTCGCTCGCGCTGCTCTCGGTGATCCTGCCGCTCGCCTTCCTGCAGGGGAATGTCGGGCGGCTCTTCGCCGAGTTCGCGGTGGTGCTCGGCGCCACCATCCTGTTCTCCACGCTCGCGGCCATCACGCTCGGGCCCATGCTGTCCGCCTGGCTGTTCCGCGGCGCGCAGCGGGAGGGGCGGATCGCGCGGCTGTCGGCCCGCGCGCAGGCCTGGCTCGCGCGGCACTACGCCGCGCTGCTCGGCTGGCTCATCGCGCGGCCGGCGCTCGCGCTCGGCGCCGGGCTGATCTTCGCCGTCGCGGGTGCCGCGGCCTACATGGTCGTCCCGTCGGAGCTCGCGCCCGACGAGGATCGCGGCTCCGTCCGCATCATCGCCGAGGGGCCGGAGGGCGCGTCCTTCCCCGACACGCTGGAGCAGGTCAGGCGGATCGAGGCCCTGCTCGCGCCGCTGACCGGCCCGGACGGGCCGGCGGACGACGTGCTCTCGATCGTTTCGCCGGGCCGCGGCGGGACGGCGCAGCCGAACCGCGCCTTCCTGATCGTGCGCCTCAAGCCCTGGGCGGCGCGGGAGACCACGCAGCAGGAACTGGTCGAGCGGCTGCGGCGGGACCTGGCGCAGATCCCGGGCATCCGTGCCTTCGCGGTGAACCCGCCCAAGTTCGGCCAGCGCGGCCAGGGCCGCCAGTTCCGCTTCGCCATCGCCGGCACCGACCGCGAGGAGGTGCGCGCCTGGGCGGCGCCGCTGCTGGAGGTGGTGCAGGGCACGCCCGGCCTCGTCGGACCGGACAGCTCCGACAAGGTCACCAAGCCGCAGATCGAGGTCGCGGTGGACCGCGACCGCGCCGCGGTCCTCGGCCTCGAGGCGCGCGCGATCGGGGAGACGCTGAACGTGCTGTTCGGGGAGCCGGAGGTGACGCGCTGGCTGAACCGCGGCGAGGAGTACGAGGTGATCCTCTCCGCCCGCAGCGAGGACCGCGACGCCCCCGCCGACCTGCGCGACGCCTATGTCCGCACCCGCAGCGGCGACGTGGTACCGCTCTCCTCCGTCGTCACGCTGCGCGAGGTCGGCACGGCGCGGGAGCTGCTGCGGATCGACCGGCTGGCCGCGATCGAGATCGGCGCGAACCTCGCCCCCGGCACGCCGATCGGGGAGGCGGTGGAGCGCATCGAGGCCGAGAGGCTGCCGCCCGGCGCAGCGCTGCGCTGGCTGGGCGAGGCGCTGGACCTGCAGGAGACGGGGCGTGCCGTGCTGGTCGCCTTCGCGCTCGCCGTCGTGCTGACCTACCTGGTGCTGGCCGGCCAGTTCGAGAGCTTCGTCCACCCCTTCATCGTCATGACGGCGGCGCCGCTGGCGGTCGCGGGCGGGCTGCTGACGCTGCTCGCCTTCGGGCTCACGCTCAACGTCTACAGCCAGATCGGCATGGTGCTGCTGATCGGGCTGGTGGCGAAGAACGGCATCCTGCTGGTGGAGTTCGCGAACCAGCTGCGGGACGAGGGCCGTGCGCCGGCCGAGGCCGCGGCGGAGGCCGCCGCGCTGCGGCTGCGGCCCATCCTGATGACCACCATCGCCACCATCCTCGGCGCCCTGCCGCTGGCCTTCGCCTCCGGCGCGGGGGCCGAGGCGCGGGGGACCATCGGCCTGGTCATCGCGGGCGGCCTCACGCTCGGCACGCTGCTCACCCTGTTCGTCGTCCCGGTGGCCTATGCGCTGCTGGCCCGCTTCACCTCCTCGCCCAGCGCGCGGGAGGCGGAGTTCCGCCGGCTGGAGGAGGAGGACGCCCGGCCGGCTCCCGCCGAGTAGGGGACGGGCAGCAATTGCGGTCCAGAACGGGGACTCACGCCGGGGGCCCCGCTTGAGCACGACGCTTCTCGACCACTTCCTCCAGGACAGGCACGCGGCGGCACTGCTCGACGAGCTCTCGGCCGTCTACGCCTTCGAGCAGGAGGAGAGCGGGCGGCTGGCCCTGGTGCCGCGCGACGGAGGCATGCGGGTCTTCATCTACGACCGCAGCGACCTCGGCCGGATCGCGGCGCTGCACCGCGCGCGCCGGGACGGGCCGGAGGTGCTGCGCTGCCGGCCGCCCCCCGCCCCGGGACGGCCGGACCCGCAGGAGAGGCGCATCGCGGAGCAGGAAGCCGAGCTGGCCCGGACGCGCCTGGCGCTGCACGAGGCGCAGGCCGACGCGACGCGCTGGCGCCTGCGGGCCGAGGCCGCTGAGGCGCGGCTGGCGGAGGGCGGCGAAACGATGGCCGACCCGCGCTACGCCGCGCTGAAGCGCCTGGTCGCGCGCGAGCTGCACCCCGACCGCGCGCCGGAAGCCGCCGTGGTGGAGCGGGTGGTGCGCGACGCCCTGTTCCGCCGCGTCTGGCCGCTGGTGGAGCAGATCGACCGGAAGATCTGAGGCACGACCTCCCGATCAGCCCGCCCCGGCTGGTCGCAAGGCCACGTCTTCCTGAGGCAGGTGTCAGGCCGGTTCGAGGGTCGCGTCGGTGCGCAGGCAACGTGCGCCATGACCGGGCGCCACCACGACCTCGGCCGGGTCGGCCACGCGGCACCGCGCCTCGGCGAGGCGGCAGCGGGGGGCGAAGGCGCAGCCGGGTGGCAGGGCGGAGAGGTCCGGCGGCGCGCCTGGGATGGCCTCCAGCCGCGCGCCGGGCACCAGGGTGTCGTGCATGCGCGCGCGCAGCAGGCCGATGGTGTAGGGGTGGCGCGGGCTGCGGATGATGTCGCGCACCGGCCCGCTCTCCACGATGCGCCCCGCATACATCACCGCGACG
>DASQNQ010000352.1:0-8560 GCA_035644895.1 Acetobacteraceae bacterium | reverse complement strand
GTTCGGTTGCCATCGCCCGCTACTCCGCAGCCAGCTTCTGCGCGGCCTTGCGGGCGCGGCGCTTCGCGGCGTGGGCCAGCGCGGCCTCCCGCACCCAGGCGCCGGCCTCGTGCGCCTCGCGCCGCGTGCGCATCCGCTGGCGGTTGCAGGGGCCGTTGCCGGCGAGGACCTGGCGGAACTCCTCCCAGTCGATCTCGCCGAACTCCCAGTGCCCCGTCGCCTCGTTCAGGCGCAGCTTCGGGTCGGGGAACGTCAGGCCGAGGAAGTGGCCCTGCGGCACCGTCGCGTCCACGAATTGCTGCCGCAGCTGGTCATTCGTGAAGCGCTTGATCTTCCACCGCATGGAGGTGTCGGTGTGGGCGCTCTGCGCATCGGGCGGGCCGAACATCATGAGGGACGGCCACCACCAGCGGTTCAGCGCATCCTGCGCCATCGCCTTCTGCTCGGCCGTGCCGCGCGAGAGCGTCAGCATGATCTCGTAGCCCTGGCGCTGGTGGAAGCTCTCCTCCTTGCAGACGCGGATCATGGCCCGCGCATAGGGGCCGTAGGAGGTGCGGCAGAGCGGGATCTGGTTCATGATCGCCGCCCCGTCCACCAGCCAGCCGATCGCGCCGATGTCCGCCCAGGTGAGCGTCGGGTAGTTGAAGATGGAGGAGTACTTGGCGCGGCCCGAAAGAAGCTGCTCCTGCAGCTCCTCGCGCGAGGTGCCGAGCGTCTCGGCCGCGGCGTAGAGGTAGAGCCCGTGCCCGCCCTCGTCCTGCACCTTGGCCAGGAGTGCTGCCTTGCGGCGCAGCGACGGCGCGCGGGTGATCCAGTTGCCCTCGGGCTGCATGCCGATGATCTCGGAATGCGCGTGCTGGCTGATCTGCCGCGTCAGCGTGCGGCGATACGCCTCCGGCATCCAGTCGTTCGGCTCGATCTTGTCCTCGGCCGCGACGCGTGCCTCGAAGCGCGCGAGTCGCTCCGGATCCTCGGACGCCGGAGCGGACACGTCTTTTTGGTTCAGTGCCTGCGTGTACACGGGCTCGCTTCCTCCCTGGAGGCGATGATCCCGACCATATGTCACGCTTCGTGGGTCGTGCAAGCACAAAGCGTAACGCGTCAGCCTGCCTCCCGGAAGCGTGAGGCGAGCTCGCGGTCAGCTGGCGGCAGCTGGCCGTCCTCGTTCCGGCCCTCGTCGTCAAGCCAGGCCTCCGAGGCGGGAAGCAGTGCGTGGTAGAGCCGCGCGGCAAGCGCCCGGGCCTGCGTGCCGGGCCAGCCCTTGGGCAGCAGGTCGGGCGGCAGGCGCGGGTCGCGCAGCACCACGCGCCGCCATTCATGCACCACCAGCACGCGCAGCGGCAGCGCGTCCTGCGGTGCCGGTTCGACGCCGGCCAGGGGTGCGAACAGGTCCAGGAACCGCGCATAGCCCTCCGCCACGCCGTCGAGCGGCCAGGCGCGTGCGGCGACCTGGCGCGCCTCCTCCAGGCTGCGCGGCTCGGCCAGCAGCACCGGCGCGCCGGAGGGCAGCTCCCCCGCCAGCCCGGCCAGGACGCCTGGGGCGAGCGCGGCGAATCCCTGCGCGGCGAGCGCCTCCCGCAGGTCGGGGTCGGCGGTCAGCGCCAGGCGGAAGCGGCCGTCCCAGGTGGCGGGCGCGCCGTCATAGATGCGGCGGGACGCGGCGCCGAACGCGGACTCCCCCCGCGGCCCGAGACGGTAGTAGGAGAGCCGCCCGACGCGGTTGCGCGCGAGCCAGCCCTCCTCGGTCAGCCGCGACATGGCGGTGCGGAGCTGCCCCGGGTTCACCCCGAACCGGTCCAGGATGGCCTGCAGCGTGCCGAGCCAGAGCGACCCGCCCCGCGGCGCCACCGCGTCGCCCCAGACCGTCACGATGAGGGAGGCGGTGCGCGGCGCGCGCTCCAGCCGTGCCAGCAGCGCGTCCGGGGTCATTGCAGGGCCTTGCGCATATTTGCCCGGTCAATCGGCGTCATCACCCGTCGCTGATTGATCCAGGCCGTGCGCCGGGGCAAGTGACGTGCACGAAAAAGCCGGGAAAGCAGGAGACCTCACCATGGCCCGTGTCCTCGTCCTCTACTACTCCGCCTATGGCCACATCGAGGCCATGGCCAACGCCGTCGCCGAGGGCGCGCGCGGCGCCGGCGCCGAGGTGCATGTGAAGCGCGTGCCGGAACTGGTGCCGGAGGAGGTGGCCCGGAAGTCGGGCTACAAGCTCGACCAGCCCGCGCCCATCGCCACGGTGGACGAGCTGCCCTCCTACGACGCGATCATCTTCGGCTCCGGCACGCGCTACGGCTCCGTCACCTCGCAGCTCCGGAACTTCATCGACCAGACGGGCGGGCTCTGGGCGAAGGGCGCGCTGAACGGGAAGGTCGGCTCGGTCTTCGTCTCCTCCGCCACCCAGCATGGCGGCCAGGAGAGCACGGCGCTCACCTTCATCCCGACGCTCATGCATCTCGGCATGGTCGTGGTCGGTCTTCCCTACGCCTTCCAGGGGCAGATGGGCGTGGACGAGGTGAAGGGCGGCTCGCCCTACGGCGCCTCCACCATCACCGCCGCCGATGGCAGCCGGCAGCCCTCCCAGGTCGAGCTGGACGGGGCGCGCTTCCAGGGTGCGCATGTCGCGCGCGTCGCGCAGGCGCTGAAGGCGGGCGGCTTCTCGATGGGCTGATACCGCCCGGCGCGAGATTTGACCTGCGCCCGCCGGCGGCGGGCGAGCGCCCGAATGGGCGCCGCCGCTTGTGCGGCGAAGCCAAGCCGGCGGATGCCGGCGCCGGCGATTGAGGGCGGACATGCCTCGGCATGTCCGCTCGTTGCTAGAGGCGCTACCCCTCCTCCGTGAACTGCAACGCGGCGAGGCGGGCGTAGAGCCCGCCCTCCCGCACCAGCGCGTCATGGGTGCCGGTCGCGACGATGCGGCCGGCCTCCAGCACCACGATCCGGTCGGCGCGCCGCACCGTGGCCAGCCGGTGCGCCACCACCAGCGTGGTCCGCCCGCGCGCGAGCTGCGCGAGCGCCTGCTGCACCGCCTGCTCGCTCTCGGCATCCAGCGCGCTGGTTGCCTCGTCGAGCAGCAGGATCGCGGGGTCGCGCAGGATGGCGCGCGCGATGGCGATCCTCTGCCGCTGGCCGCCGGACAGCGCGACGCCCTTCTGGCCGAGATGCGTGTCGAAGCCCTGCGGCAGCGCCTCGATGAAGCCCCGCGCCGCCGCCGCCTCGGCGGCCGCGCGCACCTGCGCATCCGATGCCTCGGGACGGCCGTAGCGGATGTTCTCGGCCGCCGTCGCGCCGAAGACCAGCGGCTCCTGCGGCACCAGCGCCATGCGGGCCCGCAGCGCACCGGGCGCCACGTCGCGGATGTCCACGCCGTCCACGCGGATCGCGCCCGCCTCCGGGTCGCGGAAGCGCAGCAGCAGCTGCAGCACGGTGGTCTTGCCCGCGCCGGAGGGGCCGACCAGCGCCACCGTCTCCCCCGGCCGGACATCGAGCCTCAGGCCGTCCAGCGCCGGGTCCGCCCGCCCGGGATAGCGGAAGCGCACCGCGTCAAAGGTGACGCGCCCCTGCGGCGGCTCCGGCAGCGGGCGCGGCTGCGCGGGCACGGCGATGTCCGGGCGCACCAGCAGCAGCTCCGTCAGCCGGTCGGCCGCCGCCGCGGCGCGCTGGATCTCGCCCCACAGCTCGCTGATCGTCGCGAAGGAGGAGGCGAGCAGCACGGCGTAGAACACGAAGGCCGACAGCTCGCCCCCCGTCATGCGCCCCGCCGCCACGTCGCGCCCGCCCACCCAGAGCGAGAAGGTGATGGCACCGAAACCGAGTAGGATGACCAGAAGGATCTGCGTGGCGCGGGATGCGACGCGCCGCAGCGCCGCCTGCACGGACCGCTCCGCGCCCTCGGCGAAGCGCGCGCGCTCCCGCCCCTCCTGCCCGAAGGCCTGCACGGTGGGCAGGCCGTTCAGCACCTCCTCCGCCGCCGCGGCCAGGTCCGCCACGCGTTCCTGCGCCGTGCGCGAAAGCCGCCTCTCCCGCCGCCCGAAGACGATCAGCGGCACGATCACCAGCGGCACCACCAGCAGCGTGATGCCCGCGAGCTTGGGGGAGGTGAAGACGAGCATCACCAGCGCGCCCGTGCCGGTCAGCACGTTGCGCAGCCCCATGGAAATGGCCGAGCCCACCAGCGACTGCAGCAGCGCGACGTCGGCCGTCAGGCGCGAGAGCACGTCGCCCGTCCGCATCCGCTCGAAGTAGGAGGGCGAGAGCCCCGCCACATGCCCGAACACCGCGACGCGCAGGTCGGCCGCGACGCGCTCGCCGAGCCAGGAGACGAGCCAGAAGCGGAGCGAGGTCGCAAACGCCAGGGCGGCGACCACGCCCGCCATGAACAGCGCCGCCCCGTCGAGCGCCGCGGGACCGCCCGCGAAGCCGTCATCCACCAGTCGCTTCAGCCCCTGCCCGAGCAGCAGGGTCAGCCCGGCGGCGGCGAGCAGCGCGAAGGCCGCGACCGCCGCCCGCGCCGCATAGGGCCTGAGATGCGGCAGCAGCAGGCCGAGCGAGGCGACGGGGGCCGGGCCAGAAACTGGGCTAGACAGGGGCGAGGCCCACCGTCAGCCCGCCGCACACATACACCACCTGCCCCGTCACGAA
Source organism: Acetobacteraceae bacterium (assembly GCA_035644895.1). Classification (GTDB taxonomy): domain Bacteria; phylum Pseudomonadota; class Alphaproteobacteria; order Acetobacterales; family Acetobacteraceae; genus Falsiroseomonas. The sequence continues at coordinate 3,922 of DASQNQ010000352.1, read as the reverse complement.
GCCCGCGCGGCGGTCGAGGAAGAAGGCCGCCGCATGCGCCACGTCCTCCGGCGTGCCGATGCGCCGGACCGGCACGCCCTCGATGATGGCGCGGGTGCGCGGCGCGTTGTCCGGGTTGGCGCGGCGGAACAGCTCCGTCGCGATCGGGCCCGGACCGATGGCGTTCACCGTGATGCCCTGAGGCGCGAGCTCCAGCGCCCAGGTGCGCGTCATCCCGATCAGCCCGGCCTTGCTGGCGGCGTAGGCCGTCCGCTCCTCCTTCCCCAGTGCGGCGCGGGAGGCGATGTTGACGATCCGGCCGAAGCCCGCGTCGCGCATCGCGGGCAGCAGGGCCTGGGCGCAGAGCATGGCGCTGCGGAGGTTCACCTCCGTAACGGCCAGCAGGTCCTCGGGGGTCTGCGCCTCGAGCGGCGCGGGGCGCACCAGGCCCACGTTGTTCACCAGCCAGGTCGGCGCGTGGCGCGCCGCGACCTCGGCCAGCACGGCGCGCGTCGCGGCGAGATCCGCGAAGTCCACCGCGTGCCAGGTCTCGCGCGGCTGCGCCTCGGCGGGCGGGCGCAGGTCGAGGTTGACCACCCCGGCCCCCGGCTCGTCCCGCAGCACCCTCTCGACGATGGCGCGCCCGATGCCGCCCGAACCGCCCGTGACCAAGACCATGTCCCGCATGACGGCGATCCTGGCCGCGCGGGCCCCCAGGGGCAAGGCACCGCGGCAAGGCACCGCGGCAAGGCGCCGGGACAAGCGGGCGGCACCGGCCTATCCTGCGCGCATGGATCACGGACCGCATGCGCTGCTGGCCACCCTGGTGGTGGCCATCCTGCTGGCCTTTGCCTTCGGGGCGGCGGCGCGCGCGGCCCGCCTGCCTGCCCTGGTGGGCTACCTGGTGGCCGGCGTCGCCATCGGGCCGCACACCCCGGGCTTCGTGGCCGACGCCACCTTCACCACGGCGATGGCCGAGGTCGGCGTGGCGCTGCTGCTCTTCGGCGTCGGGCTGCACTTCCGGGCGCGCGACCTGCTGGCGGTGTGGCGCGTGGCCGTGCCCGGGGCGCTGCTGCAGATCGGCACCTCGCTCGCCATCGGGGCGGTGGTCGGCCGGCTCGCCCTCGGGCTGGAGGCCGGGGCGTCGCTCGCCTTCGGCCTCGCGCTCGCCATCTCCTCGACCGTGGTCGCGACCCGCACGCTGGAGGCGCGCGGGCCGCTGGGCGGGGAGGCGTCGCGCATCGCCCTCGGCTGGCTGGTGATGCAGGACCTCGTCGTGGTCTTCGCCCTCGTGCTGCTGCCCGCCGCGGCAGGGGGGACGGCAAGCGGCGCCGCACCGGGGCAGGGCCTGCCGGCGGCGCTGGCGGAGGCGGCGGGCGAGCTGCTGCTGTTCCTGGCCGTGATGGCGCTGGTCGGGCGGCGCGGCCTGCCCTGGGCGCTCGGCCGCGTGGCGCGGACGGGATCGCGGGAGCTGTTCACCCTGGCGGTGGTCGCCGCGGCGCTCGGCGTGGCCTTCGCGGCGTCCGCGATCTTCGGCGTCTCCTTCGCGCTCGGCGCCTTCTTCGCGGGCGTCGTGCTGGGCGAGAGCGACGTGGGCCACCAGGCCGCCGCCGACGCCACGCCCATGACGCGCATCTTCTCGGCGCTGTTCTTCGTCTCGGTCGGCATGCTGCTCGACCCCGTCGCGCTGATGGGCCAGCCCGTCGCCGCCCTGGCCGCCCTCCTCGCGGTGCCGCTCGGCGTCGGCGGCACGATCTTCGTCCTGCTCCTGGGCCTGCGCGTCCGCCCGACCGTCGCGGGCACGGTCGCGGGCGCCATGTCGCAGATCGGCGAGTTCTCCTTCCTGCTCTCCACGCTCGCGATCCGGCAGGGCGTCCTGCCGCCGGAGACGGGTGGGCCGATCCTGGCCGCCGCCTTCGGCTCCATCATCCTGACACCGCTCGCGCTGCGCGGCTTCGAGGCGCTCGGCCGCCGGCTGGAGGGCCGCGCGCCGCGTGCCAGCCCTGCCCCGGCGGCGCCCGACGTCGCCGGCCATGCCGTGCTGGTGGGCGCCGGCCGCGTCGGTCGCACCGTGCTCGCCGCGCTGCGCCGCCACGGCCTGCCCGTGGTGGTGCTGGAGGAGGACCGCCGCCGGGCTGAGGCGCTTCGGACCGCCGGCACCCGCGTCATCTGGGGCGACGCCACCCGGCCCGAAGTCCTGCATGCCGCGGGCCTTCCCCGCGCGCGGCTGCTGGTGCTGGCCCTGCCCGGCGCGGTGGAGGCGCGCGAGGTGCTGCGCCTCGCCCGCGCGGAGAACCCCGGCATCCTCGCCACCGTCCGCACCCACACGGAGGAGGAGGCCGCCTGGCTGGAGGCGGAGGCGGGCGTCCACCTCGTGCTGATGGGGGAGCGGGAGGTCGCGTTGGGGATGGCCGACTTCGCGCTCCAGCGCCTCGGGCTGCCGGCCGCGCTGGCCCAGTCCACGGTGGACGCGCTGCGGGGCGCCAGGACGCCCGCCCCCGGGATGTCATGCGAACCGCGCGAACCCCTGGCCGCCGGGCCGCGTTCCCCGGGGGACACGCCGATGAGGAAGGGAGACGCCGATGGCCGCCGGCCAGACAGCCAAGCAGCAGATGCAGGACACGCCGGACCCGGCGGTTGAGAAGGGCGTGCGTGACACCTTCCCCGCCAGCGACCCCGTTTCCGCCACCGCCACCACGGGCGCGCGCGCCGTCCCGCCCGAGGAGATGATGGACGCCCCGGCGGCGGCCAACGACACGGGCGTCGCGCTGACGCGCCGCTACCCGGACCGCGAGCAGGCGAAGCTCATGCTCGAGACCATGGTGCGGAACGCCCCGCTCGACCGCAACTGCGCCCAGATCCATGAGATGGGCGGCGAGTTCGAGCTGCGCATCATGGCGCCCCAGGGCGACGCCGCGCGCCTCGGCGACCTGCTGGCGCGCAACGGGGGATAGCCCCTGCGCGTCGCGGTCTTCAGCGCGAAGCCCTACGACCGCCGCTTCCTGGAGGCGGCGGCCGCGGGGCGCCATGCCTTCACCTGGATCGAGGCGCGGCTCGACGCCGCGACCGCCGTGCTCGCCGCGGGGGCGGAGGCCGCGTGCCTGTTCGTGAACGACCGCGCCGACGACGCGGCGCAAGTTGCGCTGCGGCAGGGCGGGGTGCGCCTGCTGGCGCTGCGCTCGGCGGGCTTCAACCACGTGGACCTGGTCGCGGCGCGGCGGAACGGCCTCTCGGTCGCTCGCGTGCCCGCCTACTCGCCCGAGGCGGTGGCGGAGCACGCCGTCGCGCTGATCATGACGCTGAACCGCCACACGCACCGCGCCTACAACCGCGTGCGGGAGGGCAACTTCTCCCTCGAGGGGCTGCTCGGCTTCGACCTGCACGGGAAGACGGTGGGCGTGGTCGGCACGGGGCAGATCGGGCTCGCCTTCGCGCGCATCATGCGCGGCTTCGGCTGCCGCCTGGTGGGCCACGACCCGAACCCCTCGCCCGAAGCCGCCGCGCTGGGCATCGAGATGGTGCCGCTGCCCGCGCTGCTGGAGCGGTCCGACGTCGTCTCCCTGCACTGCCCGCTGACGCCCGCGACGCACCACCTGATCGACGCCGCGGCGCTGGCGCGGATGAAGCGCGGCGCGATGCTGGTGAACACCTCGCGCGGCGGCATCCTCGACACGCGGGCGGTGGTGGAGGCGCTGAAGGCGGGGCACCTCGGGCATCTCGCCCTCGACGTCTACGAGGAGGAGGCGGACCTCTTCTTCGAGGACCTGTCGGGCCGCGTCATCCAGGACGACGTCTTCGCGCGGCTGCAGACCTTCCCGAACGTGCTGATCACCGGCCACCAGGGCTTCTTCACGGCGGAGGCGATGCGCGCGATCGCGGAGACGACGGTCGCGAACCTCGACGCCTTCGCCGCCACCGGACGGGCGGTGCACGAGGTCTCTAC
>DASQNQ010000351.1:0-11799 GCA_035644895.1 Acetobacteraceae bacterium | reverse complement strand
AGCTCGCGCCGATCGAGAACCCGGCCGGCCGCCCCGTCTCGATGCCGATGCCCGCCCCGCACGAGGCGATGGTCGAGGCCAACAGCCTCTGGCGCCCCGGCAGCCGGACCTTCCTGCGCGACCAGCGCGCGGCCCAGCCCGGCGACCTCGTCACGGTGCTCGTCCAGATCGAGGATCAGGCGCAGCTCGAGAACCGGACGGACCGGCAGCGGGAGGGCAACGAGAGCCTCGGCCTGCCGCGCATCTTCGGCCTCGAGAGCTCGATAACCCGCGTGCTGCCGAACGTCGTGGACCCGTCCAGGCTGATCGAGGCGGGCAGCGAGGGCAGCGCCCGCGGCCAGGGCGCCATCCGCCGCAACGAGAGCGTGACGCTGCGCGTGGCCGCCACGGTCACGCAGACGCTTCCGAATGGCAACCTGGTGGTGGCGGGGCGCCAGCAGGTGCGCGTGAACCACGAGCTGCGCGACCTGCAGGTCAGCGGCATCATCCGCCCGCAGGACATCGGCTCCGACAACACGGTGCGCCACGACCGGCTGGCCGAGGCGCGCATCGCCTATGGCGGCCGCGGCACGGTCAGCGACGTGCAGCAGCCGCGCTACGGCCAGCAGCTCCTCGACATCATCCTCCCGTTCTAGGCGCGCCATGAAACGCCTCATTGCCTGCCTGCTCGTCCTTCTCGCCTCCCCTGCCCTCGGGCAGAGCGGCGTGCGCGTGAAGGACATCGCCGATGTCGAGGGCGTTCGCGACAACCAGCTCGTCGGCTACGGCCTGGTCGTCGGGCTGAACGGCACCGGGGACCGGCTGCGCTCCGCCGTCTTCACCCGGCAGTCGCTGATCGGCATGCTGGAGCGCCTCGGCGTCAACACGCGCGACCAGGAGCGCCAGCTCGAGACGCGCAACGTCGCGGCGGTGATGGTGACGGCGAACCTGCCCGCCTTCGGCCGGTCCGGCAGCCGCATCGACGTCTCCGTCGCCGCCCTCGGCGACGCCACGAACCTCACGGGCGGCACGCTCGTCGTCACGCCGCTGCTCGGCGCGGATGGCGAGGTCTATGCCGTCGCGCAGGGAACGGTTGCCACGGGGGCCATCGCGGCGCGCGGCGCGGCCTCCTCGGTCACCCGCGGCGTCCCGACCGCCGGGCGGATCGCCAACGGCGGAATCATCGAGCGCGAGGTGCCCTACACCTTCGCCGGACGGCAGACGATCCGCCTGCTGCTGCGGAACCCGGACCTGACCACGGCGCGGCGCATCGCGACGGCGATCAACCGCTCCACCGGCGGCAGCACGGCGACCGCCAACGACCCGCGCACGGTCACCGTGCAGACGGGCGGGCGCGACGCGGTCGGCTTCGCGGCAGAGATCGAACAGCTCCGCGTCGAGCCCGACCAGGTGGCGCGCGTCGTGATCGACGAGGCCTCGGGCACGATCGTCGTCGGCTCCAACGTCCGCGTCAGCACGGTGGCGATCGCCCAGGGAAACCTGACGATCCGCGTCACCGAGACGCCGCAGGTGAGCCAGCCGAACGCCCTGTCGAACGGCCAGACGGTGGTGGTGCCCCGCACCAACATCGAGGTGGACGACCAGAACGAGCGCCGCATGGGCATCCTGCCCGGCAGCGTCACCCTGCAGGACCTGGTGCGCGGGCTGAACAGCCTGGGCGTCGGGCCGCGCGACATGATCTCGATCCTGCAGACCATCAAGGCCGCCGGCGCGCTGCAGGCGGAGCTGGAGATCCGATGAAGCCCGTCACCCACGTCGACCCGGTGGCCGCCCAGGCCACCCAGCGCCCGGCCCGCGCGACGCGCGAGGCCGCGCAGGCCTTCGAGGCGCAGATGCTCGGCGCCATGCTCCAGCCGATGTTCCAGGGCACCGAGGGCAAGGGCCCATTCTCCGGCGGCGCCGGCGAGTCCCAGTGGCGGCCCATGCTGGTCGAGGAGTATGGCCGCGTCATCGCGCGCGCGGGCGGCGTCGGCATTGCGGACGCGGTGCTGCGCCAGCTCCGGCAGGAGGGCGGCAAATGAGCGCCGCCGCGATCGCCGAGATGGAGCGCGCCGCACAGCGCCTCGAGGCCGCGCTGACGGCGGAGACGACGGCGCTCGAGAAGGGCGACCTGCGCCGGGCGGCCGAGCTGTCCCCGGGCAAGACCACGGCGCTCGACGCCTTCATCGCGGCGCGGGAGGGGCTCGGCTCCACGCCGCTGGCCAAGGCCGCGCCGCGCCTTGCCCTGCCGATGGACCGCGTCCGGAAGGCGGCGGATCGCAACCGGAAGGCGCTGGAGCGCGGCATCGCCCTCCAGGGCCGCGTCATCGAGACCATCGCACGCGCCGCCGGGCAGCCAGCCATCGCGACGCCCGGCTATGCGCGCCAGGCCCCCACGCGCCCCGATGCCGCGCCGATGGCGCTGACGATCAAGGCCTGAGCCAGGCGTTGATACCGGGTTAAGCCTCCCCTGTTCCCTTCGCGCCGGGCGGCAGGATGCCGCACGGATGGCAGGAGGCCAGCGCCTTGGAACTCGGGACGGCGACGACCGCGATCGTGGCCCTCGCGGCCGTGCTTGGCCTCATCGTGCTCCTCGCCCGCGCCCTGCGGCGCTTCGGTCTGGCCCCGGGGCAGCCGGTGGCAGGCGCGGCGCGCCGCCTTTCCGTCCTGGAAGTCCTGCCGGTCGATGCGCGCCGCCGCGTGGTGCTGCTGCGCTGCGACGGGCGGGACATCCTCGTCCTGACCGGCGGCCCGCAAGACCTCGTCCTCTCCTCCACGGAGCGCATGCCATGAGGATCGGGCTCCTCGCCCTTCTGCTGCTGGTGCCTGGGGCGGCGTTCGCGCAGAGCCTTTCCATCGACATGGGCGGCGGCGGCGGCGCGGGCACCACGGCGCGGCTCGTGCAGCTGACCGCGCTGGTCGGCATGCTCTCCCTCGCGCCGTCCATCCTGGTGATGGTGACCGCCTTCGCCCGCATCGCCATCGTGCTGTCGCTGCTGCGCAGCGCGATCGGCGCGCCCTCCATCCCGCCGAACCCGGTGCTCATCGGGCTTGCGCTGTTCCTCACCTTCTTCGTCATGCAGCCGGTGCTGGAGCAGTCCTGGGTGCAGGGCCTGCAGCCGATGTCCGAGGGCCGCATCGACGAGATGGCGGGGCTGCAGGCCGCGGCGGAGCCCTTCCGGGCCTTCATGGCGGCCAATGTGCGGGAGGCCGACCTGGCGCTGTTCCTCGACCTCGGCAAGCTTCCCGCCGGGACGGCGGCGGAGCAGGCGCCCTGGCGCGCCCTGATCCCGGCCTTCATGGTGGGGGAGCTGAAGCGGGCCTTCGAGATCGGCTTCCTGCTGTTCCTGCCCTTCCTCATCATCGACATCGTGGTGGCGAGCGTGCTGATGGGCCTCGGCATGATGATGCTGCCGCCGCCTGCGATCTCGCTTCCCTTCAAGCTGGTCTTCTTCGTGCTGGTGGATGGCTGGCGCCTGGTTTCGGGCAGCCTGGTGCAGGGATTTGCGTCCGTAAGTTGATAATCCCGTAAGCCAAACGCGCTAGAGGCAGAAGTGCGCGGCGGCCGCTGCCGTCCGCGGTTCCTGCCGAAAGCCCGTCCATGGACAGCCTGACCGAGGCCCTTGCGAAGCCTCGCCCCGCCACGGAAACCGCCAAGCCGGACCTGCCCCCCAGGCTGAACTTTGCCCCACCGGCGCCGCCGAAGCGGCCGGCCGGCACGCGACGCGTGGCGAAGGTCGGCGCGGCCGTGACGCTGCTCGGCGTCGCGCTCTACGCCGGCCTGTCCGAGCAGGGCTACGTCGTCTCCGAGGCCGCCGTCGTCACCGCCCTCACCATCCCGGTGCGCGCACCCATCGAAGGCTACGCGACCGGGACCGCGCTGCGCGTCGGAGACCGGGTGGAGGCGAACCGTCCCTTCTCCACGATCGGCAATCCGTGGCTCGACGACCAGCGCCTGGTCGACCTGCGCCAGGCTGCCGCGCGCATGACCGCGGAGCGCGCCGCGGCCGCGACCGAACGTGCGGCGCTGCTCGACCTGCAGGCCACGCTGGCCGCGCGCGCCGAGGAGCATCGCCGCGCCCATGCCGAGTTCCGTACGGCCGAGCTCCTTGCCGCCGAGCGCGCCCTGGCCGCACGGGTCGCTCGCCGCGACACAGCGGTCCGCGACTGGCAGCGCCGCGCCGCGCTCGGCCGAGAGGGAGTCGCCTCGGGCGCGGAGCTCGACCGGCTGCGCGGCGACGCGGAGGTGGCGGCGCGGGAGGCGGAGGCCGCGGAGGCCCGCCTCGCCTCCGCCCGCGCCCAGGCCGACGCCGCCGCCCGCGGCCTGCTCGTCGACGCCGGGTCGAACGACATTCCCTACTCCGCCCAGCGCGCCGACGAGCTTGCTCTGCGCCTGGCCGCGCTCGACCGGCAGACCGAAACCCTGTCCGCCGCGCAGGCTGAGGCCGCCGCCCGCCTCGCCGCGGAGGAGAGGCGGGTGGCCGCGCTTCGCGAGGCGCCCGTCGCCTCCCCCGTCGCCGGCACCGTCTGGCGCCTCGGCGCGAGCCCGGGGGAGCGCGTCGCGCCGGGCGAGGTCGTGGCCGAGGTGGTGGACTGCGCCGCCGCCTTCCTCCTCGTCGCCGTGCCGCAGGACCGGGTGCCGGACGTGCAGCTCGGCGCCGCCGCCCGCTTCCGCCTGGCCGGCGAGGATGCCGACCGCGAGGGGCGCGTCGCGGCGGTGATCGGCGAGGTCGGGCCCGGCGCCGCCCGGAACCTGGCCGCCATCCCCTTCATCGCGAGCCGCGTGCCGATGTACGCGGTGCGTGTGGACCTGCCGCCGCAGGAGACCTGCGCGGTCGGACGGACGGCCCGGGTCCGCCTCCCCTCGACGGGCGGCTTCGCCCTGCCCGCCTTCCTGCGCGGCCTCGCCTAGCCGTGGACATCGCGGTGCTGGCCCCGCTGCTGCTGGCCATCGCGGTGCCGGTCAACGCCTTCGCGCTCCTGGGCCGCACCCACCCCGCCGCGCGGGCCATCTGCGCCGCGGTCAGCCTCGCGCTCACCTGGCGCTACCTCGAATGGCGCTGGACCGACTCCCTGCCCGAGGGGCAGGCCATGTGGCAGCAGGGCTGGGCCTGGGTCTTCCTGGCCTTCGAGACGCTCGCCCTCGCCTCCTCCGCCACGCTGCACGTTTTCATGTCGCGTCGCATCGACCGCTCGGCCGAGGCCGATGCGGGGGCCATGTCGCCCCTTCTCTCCGCGCCCACCGACGTGTTCATCGCCACCTACAATGAGGAGCGCGACATCCTGGAGCGCACCATCGTCGGCGCGCTGAACCTGGACCACCCCGACCTGCGCGTCTGGGTGCTGGACGACGGCGCGCGGCCCTGGGTACGCGAGCTGGCCGAGGAACTGGGCGCGCACTACACCTTCCGCGTGAAGGGCAAGCACGCCAAGGCCGGCAACGTGAATGCCGGGCTGGAGCGCGCGCTGTCCACCGGGCGGCGCCCGGAATTCATTCTGCTGCTGGATGCCGACTTCGTCCCGGCCCGCCGGATGCTGCGCCGCGTCCTGCCGCTCTTCACGCCGGCCGATGTGGGCATCGTCCAGACGCCGCAGCACTTCTTCAACCCCGACCCGATGCAGGTGAACCTGCTCTGCACCGGCGCCTGGCCGGACGAGCAGCGCTTCTTCTTCAACGAGATCCTGGCCTGCAAGGATGCCTGGGGCGCCGCCTTCTGCTGCGGCACCTCCGCCGTGTTCCGGGTGGACGCGCTGGTCGCGGCCGGCGGCATGGCGACCGAGACCGTGACGGAGGACATGCTGACCTCCTTCAAGCTGGAGGAGGTCGGCTACCGCACCATCTTCCTGAACGAGCAGCTCTCGCTCGGCCTCGCGCCCGAGGGGCTGAAGGAGTACGTCTCGCAGCGCGCGCGCTGGTGCCTCGGCGCGCTGCAGCAGGTCTACACGCGCTGGGGCTTCGCGGGCGCGGGGCGCCTGTCCCTCGTCAGCCGCTTCAACAACCTCGACACCACGCTCTACTGGCTCTCGGGCTTCATCTTCAAGCTGATGGTGATCTCGGCGCCCATGATCTACTGGTGGACGGGCACGGCCGTGATCTCCTGCACCCTGCAGGACATGCTGTTCTGGCTGGCGCCGCAGGTGGCGGCGGGCGTGGTGTTCACCTCCGTGCTGACGGGCAACCGCGTGCTGCCGGTGATGACGGACATCAGCCAGCTCGTCTGCTCCTTCGCCATCGGGCGCACGGTGCTGACGGCGCTCGTCAAGCCCTTCGGCCACCCTTTCAAGGTGACGGCCAAGGGGCTCTCGTCGGAGGGCGTGACGGTCCACTGGAACTTCCTGCTGCCCTTCGCCCTGATCGCGCTCGGCACCGCGGCGGGCATCCTGTGGAACATGCGCCCGGCCTCGCCGCTGTTCGGCACGGACGGCTTCTCGATCAACCTGTTCTGGAGCGTGTTCAACATCGCCGTGCTCTGCGTGGCCTGCGCCGTCTGCGTCGAGCCGCCGAAGCGCCGGCGGGACGAGCGCTTCGCGACCGGCGAGGCGGCCTGGATCGAGGAGGCGGACGGCGCCCGGCTTCCCTGCATCGTGACCGACATCTCGGTCGGCGGCGCGCGCCTCAGGCGCCCGGACGGGTGGCCGGCAGAGCCCACCGGGACGCTGGTGCTGGATGGCGGGGCGCTGCGCGCGCCCTTCTCCGGCATCCGCGTGACGGGCGACAACTTCGCGCTGCGCTTCCCGGACGAGGCGGGGCTGCGGCGCGCGCTGATCCGCAAGCTCTTCGCCGGCGGCTACTCCAACGAGGTGCCACGCGTGTCCATTCCCCGGACGCTCGCGGGCGTCGCGCGGAAGGTCTTCGCCTGAGCGCCGCGCCGGCCCGCTACTCGATCCGCAAGTTGTTGGCGCGGATCACCTCGCCGAGCGCCACGGTGTCGGCGCGCAGCCTGGCGCGGAACGCCTCGGCCCCGTCGGCCACCACCTCCCCGCCCAGCTCCGCGATGCGGGTGCGGATGGCGGGATCCTCCAGCACGCGCCGCACCTCCTCCTCCAGCCGCGCCACCGTCGCGCGCGGCGTGCCGCCCTGCACGAGCAGACCCTGCCAGGTGCCGGCGTCGGGCTGGGGCCAGCCGAGCTCGCGGAAGGTGGGCAGGTCCGGCAACGCCGGCAGGCGCCGCGGGCCGGAGACCGCGATGCCCCGCATCTGCCCGCCAGCGACATAGGGCATGGACTGCGTCGCGCCCTGCAGCGTCATCTGCGACTCGTTCTGCGTCACCGCCAGCAGCGCCGGCGCACCGCCGCGGTAGGGCACGGCGGTGACCTCGGCCTGCCAGTGGGCTGCCAGCATGAGCGAGACGATGTGCGTCAGCGTGCCGGTGCCGGAGTTCGCGACGTTAAGCCGCCCCGGGTTGGCCCGTGCCCAAGCGGCCAGCTCCCCGGCGTTGCGCACCGGCAGCGCGTTGCTGACGGCCACGATGTAGGGCGCGTAGACCACCATCTGCACCGGCGCCAGGTCGCGCTCCACGTCGAAGGGCAGCCGGGTGTAGAGGCTCGGGTTGGTCGCCAGCGCGGAGGTGTCGAGCAGCAGCAGGGTGTGGCCGTCCGGCGCGCTCTTCGCCACGGCGTCGGTCCCGATGTTGCCGCCCGCCCCGGGCCGGTTCTCGACCACGATCGTCTGGCCGAGGTTGCGGCCGAGCGGCCCCGCGATCAACCGGGCCAGGATGTCGCTCGTCCCGCCCGGCGGGAAGGGCACCACCAGCCGGAGCGACCGGTCGAAGCCCTGCGCGCGGGCGAGGCCGGGGACGGCCAGCAGGGCGCCGCCCGCCAGGATGCTGCGACGGCTGAGACGCCTCATCGGACCTTCCTCCCATTTCGTGCGGGGCTGGAAACGGCCCCGTTCCGGCCTATCCTGCGCCGGTCGGACGCAGGAGGAAACATCCCATGGCGATCACACGCCGCAGCCTTGCCGCAACGCTGGCCGCAACCCCGGTCGCCCTCGCAAGCCTGGGCGCGCGGGCGCAGGAGCCCTGGCCGAGCCGCCCGGTCACGCTGGTGGTGCCCTGGGCGGCCGGCGGCTCGACCGATGCGGTCGCCCGCATCCTGGCCCAGCGCCTGTCCACGGACACGGGGCGGAGCTTCCTGGTGGACAACCGGACGGGCGCCAACGGCACGATCGGCTTCAACTCGGTCGCCCGCGCCCGGCCCGACGGCTACACGATGCTGGTCAGCACGGTCAGCACCTATGCCATGGCGCCGTGGCTCTACCAGCTGCCCTACGACAATGAACGGGACCTGATCGGCATCGGCCTCGTCGCGTCCATGCCCATCATCATGGTGGTGCACCGGGAGTTCCCGGCGCGCGACCTGGCGGAGTTCGTCGCCCTGGCGCGCCAGCCGGGGCACCGCCTCACCTACGCCAACTCCGGCACCGGCTCTTCCACTCACCTCGCGACGGAGCTGTTCCTGCGGGAGGCGAACCTCGCCATTCCGGACGTCGGCTACCGGGGCGGCGCGCCGGCGGTGCAGGCCGTGCTGGCGAACGAGACGCCGATGGTGTTCCAGGCGGCCTCAGGCATCCTGCCGCACATCCAGGCCGGCACGCTGCGCGCGCTGGCCGTCGCCTCGCGCGAGCGCAGCCCCCTCGCCCCCGGCATCCCCACCTTCGCCGAGCAGGGCTTCCCCGGCGTCGAGGTGGTGGAGCACATCGCGCTCCAGGCGCCGGCCGGCACGCCGGAGGCGATCACCCGCCGCATGCACGCCCTGGCCAGGGCCGCGATGGAGGCGCCGGAGACGCGGGAGCGCCTGGCCGCGCTGGCGGTGGTGCCCTCCGTCGGCACGCCGGAGGAGTGGCCCGCCTACTTCGCGGCGGAGAACGCGAAGTGGCGCGAGGTGATCCGCGCCAGGAACATCCGCGTGCAGTAGGGGCGCGGCGCCCGCGCAGGCAGCCAATCCCGGCCCGGTGCGTTGTGCCGCGACCTGCAAGGAGGCACGCGGTGACGGAACAGGACAAGGACGAGGCCGGGAAGCGCGGGGGCCAGACGATGCCGCAGGGCTTCGGCGGCGCCGGCGACCGGAACGCGCATGGCGCGCCCTCCCCCGCCTCGCCGGGAAATGGCGGGCCGGACGACGTTCCCTACGCGCCGGAGGGCGGCCGCCCGGCGGCCGACCCGGACGCGAAGGCGAAGTCCGTGCTCGACCAGGCGAAGCGGCGCGGCTAGCGGGGGCGACGGAGCATGTCAGACAGGGACCAGCGCCCCCGGCACGGCGACCCCACCGAAATCGACCCGCGCCCCACGCCCGGCTCCGACCGGGGGCCAGGCTCCACGGTCGCCCAGCTGAAGCAGGACATCACCAGCGGGGCGACCGGCGACAAGGTGGCCGTGTTCGACCCGGGCATGGCGAATGTCGGCGTCGGCGGCGAGGCCTCCGGCACGCCGATGACGCCGGAAATGGTTGAGCTCGCCCGCAAGACGGAGCGCATGACGAAGCCGCCGCCGGGTGATCCGGGCGTGCGGTCGTCACGCCGGCTCGGCCCCTTCCTGCTTGGCGTCCTGGTCGTGGCCGTGGCGGCCGGGATCGGCGCGATCTTCCTAGGCTAGCCTCCAGCGCGCCGCCTCGGCCCGCGTCAGCGGCTCGAGCGCGGGCGCCTCGGCCCTCGCCGCGCGCAGCGCCGCGATCCGCATCAGGATCGCGGCATCCAGTGCATGGGCATCCTCCAGCCCGGGCGGACGCTCTGCTTCGACGAAGGGCGAGCCGGCGACCGGGCGCGGCCGGCGCAGGCACGCAACCTCGCCACTGCCACCGCGGAGTGTGGCGAGGAAGTGCAGGCGAAGCGCCGCCTCCGCGGCCTCGACGACGAACTCCCCGTCCGGGGCGAGCTGCCGGAAGGGCAGGCCGGGTGCCGGCCCCGGGGCATCGCCTGCCAGTGCCGCTTCGTGCATCTCCGCGGCCAGCACCGCCTCCGTCGCGGCGGCGAAGATCCCGATGGGCAGCGGCAGGCCCGGCAGCCGGCCCGCCTCGTCGTAGCGCGCATAGGCCAGCTCCACGAAGCCATCGGCGCGTGGCGGCGTGACGTGCCAGAGGCCATGCGGCGCAACCAGCTGGTCCGCCTGCATGCGCCGCGCCCCGCCGGCCCAGGAGAATTGCAGCGGCATGGCCTCAGGCACTCCGCTGCGCCTGCCCGGGCGCCGTGTCGTTGGCCGGCTCGGGCAGGGCGGCGCGGGCGCCGGGGGCGGCGTCCGCCCCATCCCCCGTGATCAGCCGCGCGCCGCGCTGGAAGGTCAGGTAGCTCCAGAGCCACTCGAAGGAGACGACGACGCGCGAGCGGAAGCCGATCAGGTACCAGACATGGGCGATGCCCCAGAACCACCAGCCGATCCGCCCCTTCAGCCGGATGCTGTCCAGCACCACCACCGCCGAGCGCCGGCCGATCGTCGCGAGGTCGCCGTGGTGCCGGTAGGCGAAGGCGGGTGGCGCGGGACGGCCGGCCGCGCGGGCGGCCAGCAGCCGGCCGACATGGCGCCCCATCTGCTTGGCGGCGGGCGCGTTGCCCGGCACGGGCCGCCCCTTCCCGTCCACCGCCGCGACCAGGTCGCCGACGGCGAAGATGTCCGGCCGGCCCGGGACGGAGAGGTCCGGCGCCACCTCGATGCGCCCCTGCCGGTCGCGCTCCGCGCCGATCCACTCGCCCACCGGCGAGGCGACGACGCCCGCCGCCCAGACCACCGTGCTCGCCTCGATCCGCGTCGCGCCGCAGGAGACGCCGTCGGCGTCGCAGGCGGTGACGCGCGTCGTCGCCAGCACCTCGACCCCCATCCCCTCCAGGGAGGCGCGGGCGTAGTCGGACAGGTCCTCGGGGAAGGTGGCGAGCAGCCGCGGCCCGGCCTCGATCAGCACGACGCGCGCCATGCGGGGGTCGATGTGGCGGAAGTCCCGCGTCATCGCATGTCGCGCGAGCTCCGCCATCGCCCCCGCCAGTTCCACGCCGGTCGGGCCGCCGCCCACGACGACGAAGGTCAGCAGGCGCCGGCGCTCCGCCTCGTCCTCCGTCATCTCCGCCCGTTCGAAGGCCAGCAGCAGGCGGCGCCGGATCGCCGTGGCGTCGGCCACCGTCTTGAGGCCCGGCGCCACCTCCGCCCATTCATCCCGGCCGAAGTAGGAGTGGGTGGAGCCGGTGGCGAGCACGAGCGTGTCGTAGGGGATCGTCCGTCCCTCCGCCGTAAGCAGCAGGCGCGCCGCGGTGTCCACGCCGGTCACGGTCGCCATCAGGACGGTGACGTTCGCCTGCCGGCGGAACACGGCCCGCACCGGCCAGGCAATGTCGCCGGGCGACAGCGCGGCGGTCGCCACCTGGTAGAGCAGCGGCTGGAACAGGTGGTGGTTGTGCCGGTCCACCACGGTGACATCCACGGGCGCCCGCGCCAGGCTGCGCGCCGCCTCCAGCCCCCCGAACCCAGCCCCCAGGATCACCACGCGGGGACGGCCTGCGACATCCGCGGCCATGCATGCACCTCGACAAGCTTCGCTGCCCCGGCAACAGCCCGCCCGGCGGAGGGGTTCATGGCAGGTGGCGATCATCGTCCCGCCTCGCGCAGACGCGATGCTCCCGGACCTGCGGTGCGAACCGGCCATCCGCGCCGGCGTTCCGGGAACCGACCGAACCAGGAGCAGGACCATGCGCATCCGGCGGGCCGCCCTGGCGCTGGCGGCCCTGATCGTCGCGGCGCTGCCCTTCGCACTGGGCCGCGACGCCGAGCGCATGATCGCCCAGGTGATCGAGGCCGTCTGGCGGGAGGCGGAGCGTCCCGCGCCCGGCCCGGAGACGCC
>DASQNQ010000350.1:0-19098 GCA_035644895.1 Acetobacteraceae bacterium | reverse complement strand
GACGGGGCCGACGAAGACGCCGCCCAGCGTGATGGCGGGCAGGATGATGGCTCGCAGGCCCTGCCACGTCCAAAGCGGTCCCTCACGGCCCGTGAAGGGCAGCAGCTGCCACTGGAAGCCCACAAACCAGATCAGGACGAGACCGAGGAAGAACACCGGGATGGACACGCCCGCCACGCTGACCGCCATGACCAGCCGGTCGAGGAGCGAACCGCGCCAGTAGGCGCCGATGGTGCCGAGCAGGATCCCAAGTGGGATGGACCAGACGAGCGAGGCGAACATCAGCTCGGCCGTCGGGCCTGCCGTGTTCGCCAGTTCCTGAACCACAGGGACGTTGTTGATGATGGAGACGCCGAGGTCGCCCTGCAGCAGACGCCAGAGATAAAGTCCGAACTGCACCCAGATCGGCTGGTCCAGCCCGAGGTCGCGCCGGATCTGCTCCACGACCTCCGCGCTCGCGGTCGGTCCGGCGCGGACCACGGCAGGGTCGGTCGGCACGACCTGCATGAGCAGGAAGCCCACGAGCAGCACGCCGAACAGGACCGGCACTGCGAGCAGCAGACGCTGGATGGCGTGGCGCAGCATGTCAGGCCGCCGCGTCCAGGGCGGCCCACTCGCCGTGACGGTCGAAGATGGCCTCTCCCCCGCGCAGCGTCAGGTCGCAACGGGTGTCCCGCAGCACGTCCTCGGGCGTGCAGGCGAAGATGTCGCGCGACAGGACGGCGATGTCGGCGTCCAAGCCGGGTTCGATCGTCCCGCGGCGGCCCTCGGCGAACTGGGTGTAGGCGCCGCACCAGGTCTGGCAGTGGACCGCCTCCTCCGCCGTCAGCGCCTCCTCCGGACCCATCACCGTGCCGCGGTTCGTGCGGCGCGTCAGCATGGTGTAGAGGTTCACGAACGGATCCACGGTCGAGACGGGGCAATCCGAGGAGGCGGCGGGGTGGTGCCCCTCCTCCAGCCAGGTCCGCATCGGGTAGGCGTGCAGGCTGCGCGACTCGCCGAGGTTGCGGATGTAGAGGTCGCCGAACTCATACATGAACACGGGCTGCGGCACCGGCATTATGCCGCGGGCCAGCATCCGCCGGCGCTGGCCGGGCGTCACGAAGCCGCAATGCTCGATGCGGTGGCGCCGGCCGGCGAAGGGGTGCGCGGCGCTGTCCGCGGCCTCCATGCCGGAGAGCACCTGCTCGATCGCCGCGTCGCCGATGGCGTGGATGTCGAGCTGCCAGCCCTGCTCATGGTACTCGCGTAGCAGGGCGTGGATCTTCTCGTCGGGGAAGGTGAAGACGCCGGTCCCGCCACCGGCGCTCTCCAGGTAGGGGTCGAAGAAGGCCGCCGTCAGCCCGCCCGCCGAGCCATCCGCGAAGACCTTCACCGCGCCCCAGCGCAGCATGTCGTCGCCCTCGCCCGGCCGCATGCCGGCCTCACGGCAGGCCTGGGCAATGCCCTCCGGGTTGCCGGCCAGCACGTTCCACATGCGCTGCACCAGGCGCCCTTGCGCATGGGCGGCGTGATAGGCAGCAACCTCCGCCATCCCGGCCACCATGCCGACATTCATGTCCGTGGCAGAGGCGAAGCCGAGGGAGGCGAGGTGCCTCCCCGCACGCTCGATCGCGTCCACGAGCGTGGCCTCGTCCGGCGCCGGGATGACGTCGCGCACGAGGCGCATGGCGCGTTCTTGGAACAGGCCGGTCAGCCGCCCGCCGCGGCGCTCGATGACGCCTCCCTCCGGGTCGGGCGTGTTGTGGCCCACGCCGGCCAGGCGCATCGCGGCGCTGTTCGCGACACCCATGTGGCCGCAGGTCCGCACGATGAAGACGGGGTTGTCCGGTGCCGCCGCGTCCAGCTCCTCCGCCGTCGGGTGACGGCCGACATCGAGTTCCCCATGGTCGTAGCCCCGACCGAGAACCCAGGCGCCCTTCGGCAGCCCCTGCGCCGCGGCCCGCAGGCGCGACAGCGTGCCATCGAGCGTCCGCACCTCCTCCGGGCGGAGGTTCACCTGCGTGAGCGCGAGCCCGTAGGGCAGGAGGTGCATGTGGGACTCATTGAAGGCGGGGATCGCCACGCGGCCCGAGAGGTGGACGCGCCGCGCATCCGGGGCGGCCGCGGCGACCTCATCCAGGGTGCCGACCGCGGCCACCCGGCCGCCGCGCAGCGCCACCGCCTCCGCAAAGCCCGCAGAGAGGCCCCGGAAGACCCGTCCGCCATGGAGAATGACACCGTTGCCCAAGTCGTTCCCGGCCCTTCATGCGTTGCGGGGATCGTCAGCAATGCCAGGGCCGGCGTCAAGCGCACCCCAGGGCATGCCGGGCGGCGCGCAGCCGCGCCCTGCCCCGCCACGCGGCAGGTGGTGCCCGGCCTGTGGGCAGCCCTAGTAGCCCCGCGCCGCGTCGTACAGGTTCGGCAGCGCCTCCCCGCGTTCGAAGCGGGCGATGCTCTCGGCCACGTAGGCCGCCCTCTCGCGCCGTGTCGGCAGGCTGGCCAGGTGCGGCGTGACGAGGAGGCGCGGATGATCCCAGGCCGGGCTTTCGGGCGGCAGCGGCTCCTGCTCGAACACGTCCAGCACGGCACCCGAGAGCTGGCCGGAGTCGAGTGCCGCCAGGATGTCCGGCAGGCGTTGATGGCTGCCGCGCCCGACATTCACCAGCCCCGCCCCGCGCGGCAGGCGCGCGAGCAGCGGCGCGGAGATGATGCCCTGCGTCTCGGGCGTCGCGGGCAGCAGGCAGACCAGGATGCGTGCCTCGGCCAGGAACGCGTCCCGCGCCCCCTGCCCCGCGAAGCAGCGTATGCCGGGCAGGTTCTTCGCCGTCCGTGACCAGCCGAGCACGGGGAAGCCGAGCCCCGCCAGCATCTCGGCCGCGCGCGAGCCCATGTTGCCCAACCCCATGATGCCGACCGGGCATTCCGGCGCGGTCAGCTCCGGCTCGAAGTAGTCCCAGCGCCGCGCGGCCTGGTTGGCCGCGATGCGCCGCGCGCCCTTGAGCAGCGACAGCACGGACCAGCAGACGAACTCGCCCATCCGCTGCGTCGCACCCGGCGTCGCCATGCGGACCAGCGGCAGGTGCCGCGGCAGATCCGGGTCGGCGGTGATGAAGTCCACGCCCGCGCCGGTGCCGAAGATGACGCGCAGCGCCGGATAGCCCTTGAGGCGGCCCGGCTCCGGATCCCAGACGAGGACGTAGCGCACGGCCTCCGGCACGACGGCCGGGTCGTTCCACCAACGCACGTCGAGGCCGGGAGCGAACTCCGCGAAGTGCGCCTGCCATTCGGGCATCGCGGCCTCGCCGCCGGACTTCACGAGCAGGACGGGCTTGCTCACCCAGGGACCTCCGGTGTGGTTGCTGCGCGCGGAGGGTGGCGAAGCGGGCACGCCGCGTCCAGGGGATCAGCCGGGCCGGAGGGAGAGGCGCCGCGGCGGCTCCTCGACGCGGGCGGCGGCGAAGGCGGCCAGCACGTCCTCCGGCCAGTTCGTCACCCTCCGGCGCTCCAGGTCCACGCAGAGGAACAGCACCTCGTTCTCCGCAACGCGCCAGCCCTCGGCCGCGTGGCGCATGCGGTGGCGGAGCAGCATCCGTCGCGTGTCGAAGGCCAGCACGGCGCTGTCGCAGGCGAGCGGGTCACCCTCCCGTACCTCACGCACATAGGCCTGCCATGACTCCACGGCGAAGGTGCCGAGGCCGCGAGCCCGGAACGGCTCACCCAGCGAGAGGGTCGGCCACAGCGCGTCGGTGGCCATGTCGAACACCACCAGGTAGTAGGCGAGGTTCATGTGGCCGTAGTGATCGATCCACTCCGGCCTGACACGTGTCAGCTCGTTCCCCGCCGGATCCAGCATGCTCGTTTCCTTCCCCGCTGCGAACATGCCCCTGGGCCGCCCTGCCTACCCACAGCCCGGATAGGCGAGCCACCCCAGCTCGCGCCCCGCCGCGTCCTCGACACGGCGTGCATCCGCGCAACGGCGCTCCGACATGAAGGCGCGGAGCATGCCTCCGGAACGCGCCGCCGCCGGGTCGACAGGCCGGCGCGACTCCACGCGCATTCCATCCGCCGAGACCGCGCAAGCCTCCTGCCCTCCGCCGGGCAGAAGGAGGCGCGCATCAAGCCGGCCCTGCCCCGCCTCCCGCACGTCCACCACCATGGCGCCGGGCCGGCCGTCGAGGCAGGCACGGAGCGCGGGGGCGATGGCCGGCAGCCCCGCTTCCCAGCCCTGACCATGGGCCGCCGGCGCAAGCAACAAGGAGGCGGCCAGCACCGCGTGCCTCAATGGATGTCGTCCATCCGCTCGAAGGCCTCGCGCAGCCGGGCGGCGCTGAAGTCGGGGCTGCGGCAGAGGTCGAGCACCACGCGCTCCCGTCGCGCGCCGAGCTCGATCGCGGCCGGGATCTTCCGCACCGCATCATGCGGGATGACGACGGCGCCGTGGCGGTCGGCATGGATCACGTCGTCATGCGCGACGTGCATGCCGTGGACCGCGACCTCCTGCCCATAGGCGACGAGGTGGACATGCGCGTGGGACGGGTTCACCGCACCGGCGAGAAGCTGGAAGCCGGACGCGATCATGTCGAGGTCGCGGATCGAGCCGTTGGTGACGCAGCCTTCAGCGCCGAGCGCCTTGTGCACGGCGCTGTGGACCTCGCCCCAGAACGCGCCGGTGCCCGGCGTGTCGTCGAGGTCCTGGAGCACGACGATGGTGGGGAAGGCCGCGCGCTCCACGTGCTCGTACCAGCCGAGCCGGACCTCCCGGTCGCGCTCCTTCGGCCGGCCGGAGGGGGCAGCGGCGCGGATCGTGCCGGTCCGCGCCAGGCCGATCATCGGCGGCAGGGAGGGGTTCGCGGCGGTGAAGGGCCGGATCGTGAAGCCATGGCCCCGCCGCTGCGGCACCACCATCTCGAGCGCGTTGCAGATGGTGGGCGTGTCCCACTGCCGCAGCGCATCGAGATCCTCGCGCGTGAACGGGTACTCGGCCATGGCGCCGCCCTCCTCCCGGTGTTGATGCCGGGAGGATCGGCCGGCCGGGGCCGGGCGTCAAACCCGGCTAGATCCGGATTGGCGCGCCCGTCACGTGGATGACGCCGTCGCTCGCCAGCACGTCGGCGCGGGTGACCTGAATGGGTGCCTGGGCTCCCTCACGCACCACGCGCGCCTGGCGCGGACCCGTTTCCGTCACCTGCAGCCGGCCACGATCCCAGGTAACAACGTTGCCGCGGCGTGCCGCGATGTCGGGCGTGCGCAGCAGGCCCCAGGCCGCGTTCGCTCCGACGAGCGCGGCGAGCACCTGCTGCTGCTCCGCGCTCGGCTGGGCGGGCGGGTTGTCGAGCAGCGCGAGCACCGGCGCGGGCAGGCCGTTGAAGGCCTCGTTCGTGGGCGCGAAGAGCGTCACCGCCCCGTTCTGCCGCCCGAGTCGGGAGGCAAGGCCGCTGCCCACCAGGGCGTTCACGAAGCGGCTGTGTTCGGGCTTCGAGCGGAGCAGCGTCAGCAGGTCGATCGTCCCGTCCTCCGGCACCACGCGGGGCGCCGTCGGGGTGGTGCAGGCGGAGAGCAGCATCAGGCCGCCGGCGGCCAGGGCGAGGCGTCGCTGGATCACGGGCCCTCTCTTTCGGGTCTGGGGGTCGAACGGATGGAGGCGCTTAGCGGTCGCAGGCCGCGCCGTCCAGCGCCGGCCCGGACACGCGGCGGGGATCACGCGCGCCGGTTGAGCGCAGCCCAGACCCGTTCCGGGGTGAGCGGCATGTCGAGATGCGCGACGCCGAGCGCGTCGCAGGCTGCGGAGACGATGGCGGGCGGCGCGCCGCAGGCCCCGCCCTCCCCCGCCCCCTTCACGCCCAGTTCGTTTACCGGCGTCGGCACGACGTGGAAGTCCACCCGCAGATCCGGCAGGTCGGCGGCGCGCGGCATGGCGTAGTCCATGAAGGTGGCGGTCACGAACTGACCGCTGCCCTCGTCATAGCGCGCGTGCTCCAGCACCGCCTGGCCGAGGCCCTGCGCGATGCCGCCATGGGACTGGCCGTGGACGAGCATGGGGTTGATCACCACGCCCACATCGTCCACCGCGGCGTAGGCCACCACCTCCACCTGGCCCGTCTCCCGGTCCACCTCCACCTCCGCCACATGCGCCCCGTTCGGGAAGTTGCACTCCGTGTCGCGCTTGTAGAGCACGCGCTCATCCAGCGCCTCGGCCTGGGCGAGCCGCGCCCAGGTGACGCGCAGGTCCGTGCCGGCGACGCCAAGGCCGCCCGCCACCGGCTCGATGTCCGCCTCCGCCGCCTCCAGCAGCCCCGCCGCGATGCGCCGCGCCCTGGCCATCACGGCATCAGAGGCGCGCAGGGTCGCGACGCCCCCCATCTGCGAGGAGCGCGATCCGCCCGTCCCGAAGCCCTGCTCGATCACCGCGCTGTCGCCCTGCACCAGCTCCACCGCCTCGAAAGGGATGCCGAGGCGCGCATGCACGATCTGCGCGAAGGCCGTCTCGTGCCCCTGGCCATGGCTGAAGGTCCCGACATGCAGCCGGGCGCGGCCCTCCGGCGTGATCTCCAGGCGCGCGAATTCCTGGGGCTGACCGCCCGAGGCCTCGACGAAGTAGCCGAGGCCGATGCCCCGCAACCGCCCCTGTGCCGCGGCCTGCGCGCGCCGGGCGGGGAAGCCGTCCCAGTCCGCGAGTGCGAGCGCGCGGTCCATCGTGCCGGCGAAGTCGCCGCTGTCGATCAGGTTGCCGACACAGTTGCGGTAGGGAAGCTGGTCGGGTCGGATGAAGTTCCGGCGCCGGATCTCGTCCCGTCCGATCCCGAGCCGCGCGGCGCCGAGGTCGAGCAGGCGCTCGATCGTGTAGGCGATCTCGGGCCGGCCCGCGCCGCGGTAGGAGTCGGTCGGCGAGGTGTTCGTGAAGACGCAGCGCACCTCCATGTTGACCGCCTGCAGGTCGTAGACGCTGCCAGCCACGCGCGCGCCGGCCACCGTCGGAATGCGTGGCCCGAAATCCGAGAGGTAGGCGCCCATGTTGGCGCGCGTGCGCACCCGCAGCCCGATCGCCTTGCCGCTCTCGTCGAAGGCCATCTCCGCCTCCGTCACGTGGTCGCGGCCATGCGGGTCGGAGAAGGCGGTCTCGGTCCGGTCCGCCAGCCACTTGACCGGCCGCCCGAGCCGCCGCGCGGCCCAAAGCACCAGGCCCTGCTCCGGCACGATCTTGCTCCGCAGCCCGAAGCCGCCGCCCACATCGGGGGAGACGACGCGCAGCCTCTCCTTCGGGACGCGCAGCACGTGCTCCGCGATCAGGTCGCGGATGCGGAACACGCCCTGGCTCGGGCTGTGCAGCGTGTAGGTGTCGGTCGCGGCATCCCACTCGCCGATCGCCACGCGCGGCTCCATCGGGTGGCCGACGACGCGGTTCTGCACGAGGCGTATGCGCTCGACCGCATGGGCGCGGGCGAAGGCGGCGTCGGCCTCCGCGGACCGGCCGTTGGTCCACTGCACGCAGAGGTTCGACCCGCGTCCCGGCCAGACATGCGGCGCGTCCGGCGCATCGGCGGCGGCGAGGTCGGTGACCGCGGGCAGGATCTCGTAATCCACCTCGATCAACTCGGCCGCGTCCTGGGCCTGGGCGCGGGTTTCCGCCAGCACCAGCGCCACCGGGTCGCCCACGAAGCGGACGGCTTCGGCCTGCAGCAGCGGCCGCGGCGGCGCATGCAGCGGCGGCGTGCCCGGCTGCGGCGGGATCTCGACCGCGAGCGGCAGGCCCCCGAGCCCGTCCGCGGCGAGATCCCGCCCCGTCAGCACGGCCCGCACGCCAGGCGCCGCGCAGGCCTGGGCAGTGTCGAGGCGGAGGATGCTGGCATGGGCATGCGGGGAGCGCAGGACGTAGGCATGCACCTGGCCGGGGCGGTCGATGTCGTCCGTGTAGGTGCCCTGGCCCGTCAGGAGCCGCACATCCTCCTTCCGCCGGACTGGCTGCCCGATGCCGAAGCGGTCCGCCCCTGCCATGCCGTCCATGCGCCTATTCCCCCCTTGCCACTGCCGCCGCACCTCGCCCCGCGATCCGGCCGAGGGCCACGGCGGTGAGCAGCCCGTTGCCGGACAGGTAGCCCGAAGCCTCCGGCCCGCTCACCCCGCAGGCGGCGCCGCCGGCAGCGAACAGGTTCGGCAAGGTGCCGCCCCGTTCCAGGCACACCCGCGTCGCCTCGTCCACCACCAGGCCACCCTGCGTGTGGAACAGCGTGCCGGTGACGCGCACCGCATGGAAGGGGGCAAGGAGCGGCGCGGCGCCGGACCAGTCCCGGCCGAAGCCGTCCGTGGCGCCCCGGCCCTTCAGCGCGTCCACCCCGGCGAGCGTCGCGGCGAGGCTTTGCGCCGGCAGGCGCGCCGCCTCGGCCAGTGCCTCCGACGTCGGCGCCGAAAGAACCGCGCCCGCCGCCTCGGCGTTGCGGAAGTCCTCGAACTGCCGGGCGATGCCGGCGATGCGGGCGTCGAACACGTCCCAGGCGATGCCGCCTGGCTGGCGCAGCACCGAGAGCGCGGCCTCGGAGTAGCCCGAGGCCTCGTTCCAGAAGCGCTCGCCGCGGAGATTCACCTGGAAGCCGCCCTCCATGATGACGGCCCAGGTCACCAGGATGCCCTGCGGGTGGGCGACGGAGCCATGGCCCTGGTGGCCCGTCATGTCGCGCAGCCTGGCGCCCAGCGCCTCCCCCCACGCGACCGCATCGCCCTCGTTGCCGGGGTGGCCGAAATAGGTGGCCTCGGCCAGTTCGGGGATGAACCGGCGGACCAGCGCCTTGTTCGCGCCGTAGCCGCAGCAGGCCAGGACGATGGCAGCGGCGCCGATCCGCTCCTCCGACCCGTCGGGCCGCTGCGCGACGAGCCCCCGCAGGCGCTGCCCGTCCGAGACGAGGCCGGTCACCCGCGCATCGGTCAGCAGCGGCACGCCCTGCGCCTCGGCCGCGCCGCGGAGGCGGTCCACCAGCTCCGCCCCGCTCCGGCTGGGCAGGCCGTGCATTCGCCGCGCCGCGTGACCCGGATAGTCGAAATCATGGACGAGGCTGAAGGGCAGGCCGAAGGCATCGGCCAGCCATTCGACCGCCGACGCGGCCTCGCGCGTCACGGTCCCGACCAGCGCCGGGTCGGCGCGGCCATGCGCCTTGCGCTGGATGTCGGCGGCGAAGCGCTCCGCATCGTCCGCTATGCCATGCGCCGCCTGGAAGCGCGTGCCGGCAGCCGGGATCAGCCCCGCCGAGAGCGAGGTGGAGCCGCGGGGCACCGGGTCGCGCTCGATCAGCAGCGGCTCCACACCGGCATCGGCGCAGGCCAGCGCCGCTGTCAGCCCAGCGGCGCCTGCGCCGACGATGGCGACTGGCACCTCCGCCGCGAAGCGTGGTGCGTCCTCGACCAGCAGCCGCGTCATCCTAGCGCCGCCATTTCCTGCGCGATGGTCGAGATGCGGGCCACCGGGCGCAGCGCGGCGAGGGCCGTCTCGTGCAGCTCCGGCGTGAAGGCGGCGCAGCCATCCTCCAGCACCGTCACCTCGAACTCCCGCACATGCGCGCCGCGCACGGTGGAGGCCACGCCACCGTTGGTGACGATGCCGCAGACGATCAGGTGCCGGATGCCGGCGCGGCGCAGGATCCACTCCAGCCGCGTCTGGTAGAAGGCGTCGTAGCCCACCTTCTCCACCTGCAGGTCGGACGGCGCCAGCTCATCCACGATGGCGTGCCCCCACCCGCCCTGCACGAAGTCGCCGCGGCACAGGAAGGGCCGGAGCTTCCGCAGGTGCTCGGCGATGAAGGGCTCCCCGCCCTTCCCCGTGAACAGCGTGAAGTGGGTCGAGGCAATCCACCCGTCCCGCGCCCGCAGCGCATCGGCCAGCGGCCTGAGCCGGCCGGGCAGGGCCGCGATCTCGGGCGAGGTCTGGCCGGCGCGGCCATAGGCACCGTCCGGGTGAATGAAGTCGTTCTGCAGGTCGCACACCAGCAGCGCCGTCTCGGCAACGGGGATCACGCGGCCTCCTCGATCACCAAGTTGCCGAAGGGATCCACCCGGGCGACGAGGTCAGGGTCAACCACCACCGTGGCGTCGGGCTGTTCCAGGATGGCCGGGCCATGGACGCGGGCGCCGACCGGCAGGTCGAGGCGCGACCAGACCGTCGCCGTGTGCCAGGCGCCGTCGAACCACACGGGCCGCCCGCCGCGCGCCGCGCCCTCCAGCGTCGCATCCGCGGGTGGGGCCAGGCTGCGCAGGTCGAAGTCCGGACGCACGCCGATGGCGGCCGCGCGCAGGTTCACGATGCGCACCGGAAGCCCCGGCAGCAACCGGCTGAAGGCGGCACGATAGGCACCCTCGAAGGCCGAGCGGATCACCGCCTCCGACACTCCCGTGGTCCCGCCGGTCACGTGCAGCGGCAGCGGAACGGCGACGGCGTGGGTCTGCCCGGCATAGTGCATGTCGAGTTCGAACCGCACCTCGATGCGTGACACGGGCAGGTCAGCGGCCTGCACCACGGCGCGCGCCGCTTGGGCCTCCGCCACCATGCGCGCGTCGAGCGCGGCCGCGTCCAGCCCTTCGAGCGAAAGGTTCAGCGTCCTGACCCGGTCGTGGCGCACATCCGCGAGCACGCAGCCGATGGCAGAGGTCACGCCGGGAAAGCGCGGCACCAGCGCGGCGCGGAGGCCCACCTCCTTGATCAGCGCGCCGACATGCAGGGCGCCGCCACCGCCGAAGGGCAGCGCGACGAAGGCCTGCGGGTCGTGGCCGCGCTCGATGGAGACCAGGCGTATGGCGCCTGCCATGCGGGCATTCGCGACGCGCACCACCGCCTCGGCCGCCGCCATCGCATCGAGGCCGAGGGGCCGGCCGACCTGCGCCGCTATGGCCTCGCGCGCCGCCTCCACGTCGAGCCGCGCCAGTGCGCCGCCGATCGGGCGATCGGCGTTGATGCGGCCTAGGACGACGTTGGCGTCGGTCAGCGTCGGGCGGGTGTTGCCGGCGCCGTAGCAGACCGGACCGGGCCGGCTGCCCGCGCTCTCAGGGCCGACCTGCAACAACCCGCCGCGGTCCACGCGAGCGATGGAGCCGCCGCCCGCCCCGATGGAGGTGATCTCGATCATTGGGGAGCGGATGACCAGGCCGAAGTCAATCGTCGCCTGGGCGGCAAGCTCCATCCGCCCCTCCGTCACCAGCGACACGTCGAAGGAGGTGCCGCCGAGGTCGCAGGTGATGACATTCGGAAAGCCGGCGGCGCGTGCGATGGAGGCCGCCGCGATCACGCCGGCCGCGGGCCCCGAGAGCGCGGTGCGAACGGGCACAGCACGGGCTGCCGCGGTGGACATGATGCCGCCGTTCGACTGCACGATGTGGAAGCGGCCGGCGAAGCCATCCTCCTCCAGCGCACGCTCCAGCTTCGCCAAATAACTTGCCACACCGGGCTGGAGATAGGCGTTGAGCGCGGTGGTGGAGGCACGCTCGAATTCGCGGATCTCCGGCAGGATCTCGCTGCTGACGGACACGTGCGCGTTCGGCCAGACCGCGCGCACGGTGCGCGCCGCCGCTTGCTCGTTGGCCGCGTTGGCATAGGCGTTGATGAACATGATGGCGCAGGCCTCCGCGCCGCGCGTCAGAAGCTGCCGCGCCGCCCGCTCGACGGCGCCGAGGTCCACGGCTTGCCGCAGGGTGCCGTCCGCGAGCGTCCGTTCCGGCACCTCCAGCCGCAGGTCGCGGTCGGCGATGGGCAGGAAGTCGCCCCAGAGCCCCCAGGTGTGGCGCCGGTCGCGCCGGCGCATCTCCAGCACGTCGCGGAAGCCCAGGGTGGTGATGACGCCGATGCGCGCGCCCTTGCGTTCGAGGAGGGCGTTGGTGCCGACCGTCGTGCCGTGGACCACCGCGCCGAAGCCGCCAGGACCGCCGAGGGCCCGAAGCCCGGCGAGGAACCCCACCGCCTCGTCGCCCCGGTTCGACGGCACCTTGGTGGTCCGAAAGGTTCGCGCCGCCTCGTCATACAGGAACAAGTCGGTGAAGGTTCCACCGACATCCACGCCCACGACGCGGGTCATGCCGCGCCGCCCCCGCTCGCCGAGACATGGCCGAGGCGCACATCCCGCGCCACCGCCTCGCGTGCGCGCTCCGCCGGATCGCCCCAGCCGCCCCCGCCCGGTGTCTCGAGCCGCACGCGACGCCCCTGCCCGATCCGGACGCCGACGACCTTGCTGGCCATGGGCGGGCTGTCCCATCCCGTGTCCGTCTCCCAGGTGAAGCGGTTCAGCGCGCCAGGGCCGCCGCCATTCACGCCGAAGGGCGCATGCCGCCCGCGCTCGCCGAGCAGGGCGACCTCGGTCGTTCCCGGCGCCAGCGCCTCGATCTCGTAGACGGCGCCGACTCCGCCACGGTGCCGCCCGGGGCCGCCGCTGTCCGGGCGCAGCGCCCACTGGGTGAACAGCACGGGGTAGGCGGCTTCCAGGATCTCGGCCGGCGGGATGGTCGCGGTGGAGATCGGGTTGTTCGCATGGTGCAGTCCGTCGCCCTCCGGGTTGCCGCCGAGCCCGCCACCGAAGAAGGAGAACATCACCCAGCGCGTTCCGTCATGCCGCTGACCCGAGAGCGACAGCGCGTTGATCGTGCCGAAGGGCGCCGCCGTCGCGCGCTCCGGCACCGCCTTGCCGAGCGCGCCGAAGATCACGCCGATCAGCCGCAGGATCGTCTCCGTGTAGCCCGCGACGGGCCGCGGCGCGCTGGCCGCCAGCAGCGTCGTATCGGGGATGACGAAACGGATGGGCCGCAGCACCCCGGCATTGGCCGGCACGTCCGGGAAGGCGTGCTTGAGCGCGACGTAGCAGGCCGCCACCGCCGTCGCGAAGGAGATGTTCAGCGGCCCGAGGCAGGGCGGGGAGGAGCGGCTGAAGTCGAGCGTCAGCCGGTCCCCGTCCACGGTCATGTCGAGCGCAATGGTGAGGCGCTCATCCACCACGCCGTCATTGTCCAGGTAGTCCTCGAAGGCATAGGTCCCGTCCGGCAGCGCCTCGACCTCGGCGGCCATCAGCGCGGCCGCACGGTCGGCCAGCGCGGCGAAGGCGGCTTCGAGCACCGGCTCCCCGTGCTCGTCGAGCAACTGCCCGAGCCGCCGCTCCCCGAGGTCAAGCGCGTTGAGCTGCCCGTTCAGGTCCCCCCAGTTCGACTGCGGGACGCGGCTGTTGGCGGCCAGGATGTCGAGGATGTCGAGCTGCATCTCGCCGGCGCGGATCAGCTTCACGGGCGGGATCCGCACGCCCTCCTGGTGGCTTTCCGTCGCGCAGGGATTGTAGTTGCCCGGCACATTGCCCCCGATGTCGAGCCAGTGCCCGACGGAGGCCAGCCAGCAGAACAGCCGCCCCTGCCGGAACACCGGCCGCACCAGGCGGAAGTCGTTCAGGTGCGTCCCGCCCTCGTACGGGTCGTTGAACAGGAAGGTGTCGCCCGGTGCCACGCCTGCCCCGTCCGCCACGCGGCGGATCACCGCCTGCACGGCGAAGGACATCGCGCCGACGAAGATCGGCAGGCCCTTCGTGCCCTGCACGAGCGTCGCACCCGTCTCGGCGTGGTAGAGGCCGTGGCAGGCGTCGCGCGCCTCCGCGATGATGGGGTTGAAGGCGCTGCGGTAGAGCGTCGCATCCATCTCGTCCGCGATCTGCTCCAGCCGACCCTTGAGCACCGCCAACGTGACGGGATCGGGCGCGCTCACCGCCGCAGCAACTCCGCAAGCGACGCTGCCTCGACATGCGGACTCAGGGCCATCACCGCGTCCTCGATGGCGCGCGCCCGCTCCGCACCATAGACCGGGCCGGCGAGTTCGCGGAACTTCTCCCTCACCTCCTCCGCCCTGTACGGGTCCTCCGTGTCGCCGCGGTTCGTCAGGGCCTCGGCCTCATGGACCTGGCCATCGGCCAGCGTCACGCGCAGCCGGGCGGGACGCAGCCCTGGCAGCATGGCGGTGAGCGCCGCATCCTCCTCGACCCGCACGCGTGTCGCCAGCGCGGCGATGTCAGGGTCCTGGCGCGCGGGCGCGCGGAACGCCTCCACCGGCGCGCCGCCATGCGCGACGAAGGAGGCCAGCGCGAAGGGAAGCGAGAACTTCGCGGCCAGCATGTTCGGCGCGGCCGGGCTGTCGAGCTGCGCGGCCCACACATAGGTCCGCACCTCGATGGCCGCGACCTGCCCGGGCTGCAGCGGGCCGGTGCGGCGCAGGATCTCGCCCATCGCGTCGAGCGCACCGTGGGTGTAGCGGCAGGCGGCGTGGCGCTTGAAGTAGTTGCGCGCGATCTCCCAGCGGGCGCCGAGGTCGCGCACCATTTCCTCCGGTTGGAAGTCGGAGGCCGCCACCGTGCCGAAGACCGTCGCGACGCCGTCGCGCTCCCCCTCGAAGCCGGCACGGGCCAGATCCCAGGCGGTCAGCCCGAGCATGTTCGCGACCCCGGCATAGCTGTTCCGGACCGTGCCCCCCTCCAGCATCGTGCGGCGCGACGTGGCGAGGCCAAGGGTGGACGCGATGTTGACGACCGCCTGCATCTCCGCCTTCGTCGCGCCATGCAGCTTCGCCGTGCCCATCGCCGCGCCGAGCGTGCCCCAGGTGCCGTGCGGGTGCATCGTCACCAGCAGCTTCGATGCGATGCCGACTCGCGCGCCGATCTCGTAGCCGAGCGCGAGCGCGAGCAGCAGCGCGGCCCCGTCCCCGCGCGGTGCGGCCAGCAGCGCCGGCACGACGTGGATGGCCGGATGCCCGCGCGCATACTGGTTGCCCTCGTCCAGCTCCAGCATCGTCCCGGCCGTGCCGTTCAGGAAGGCGGCCGTCCCTGGCCGCGCGAGATGCGCGAGGCCGATGACCGGCGCCTCGCCCGCGCCCTCCCGCGCCACCATGCGCTGCGCCAGGGCTGTCATCTCCGGCTCCTGCGCGCCGGCCGCGATCGCGCCCAGGGTGTCGAGCAGCACCAGCCGCGCATGATCCGCGACCCCGCCCGGCAGGTCCCCGAAGCGGAGCGCGGCCGCGAAGCGCGACCACTCCGCCAGCCAGGGCGAAGGCGCCTCGGCCAGGAGCGCGGAGGCCGGCACCACGCCCGGGGTAACGATCGCCATGCGCCTGGTCCTCCCTAGAGGCCGAGATAGGCCCGCTTCAGCTCCGGGTCTTCCCGCACCCGGGCAGCAGGGCCGCCGAGCACGAAGGTCCCGTTTTCCAGCACATGGGCCCGGTCCGCAATCTCCAGGCTCTGCGCCACGTTCTGCTCGACCAGCATGATCGCCAACCCGTCCGCGTGGAGGCGGCGGATGAGCGCGAACATCTCCTCCACCAGCAGGGGCGAGAGGCCGAGCGAGGGCTCGTCCAGGATCAGCAGCCGCGGCTCCGCCATCAGTCCGCGGCCGATCGCCAGCATCTGCTGCTCCCCACCCGAGAGGGTGCCAGCCGCCTGGCCCGTCCTTTCGCGCAGCCGGGGGAAGGTGGCGAAGACCTGCTCCAGGTTCCGCGCACGGTTGGCCTTCGCGCGGCGGTAGGAACCGAGCTCCAGGTTCTCCCGCACGGAGAGGTTCGGAAAGATCTTCCGCCCCTCCGGCACCTGGATCAGCCCGGCCGCCATGATCTCGGCCGGGCTGCGGCCCGTGATGTCCCGCCCCTCGAACCGCACCCGCCCCGCCCGCGGGCGGACGAGGCCGCTGATCGCCATGTTCAGCGTTGTCTTGCCCGCGCCGTTGGAGCCGAGCACGGCCACCACCTCCCCCGGCTGGACGGAGAGCGAAACGCCCTCCAACACGCGGGTCAGCCCATATCCGGCGACGAGATCCTCCACCTCAAGCATGCGCGCCCCCCGCCAGGCGCGTGGCCGCGCCATGGCCGAGATAGGCCTCCACCACGGCGGGGTCCGCCACCACCTCGGACGGCGTGCCGGAGGCAATGATGCGACCCTGCGCCAGGACATGGACCATGGCGCAGAGGTTCATCACAGCCTGCATCACGTGTTCGATCATCAGCACCGTCACGCCGCCGTCGCGGAGGGCGCGGATCACGGGCACGATGTCGCGCACCTCGGACGGGTTCAGACCGGCCAGCACCTCGTCCAGCAGCAGCAGCCTCGGCTCCGTCGCCAGCGCCTTCGCGAGTTCCACGCGCTTGCGCCCGGCGACCGTCAGCGCGGCGGCGGGCTTGTCGAGCTCGGCCGAGAGGCCCACGCGCTCCGCCACGCGCTCCGCGGCAGCCAGCGCGTCGGCGCGGCGGCGGTGGCGCAGGAAGGCGCCGACCGCGATGTTCTCCCGCACGGTCAGGCCCGCGAAGGGCTGCACGATCTGGAAGGTGCGGGCGATGCCGCTGCGCGCCAGCAGGTGCGGCGGCTGTCCCGTGATGTCCTGCCCGCGCCAGAACACGCGGCCGGCGCTCGGCTTCTGGAAACCGGAGACGATGGCGAACAGCGTCGTCTTGCCCGCGCCGTTCGGCCCGATCAGGCCGCTGATCGAGCCCTCCGCCACCTCGAAGTTCACGTCCGCGACGGCGAGCAGCCCACCGAAGCGCTTGGAAACGCCCTGCACACCGAGGAAGACGCCGCCCCCGCTCAAGGCCGGGCCCGCCGGAGCAGCAGGCGGGGCAGATCACGCGGCGGAAAGCGGACCACCAGAATCAGGAGGATGCCGAAGATGACGAGGTCCACGCCCGGCACCCGGCCCACCAGCGACTTCGCGAACTCGCCCAGCCCGTGCAGGATCACGGCGCCCACCACCGGCCCGAACACCGTGCCCGCGCCGCCGATGATGGGCGCAAGCAGCGCCTCCACGCTGATCCAGGTGCCGTAGGCGATGTTCGCATCCAGGTAGAGGAAGTACTGCGTGTAGAGTGCGCCCGCCGCGCCCGTCATGGCAGCCGAGATCGAGATGGCCGCAAGCTTCACCCGCAGGGCATCGACGCCGAGCGCCTGGGCGGCCGCCTCGTTCTCCCGGACCGCGACGAGCTGCGCGCCGAGACGAGAGCGCTCGAGCATCCGCGTGGCGATGAGCGCCGCCACCACGAGGGCGAGGGCCACGAGGTAGAAGGTTCCGCGGTCCGCAAACTGGAAATTGGCCGGCCGCACGTCGAGGCGGATGAGCAGGCCCGCGGCGCCGCCCGTGAACTCCGCCGCATTGGCCAGCACGCGGAAGACCTCAGCGAAGGCCAGCGTGACCAGGGCGAAGTACGACCCGCGGAGGCCGGAGCGGAAGGAGAGGAACCCGATCACCATCCCGACCAGCGCGCCCAGGGCGACGCCGAGCGCGAAGGCGGCGTAGGGATTCACGCCGAGGCGCAGCTGCAGCAGCGCCGTCGCATAGGCGGCCGTGCCGAAGAACGCCGCATGTCCGAATGAGTACTGCCCGCCATACCCGCCAAGGATGTTCCAGCCCTGGGCCGCCAGCGCGATGACGAGCGTGAAGATCAGGAAGTTCAGCACCGTGCCCGCGGTGACGAACAGGGGCACGCTGGCCGCCAGAACGGTGAAGGCCAGGATGGGCAGCAGGTCGCGGCCGCTCATGCCCTGGCCCCGAACAGGCCTGTCGGCCGGAACAGCAGAACCAGGATGAAGATCGCGAAGATGCCGATCTGCCCGAGGCTGTCCCCGAGGTAGAGGCCCGACAGGCTCTCCATCACGCCGATGAACAGCCCGCCGAGCAGCGCCCCCGCCACGCTGCCCATGCCACCGAGCACGACGATGGTGAAGGCCACCAGCACGAAGGCGTTCCCGACGCGCGGGCTGACATAGAAGGACGGCAGCAGCAGGCAGGCGGCAACCGCGAGGCACGCCGTCCCGATCCCGAAGGTCACGGCATAGACATGTCCCACATCGATCCCGACCAGCGCGGCGCCGGTCCGCTCCCGCGCCACCGCGCGGATCGCACGCCCCGTGTCCGTCAGGGCGAGAATCACGAAGAGCAGGGCCGCGACGAGGAACGCCACCCCGAAGCCCACGAGGCGCGGCCAGGAGAGCAGCATCGCGCCGACCTCCACAACCTCCATCGCATAGGGCACCTGGACGGAGAGCGTGTCCGACCGGAACACCGCGAGCAGCCCGTTCTCGATGATGATCGAGAGCCCGAGCGTCACCAGCAGGATGTTGGAGTCATCGCCGCGGCTCGCCGGCCCGATCACCAGGCGCTGCACCAGGTAGCCGAGCACGAAGAAGAGCGGCACGAGCGGCAGGATCGCGAGATAGGGATCGAGGCCGAAGACCTGCCAGCAGACGAAGGCCGCATACATGGCTAGCGTCAGCAACGCGCCATGCGCGAAGTTGATGATGTGGAGCACGCCGTAGACCAGCGTGAGCCCGAGGGCGACAAGCCCGTAGACGGCCCCTGTGAGGAGGCCGTTCAGCACGGCCTCCAGCACGATCTCCGGCGGGTAGGAACGCAAGGGTCGTCAGGTC
This sequence comes from Acetobacteraceae bacterium, assembly GCA_035644895.1. GTDB lineage: Bacteria > Pseudomonadota > Alphaproteobacteria > Acetobacterales > Acetobacteraceae > Falsiroseomonas. The sequence continues at coordinate 721 of DASQNQ010000350.1, read as the reverse complement.
GCCGGCCAGGGGAAGACCGGCCGCGCATCTGCGAAGTCGGTCGGGAAGATCACCTTGATGTCGCCTTCCTGCACCTGCGTGTTCACCGCCTGCGCGGCGGTGTTCTGCCCGTTCTCGAACCGCGTCGGGCCGTAGGGCATGATGTGGCGGGTGAAGGCGCCATCCGTCCGCGCCAGCGCCTCGATCAGCGCGCCGCGGTCGGCGCGTCCGGCCCGCTCCAGCGCATCGGCGACGAGCATGACCGCCGAGTAGTTGAGCGGCGTGTTGTAGAGCCAGAACCGGCCCCCGGCCTCCACCTGCCGGCGCAGCTCCGCCGTCTTCGGCTTGCGCGGGTCGGCCCAGTGGTTCACGTCCATCACCAGGTTCGCGGCGTCCGGGAATTCGCGCAGGAAGCGGAAGTTGGACGCGGCGCCGTTGAGCACGCAGTAGATGCCCTTGGGGCGGATGCGCCGCTGCTGCAGGGTGCGGGAGAGCAGCACGAACTCGGCATAGTAGCTGGACGGGATGATCAGGTCCGGGTTCAGCGAGCGGATGCGCAGCGCGATGTTGGACATGTCGCGCGCCGGCGTCGGGTGGCTGATCGTCTCCAGGATCTCGAAGCCGCGGCCCGGCAGGCCACGCTGCATTAGCTGCGCCATCCCAGCGCCGAAAAATCCATCCTCATGCACGATCACCACCGTCCGCGCAGGCCGCCCGGCGGCGTTGTTGAGCGTCGCGAGAT
>DASQNQ010000349.1:0-4127 GCA_035644895.1 Acetobacteraceae bacterium | reverse complement strand
AGAGGTGCGTACTCCTTTCGGAACGGGTTCTTGAAGCCACGCTTCGGCAGGCGGCGGTAGAGCGGCAGCTGCCCGCCCTCGAAGCCGTTCAGTGACACGCCGGTCCGGGCCTTCTGGCCCTTCACGCCGCGGCCGGCCGTCTTCCCCTTGCCGGAGCCGATGCCCCGCCCGACGCGCTTGAACTTGGGCCGCGCGCCCTCGTTGTCGCGGATCTCGTTGAGCTTCATGGCTTCAGCCCTCCACCTTCACCAGGTGAGCGACCTTCCGGATCATGCCCCGCACGGACGGAGTGTCCTCCAGCTCGCGCGTCCGGTGCATCTTGTTCAGGCCAAGCCCGATCAGCGTCTCGCGCTGGCCCGGCTTCCGGCCGATCGGCGACCCGGTCTGGGTCACCTTCACGGTCTTCTTCTGGCTCTCAGACATTCGGCTGCTCCTGCGCCGTGCCGTCGGCCCCGCCGTCCCTGCGCGGACCGAGCAGGTCGGAGACCTTCTTCCCGCGCCGCGCTGCGACCGCCCGGGGGGAGGTGCATCGCCCGAGCGCCGCGAAGGTCGCCTTGACCATGTTGTGGGGGTTCGTGGTGCCAGTGCACTTCGCCACGACGTCGCCCATGCCGAGCGTCTCGAACACCGCACGCATCGGGCCGCCGGCAATGATGCCGGTCCCCGGGGGCGCCGCCCGCAGGATGACCCGTCCCGCGCCGAACTCCCCGATGACGTCGTGATGCAGCGTACGCCCTTCCCGCATCGGTACCCGGATCATGCCACGCTTGGCGCGCTCGGTCGCCTTGCGGATGGCCTCCGGCACCTCGCGCGCCTTGCCGGCGCCCCAGCCGACCCGGCCCTTCTCGTCGCCGACGACAACCAGGGCCGCGAAGGAGAAGCGACGGCCACCCTTCACCACCTTGGCCACGCGGTTGATGGTAACGAGCTTGTCCTTCAGCTCGTCGCCGGTCTCGCGCTCCTGTCGATTGTCCCGATCGCGGTCGCGGCCGCGGCCGCGACGGCGATCACCCTCGCCGCCGCCCTCGCCGGCGCCCCTCGGTTCCCGTGCCATACCCGAACTCCCTAGAACGAGAGACCGCCCTCGCGGGCAGCCTCCGCGAGCGCCTTGACGCGGCCGTGATAGAGGTAGGGTCCGCGGTCGAACACCACCAGCGTGACTCCGGCGGCGAGCGCGCGCTCGGCCACCAGCTTGCCAACGGCCGTCGCGGCGTCCTTGTCGGCGCCCGTCTTGAGCCCCTCGCGCATCGCCTTCTCGATCGAGGATGCGGCGGCCAGCGTGCGGCCCGCCTTGTCGTCGATCACCTGGGCGTAGATGTGCTTGCCGGAGCGGAAAACGGAAAGGCGCGGACGCCCGCCGCCCTTCTGCTTCAGCTGATAGCGAAGGCGCGCCCGGCGGCGCGTCATGAGTGCAACCTTGTCGGCCATTACTTCTTCTTACCCTCCTTACGGAGGATGACCTCGTTGTCGTATCGAATGCCCTTGCCCTTGTAGGGCTCCGGGCCGCGATAGGCGCGGATCTCCGCAGCGACTTGGCCGACCTGGCGCTTGTCGGCGCCCTCGACCTTCACGGCGGTCGGCCGCTCGCAGGTGATCTTGATGCCGGACGGGATTGGATAGCGGATTTCGTGGCTGTACCCGAGGTTCAGCACGAGGTCCTTCCCCTGCACGGCGGCACGGTAGCCGGTGCCGGTGATCTCCATCGACTTGGTGAAGCCGGTCGAGACGCCCTGCACCATGCCCTGGATCAGCGAGCGCGTGGTGCCCCACATGGTGCGCGCACGGCGGTCGTCGCCGCGCGGGCTGACTGCCACCTGGCCATTCTCAATGGCCACGTCCACGGCGTCCGTAAGCTCCAGCTTCAGCTCGCCGTTCCTGCCCTTCGCCACAATCGTCCGTCCCTGCAGCGCCACCTGGACGCCGGCCGGAACGGGAACGGGATACTTCCCGACGCGAGACATGTTCCCTGCCCTCCGTCAGAACACGCGGCAGAGAACCTCACCGCCAACATTGGCGGTGCGGGCCTCGTTGTCGCTCATGACGCCCTTCGGCGTCGACAGGATGGAGATGCCAAGCCCGGAATAGAACTTCGGCAACTCCTGGATCTTGGAGTAGACGCGCCGCCCAGGCTTGGAGACGCGGGTGATCTCCTTGATGGCGGGCTCGCCCTCCGAGTATTTCAGCTCGACGTTCACCACGCGCACACCGGGCCGCACCTCCTCGGTCGCCCAGGCGCGGATGTATCCCTCGCGCTTGAGGACCTCGAGCACGTTTTCCCGGAAGCGGGAGGCGGGTGCGACGCAGCGGCTCTGACGCGCGCGCTGTGCGTTGCGGATGCGGGTGAGCATGTCACCCAGCGGATCGGACACCGACATCGTGCCCTCCTGTTACCAGCTCGCCTTGACGAGGCCCGGGATCTGCCCGTTGCTCGCCAGCTCGCGCAACTGGTTGCGGCTCAGCTTGAACTTGCGATAGTTGCCACGCGGGCGGCCCGTCAGCTCGCACCGGAGGCGCACACGGTTCTTGGCACCGTTGCGCGGCAGCTGCGCCAGCTTCAGCGTCGCCTCAAAGCGCTCCTCAACCGGTCGCTCGCGGTCCATGATCACGGCCTTCAGCGCATCACGCTTGGGCTTGTGAACGCTGGACAGCCGCGCACGGCGGTTGTTCTTCTCGACGGCAGATGTTTTCGCCATTCGGTTCAGTTCCTCCGGAACCTGCCAGGGACGAGGCCCCGGCGGTTTTCCAAGATCAATTCTGGAAGGGAAGATCGAAGGCCTTGAGCAGAGCCTTCGCTTCCTTGTCTGTCTTCGCCGTGGTCACAAACTGGATGTCCATGCCCCGTACCGTGTCCACCTTGTCGTAGTTGATCTCGGGGAACACGATCTGCTCCTTCAGTCCCATGGCGTAGTTCCCACGGCCGTCGAAGCCGCGATTGCCCGGGATGCCGCGGAAGTCCCGAACCCGCGGGAGCGCAATGGTCACCAGCCGGTCCAGGAACTCGTACATGCGTGCCTTGCGCAAGGTGACCTTGCACCCGATCGCCTGGCCCTCACGGATCTTGAAGCCGGCGATGGCCTTCTTGGCGATCGTCTTGACCGGCTTCTGTCCCGCGATGGCCATAAGGTCCGCCACCGCCGAGTCGAGCTTCTTGCTATCGCCCGCCGCCTCGCCGACCCCCATGTTGATGACGATCTTCGAGAGCTTCGGCACCTCCATCGGGTTCTTGTACCCGAACTCCTGTTGCAGGCGCTGGCGTACCACCTCGTCATAGAGACGGCGCAGGCGGGGAGCCTCCTTCGGCGACGCGATCGCCGCCCCGGCCTTCGCCGCCAATCCCGGCGCGCCCCGGCCCTCACCGCCGCCCGCTGCAGCAGCCTTCTTCGGAGCCGGTGCCTTGCCCGCCCCCTTCTTCGTGTCGCTCATCGGTCGATCACCTCGCCCGAGCCCTTCGCCACCCGCACCTTCCGGCCATCCTCAAGCACCTTGAACCCGACGCGCGTCGGCTTGTCCGTCGTTGGGTCAAGAAGCGCGAGGTTGGAGAGGTCGACCGGTGCTTCCTTCTCCACGATACCGCCGGCCTGGGCCATGCTGCGCGCCTTCGTGTGCCGCTTCACCACGTTCACGCCTTGAACCAGTGCGCGGTTGTCCTCGGGCAGCACGCGAATCACCTCGCCGCGCTTTCCCTTGTCTCGGCCCACAAGAACCTGGACCCGGTCACCCTTCTTGATCTTCGCAGCCATGACCTACAGCACCTCCGGCGCCAGGGAGATGATCTTCATGAACTTGCGTGCCCGGAGCTCGCGCACCACCGGGCCGAAAATGCGCGTCCCGATCGGCTCGTTCTGCTTGTTGATCAGCACGGCGGCATTGCCGTCAAAGCGGATCGCAGTGCCGTCCTGGCGACGCACGGGATACGCCGTGCGGACGATCACCGCACGATGAACCTCGCCCTTCTTCACCTTCGCACGCGGGATCGCCTCCTTGATGGAGACGACGATCACGTCGCCGACCGACGCGGTGCGCCGCTTGGAGCCACCCAGCACCTTGATGCACTGGACGCGCCGCGCGCCGCTGTTGTCGGCGACGTCGAGATTGGACTCGACGATAATCACAGCCGTATCCCTTCC
>DASQNQ010000348.1:0-22060 GCA_035644895.1 Acetobacteraceae bacterium | reverse complement strand
CTGCGGCGTCTCCCGCCGCCGCGCGGGCGGGCAGGCCGGAGGCGTCCCGCGCGCCGGGGCCGTCGGCGGAGGCGGCGAGGGCCGGCCCGCTCAGGAAGGTCTCGATGCAGCCGCGCTGGCCGCACCAGCAGCGGGGGCCGGGGAACTCGGCCTCGGTCATCCAGGGCAGGGGGTTGTGGCCCCACTCGGCGGCGCAGCGGTTGCGCCCCTCCACCAGCCGCCCCTGCACCACCAGGCCGGCGCCGACGCCGGTGCCGAGGATGACGGCGAAGACCGTCCCGAAGCCCGCGCCGGCGCCGTCGGCCGCCTCGCTCATCGCCAGGCAGTTGGCGTCGTTCGACAGCCGCACGGGCTGGCCGAGCGCCGCCTCCAGATCCGCGCGCAGCGGGCGGCCGTTGAGGATGGTGGAGTTGGCGCCGCGGATCAGGCCGCCCGCCGGGCTCTCGCTGCCGGGGATGCCGACACCGACCCTGCACGGGCCGTCAGCCTCCGCCGCGGCGCTGCGCACCAGGGCGGCGATCACGGCGACCGCGTCCTCGTAGCGGCCAGGCGTCGCCTCGCGCCGCCGGAGCCGCACGGCGCCGCCCGGGTCGAGGAGCGCGACCTCCGTCTTCGTGCCGCCAAGGTCGATGCCGATGCGCCAGCCCATGACGCGCAGGGTAACGGTCGGGCGCGGGGGCGGGAAGGGCGGCATGCCGCCTTGCCGGCCCCGGGCGGCCTGTCGCCTCACCGGAAAAGGTCGGCTTGCCGCCGCCACGCCGCAGTGGTGGGATCGGCCACATGAGCGAGACCGTCCTCGACGTCCAGGGCCTGACCTGCCCGCTGCCCGTGCTGAAGGCCAACAAGGCGCTGCGCTCGCTCGCCGGCGGCGCGCGGCTGACGGTGCTCTCGACCGACCCGGCCTCGGTGAAGGATTTCCGCGCCTATTGCCAGGAGACGGGGCACCAGATGGTCGCCTTCTCCGAGGAGCGTGGGGTGTTTCGGTTCACGCTGCGCAAGCGGGAGGAGGTGGCCGGGCCATGAGCGTGCTGTTGCTGACCCACCGCGCCTGCCTGCACCACGACCCGGGGCCGCACCACCCGGAATGCCCGGACCGGCTGCGTGCCGTGCTGCGCGCGCTGGAGCGGGAGGAGTTCGCCCACCTGCTGCGCGACGAGGCGCCGCAGGCAACCGTCGAGCAGCTCTCGCGCGTCCACCCGGAACGCTACGTGCAGGCGATCCTGTCGGTCCGGCCGGAGCCCGACGACAGCGTGGCGCTGGACGGCGACACGATCATGTCCTGGGGCAGCGCCGAGGCCGCGCTGCGGGCCGCGGGTGCCGCGGTGGCTGGCGTGGACGCGGTGTGCCGGGGCGAGGTGCGGCGCGTCTTCTGCGCCACCCGCCCGCCCGGCCACCATGCGGAACCCAACCGGCCGATGGGCTTCTGCCTCTTCGCGAACGCCGCCGTCGCCGCGCGCCACGCCCAGGCGGTCCACGGCATCGCGAAGGTGGCTGTCGTGGATTTCGACGTCCACCACGGCAACGGCACCCAGGCCTGCTTCGAGCAGGACGCCAGCCTGTTCTACGCCTCGTCCCACCAGTGGCCTCTCTATCCCGGGACGGGCGACGCGCATGAGACCGGGGTGGGCAACATCGTCAACGCCCTGCTGCCGCCCGGCGCGGATGGCACGGCCTTCCGCAACGCCTGGGAGCGCGAGGTGCTGCCCGCGCTCGAGGCATTTGCGCCCGGGCTGCTGGTCATCTCGGCCGGCTTCGACGCCCATGCGCGCGATCCGCTTGCGCAGCTCCGCGTGCGGGAGGCGGACTTCGCCTGGCTGACCGAGCGGCTGTGCCACCTCGCCGACCGGCACTGCGGGGGGCGGCTCGTCTCCATCCTGGAGGGGGGCTACGATCTCGACGCGCTGGCCGCCTCCACCGCCGCGCATGTGCGCGTGCTGATGCACGCCTGAGGGCCGCTTGCTCCCCGGCTCGCGCCACTCTATGCCCGTGCGCCAGGAGGAACGACCGCCATGATCCGCCGCCGCCACCTGCTGGCCGCCCTGCCTGCCGCCACGCTCGCCGCCCAGGTCAGGGCGCAGGGCACGCCGGGCGGCGCCTGGCCGCCCGGGCCCGTGCGCGGCATCGTGCCCTTTGCGCCGGGCAGCGCCACGGACACCGTCGCGCGCCTCTTCGCGGAGGGGATGCGCCCCACCCTCGGGCACCCCGTGGTGGTCGAGAACCGCGCCGGCGCCAACGGCCTGATCGGGGCGGAGGCGGTTGCCCGCGCCGCGCCGGACGGGACCACGCTGCTGTTCGGCACGAACAGCACCAACGCCGCCGCCAACGCGCTCTTCCGCCGCGTGCCGTTCGACATGGAGCGCGCCTTCGCCCCCGTCTCCACGCTGGCCACCGTGCCGCTGCTGGTGGCGGTGCGCGGCGATGGGCCGCACCGGACCCTGGCCGACCTGATCGCCGCCGCCCGCGCGCGGCCGGAAGCCATCACCTTCGCCTCCGCCTCCTCCTCCCAGCGCGTGGCGACCGAGATGCTGGCGGCGATGGCCGGGGTGAAGCTGCTGCACGTGCCCTACCGGTCCTCGCCCCAGGCGGTGCAGGACCTGATGGCCGGACGCGTGGACCTGTTCGTCGCCGACCAGGCGGTGATCCTGCCCCAGACGCAGAACGGCGGGCTCCGCGCCCTGGCGGTGACGACGCGGGAGCGTTCGGCGCAGCTGCCCGACGTGCCGACGGTGGCGCAGGCCGCGAACCTGCCGGCCTACGAGATCTTCGCCTGGTTCGTGCTGGTGGCGCCCGCGGGGACGCCCGCCTATGCCATCCAGCGCCTGAACGCCGCGGTGCGCGCCGCGGCCGAGGGGCCGGAGCTGCGCGACCGGCTGGGCAACTCGCTCGGCATGGCGTTGCGGACCTCCTCGCCGGAGGAGGCCTCGGCCTTCATGGCGGCCGAGACGCGGAAGTGGACGGACGCCATCCGGGCGGCCGGGATCGAGCCCGAATAAGGCGTGCGCCCCGGGGCTGGCGCCCGGCACCGGCCGGGCTATCCTGTTGAGATGCCAGCCACCGCCGCCGCGGGCACGGAACCCGCCCCGCCCCCCGTCGAGGAGCTCTCCTTCGAGGAGGCCCTCGCCGAGCTCGAACAGATCGTCCGAACCCTGGAAGGCGGGCAGGGGCGCTTGGAGCAGGCGATCACCCAGTACGAACGCGGCGCCGCCCTCCGCCGCCACTGCGAGGCGAAGCTCGCCGAGGCTGAGGCAAAGGTGCAGAAGATCGTCGAAGGCCCGGCCGGCCCCTCCCTGCGCGACGTCGAGTAGGCCTGCCATGTCCGACATGCCTGGCGGGCTCGCGCCCGCGCTCTCCGAGGCGGCCGCCGAGATCGACGACGCCCTCTCCCGCCTGTTGCCCACCCCGGAGGGCCCGGAGGCGCGGCTGTTCGAGGCGATGCGCTACGCGGCCATCGGCGGCGGCAAGCGCCTACGCGGCTTCCTGGTGCTGGAGGGCGCGCGGCAGTTCGCCGTCTCGCGCTCGGCCGCGCTGCGGGTGGCCGCCGCAGTCGAGATGCTGCACGCCTACTCCCTCGTGCACGACGACCTGCCGGCGATGGACGACGACGACCTGCGGCGCGGCAAGCCGACCGCGCACCGCGCCTTCGACGAGGCGACCGCGATCCTGGCCGGGGACGCGCTGCAGGCCAACGCCTTCTGCGTGCTGGCCGAGCCCGAGACCCATGCCGACCCTGCCGTGCGCGCCGAACTGGTGCGCTGCCTGGCACGCGCCGCCGGCCCGCGGGGCATGTGCGGCGGCCAGATGCTCGACATGCTGGCCGAGCGCGACGGCGCCGCGCTGGACGAGCCCGCGGTCGGGCGGCTGCAGCTTCTGAAGACCGGCAAGCTGATCGAGTTCGCGGCCGAGGCGGGCGCGATCCTCGGCAAGGCGCCCGGGCAGCAGCGGATGGCGCTGGCCGCCTATGGGCGCGACATCGGCGCCGCCTTCCAGATTGCCGACGACCTGCTGGACGCGACCGGCAGCGCGGACGAGGTGGGCAAGGCCACCGGGAAGGACGCCGGCGCGGGCAAGGCGACGCTCGTCGGGCTACTCGGAGTTGAACGGGCCCGCATGCAGGCCGAACGCCTGGTGGAGCAGGCGCGCCGGCACCTGGACAGCTTCGGCGAGAAGGCCGATCTGCTGCGGATGCTGGCCGACTACACCGTCGCGAGGAGAAGTTAAGAGATCATGGCGCCACCGCCCGCCACCCCGCTGCTCGACCGCGTCCGCATTCCCTCGGACATGCGCAACCTCTCCGCCGAGCAGCTCAAGCAGCTGGCTGAGGAGGTGCGGGCCGAGACGGTCCACGCCGTCAGCCAGACCGGCGGGCATCTCGGCGCCTCGCTCGGCGTCGTGGAGCTGACGGTCGCGATCCACGCCGTCTTCGACACCCCGCGCGACCGCCTGATCTGGGACGTCGGCCACCAGGCCTACCCGCACAAGATCCTGACCGGCCGGCGCGACCGCATCCGGACCCTGCGGCAGGAGGGCGGGCTGTCCGGCTTCACCAAGCGGTCGGAATCCGAGTACGACCCCTTTGGCGCCGCGCACTCCTCCACCTCCATCTCCGCCGGGCTCGGCATGGCAGTCGCGCGCGACCTGAAAGGCGACGACCGGCACGTCATCGCGGTTATCGGCGACGGCGCGATGAGTGCGGGCATGGCCTACGAGGCCATGAACAACGCCGGCGCGTTGAAATCGCGCCTGATCGTCGTGCTCAACGACAACGACATGTCGATCGCGCCGCCGGTGGGCGCCATGAGCGCCTACCTCTCGCGCCTCATCTCCTCCCGGCCCTTCCTCTCGCTGCGGGAGCTGATGGGGCGGCTCGCGAAGCGCTTCCCGCGCCCGATCGAGCGCACGGCCCGCCGCGCGGAGGAGTATGCGCGCGGCCTGCTGACCGGCGGCACCCTGTTCGAGGAGCTGGGCTTCTACTACGTCGGCCCGATCGACGGCCACGACCTCGACCACCTGCTCCCCGTGCTGCGGAACCTGCGCGACGCGGATGAGGGGCAGCCCATCCTGCTGCACGTCGTGACCCAGAAGGGGAAGGGCTACGCGCCGGCCGAGGCGAGCAGCGACAAGTACCACGGCGTCGCGAAGTTCAACGTCATCACGGGCGAGCAGGCGAAGGCGCCGCCGGGCCCGCCCTCCTACACCAAGGTCTTCGCCCAGGCCCTGCTGGCGGAGGCCGAGGCCGACGAGCGCATCGTGTCCATCAACGCCGCGATGCCGGCGGGCACGGGGCTCGACCTTTTCGCCCGGCGCTTCCCGCGCCGCTGCTTCGATGTCGGCATCGCGGAGCAGCACGCGGTGACCTTCGCGGCCGGCATGGCGACGGAGGGGCTGAAGCCCTTCTGCGCGATCTACTCCACCTTCCTCCAGCGCGCCTACGACCAGGTGGTGCACGACGTGGCGCTGCAGTCGCTGCCCGTGCGCTTCGCGATGGACCGTGCCGGGCTGGTCGGCGCCGACGGCGCGACCCACGCGGGCGCCTACGACGTCGCCTATCTCGGCTGCATCCCGAACATGGTCCTGATGGCCGCGGCCGACGAGGCGGAGCTGGCCCACATGGTGGCGACGGCTGCCGCCATCGATGACCGGCCGAGCGCCTTCCGCTACCCGCGCGGCGAGGGGACCGGCCTGCCCGTGCCCGCACGCGGCACGCCGCTCGAGATCGGGCGTGGCCGCGTGCTGCGGGAGGGGGCGCAGATCGCCATCCTCTCCTACGGGGCGCGCCTGCCGGAATGCCTGGCGGCGGCGGAGGAGCTGGCGGCGCGCGGCCTTTCCGCCACCGTCGCCGATGCGCGCTTCGCCAAGCCGCTCGACACCGCGCTGGTGGAGCGGCTGGCGCGGGAGCATGCGGTGCTGGTCACGATCGAGGAGGGCTCGGTCGGCGGCTTCGGCTCGCTCGTGCTGCACCACCTGGCCCATGCCGGGCTGCTGGATGGGGGCCTGCGGGTGCGCCCGATGGTGCTGCCCGATGCTTTCCTGGACCATGCCGCGCCCAAGGTGCAGTACGACACGGCCGGGCTGAACGCGCGCCACATCGTGGCGACCGCGCTTTCGGCGCTCGGCGTAGAGGCCGGGGCGCAGCCGGCGCGGGCGTGAAGGCGCGCGCCGACCAGGCCCTGGTGGACCGGGGCCTGGTGGAGAGCCGCACGCGGGCCCAGGCGCTCATCCTCGCGGGGAAGGTCTACTCGGGTACGCTCCGCATCGAGAAGGCGGGGCAGGCCATCGCCGCCGATGCGCCGCTCGAGGTGCGCGGCCAGGACCACCCCTGGGTTTCGCGGGGGGGCGTCAAGCTCGCCCATGCGCTCGACCACTTCGGCCTGTCGCCCGAGGGGCGCGTCTGCCTCGACATCGGCGCCTCGACCGGCGGGTTCACGGACGTGCTGCTCTCTCGCGGCGCGGCGCGCGTCCATGCCGTGGATGTGGGCCATGGGCAGCTGGCGTGGAAGCTGCGCTCCGACCCGCGGGTGGTTGTGCTGGAAAGGGTGAACGCCCGCCACCTGGGCGCGGAGCACGTGCCCGAGCAAGCCGATGCGCTCGTCTGCGACGCCTCGTTCATCGGGCTGCGGACCGTGCTGCCGGCGCCGCTGGCGCTGCTCGCGCCCGGGGCCTGGGCCGTGGCCCTCATCAAGCCGCAGTTCGAGGCGGGGCCCGAGGCCGTCGGAAAGGGGGGCGTGGTGCGCGACCCGGCCGTCCACCGCGCCGTCTGCGACGCGGTCACCGCCTGGTGGGCCGGGTTGCCGGGTTGGAGGGTGATCGGGGTGGAGCCCAGCCCGATCACGGGTCCGGAGGGGAACCGGGAGTTCCTGATCGCCGCCCGGCTGGACGCCTGATCAGGCGGTCTTGGGCTGTCCCGCGCTGCGCGGCGCGCTCAGTTCGGCCAACAGCGACCACACGCGGTGTGGGTCCATCTTCGTGTCCGGGTCATTCAGAAGCCGGTCGAGTTCGCTCAGCTTCCGGTCCATGTCGCGTTCGGTCATGACGGCTCGGGGTTCCTGCGATGCTGGTCCACGGCACGTCCGCGCCAGGGCCGCTTGGCCTCCCTGGCGCGGATGAACCATCCTGGCGCCGCGAACGTGTCCCGAACAAGGCGGTTGCCCGCCGCCGCATCAACTCACGAACAAAGATTACGAAATCAGACCGAGGACGAGATCGCGGGCAGGAGCACCGGATCCTTCGCAGCCGGATGGGACGGGTTGCGGAACCGAAGCTCCCCGTCCGGCGCCGCATCGGGCGCCGGCAGGCCGAACAGCTCCATCCGGCTGGTGCAGGACACGGCGACGACGCGCCGCGCGGAGGGCTCGGTCAGCCAGCGCCGCGCCGCGCCCTCCAGTTCGAGCCGTTCGCGCAGGCCCCGCCACTCGGCCCGGTCCACATCCTCGACGAAGATGGAGAGGATGCCGGGCGTGGCGCCCGTCAGGCGGGACTCCGCCGCCAGACGCATGCGGCGCGTCAGGGCGTCCGGCACGGTGTTCTCGCGCCCGGCCCGCGCCGCCATCGCGAAGACCGACCCGCCGGCCGGGTCGGTGGTGACGGCCAGGTGCGCCTCCTCTCCGAACTGGGCGCGCAGCCGCGCCGGCAGGCCCTGCGCGGCCGCCTGGGCGCCCGCCAGCACCAGCGGATCGAGCTTCAACACCGCATCGGCGCTCGATTCCTGCCGCCGCTGCTCCTGCAGGAGGGTGGTGATCCGGCGGTGCAGATCGGCCACCTGCGCCTCCGTGGCCATGCCCTCGGGCAGGGTCATCTTGAGCAGGTAGCGGCCGGGGTGCGCGGCCAGCCAGGTCTGCAGGTCCGGGTTGATGCGGTCCACCAGCGCCCACCAATCGCCGCGATGGACGGGCCGGCCCTCCTCGGCCGAGACGGTTTCGCAGACTACCTCCAGGCTGCGCCCTTCCCGCGTCACGCGCAGGTCGTAGGGGGCGTCCTCGGCCAAGCCGGCGAAGGCCACCTCGAAGCCGCGGACACGGTGGAGCGCCGCAGTGCGCAGCAGGTGGAACAAGGGCACCAGGGTGGCTTCCCCGGTCAGCCCGGCCTCGATCTCCGCGCGCAGGCGGTCGCGGCGCGCGGCCGGCAGCGTGTCGGCCAGCCGCACGGCCTCGAGCGCGAAGGCGCAGACCCTGCGCTCTGCGAGGCTCGCCTTCTCCATGGCCGTGGGATCGCAGAGCTTGGACAGCGCGATCTCCAGTGCATGGCGCTGCTGCGCGGCGCGGCCGGAAAGGGAGCTGCGTTTCGCCCTTTGTGCGATCTCGGCCATGCGTTCGGCCCAGCGGCGGTCACCGCAGAGCGCAACGAAGCATCCAAGCTCGGCCGGGTCCGGCCGAGGATCGCTGAAGGGCATTGGCGGCGGCCTTATCGTTGATCTTTCGAACCTGCCTAGCCCATGTCCGAGGGGGGGCGTCAAGCATTGAGAAGTGACGTTTCGCTGACTCTTCCCTCACCCTGCCGCGAGGGCTCGCAGCCGCCTACCCACGGTGTCCATCACCGCGGCCCAGTCGCCCTGCGCCGGCTGTCGCAGGAGGCGCATGGAGGGATACCAGGGGGAGGTCTCGCCCCCTTCCATCCAGCGCCAATCCGCCCGGTGCTGCACCAGCGTCCAGACCGGCACGCCGAGGGCGCCGGCCAGGTGCGCCGGCATCGAGTCGACGCTCAACACTAGGTCGAGCGATCGCATGACGGAGGCCGCCTCCAGCGGGTCGTCCGACCCGGAGACGGTGCCAAGGCCCGCCGGCCACTCCGCCAGTGCCGGCCCGCGCTGCAGGATGTGCAGCGCCACGCCAGGGATGTTCGCCAGCGGCAACAGGAGGGGCACGGGGATGGAGCGCCCGGGGTCCCATTCCCCCGCACGCCAGACCAGGCCGACGGCCAGGGCCGCAGCCCCTGGACGCGGCCGGGCAGGGGGGTGCAGGTAAGGTACGTCGGCGGGCAGGGTCGTGGGCGTGCAGCGGAAGGCGTGGAGCAGTTCCATCACCTCCACATCCACATCGTACTCGGCCTCCGGCGTGCCGTCATGCAGCGGCAGCAGGCGGGGCGCGGGGCGCATGGTGGCGAGCAAGGGGAGCAGCGCCGGCTGCGCCCAGACGGTGACCTCGGCCGCGATGGCGGCCAGCAGGGGCACGAACCGGATGAACTGAATGGTGTCGCCGAGTCCGTGATAGCAGCGCACGAGCACGCGCCGGCCGGTGAAGGGCGAGCCGTCCCAGATGTGCTGCAGGTGCCGCGGCGCCCGCCAGTCCACGACGCCGCCGCGCGCGGCGATGCCGCTGTCGGAGAGGCGCCACGCCGCCTCCCACTCGCCTTCCCGCATGTGGCGCATCCAGCGCGCCCCCGCATCCTCCAGGCTCATTCCGCCTCCCGCTGCGATCCGGGACCGCAACGCAGCAGGCGGCGGCGGGTGCCCCTCAGCGCGCGTGCAGCACGAACCGCACCGGCCGGTCCGGCTGGGTGGTGACGAGGCCGCGGGGCACCAGGTAGCCCCGGCCCCAGGGCTCCACCCGCAGGCCCCGCAGCAGCGCCGCCATGACCAGCACCGCCTCGGTCAGCGCGAAGCGGGCGCCGACGCAGATGCGCGGGCCGATGCCGAAGGGCATGTAGGCGAAGCGGTCCGGTGGCGGCGCGCCGGGCATGAAGCGCTCCGGCCGGAACTCCTCCGGCCGGTCCCAGAGCTTCCGGTGCCTCCCGAGGATCCAAGGCGAGACGGAGATGACGGTGCCCGGTGCGACGCGGTGGCCGGCCACCACGTCCTCCTCCTTCGCCTCACGGACGATCAGGAAGGCGGGCGGGTAGAGGCGCAGCGTCTCGTCGATGTGCGCGCGGACGCGCGGCAGACCCGCCATCGAAGCGGCGGCGCCTTCGGGGGAGAGGTCGGCGGCCCCTGCCTCCTCGGCCATGGCCTCCTGCCATTCCGGCATGCGGGCCGCGATGTAGAAGGCCCAGAACAGGGCGGCCGCCGTCGTCTCATGACCCGCGAGGATCATGGTCGAGACCTCGTCGCGCAGCTGCGCGCGGCCGAAGCGCGCCCCCGTCTCCGGGTCGCGCGCGGTCGCGAGCAGGTCGAAGAGGTCGCGCGGACGCATCTCGTCCGGCGTGCCTTCGGCCAGCCGCGCGTCGATCATCCGGTCCACGAAGCGCATCCACTCCGCCCGGAAGCCCGAGCGGCCGAGATCGAGGGGGGAGGGGATCCAGCCCGGCAGCACCAGGTCGAGCACGCCGGGCTGCACCCAGCGCTCCGCGTAGCGGATCAGCAGGGCGCGCAGCTCCTCGCCGAAGCGCTCCATCTCGAGCGAGAACATGGATCGCCCCGCGATCGTCAGCGCCAGCCGCTGGAGCCGCGGCAGCAGCTCGACGGGCCGGCCGGCCATGCCGCGCAGCGCCGCCATTTCCTCCTCCGCCGCATGGATCACGTGGCGGGCGAGCACGGGCATGGTCCGCGGGGCGAACGCCGGCGCGATGGTGCGGCGCTGGCGCTTCCAGGCGTCGCCCTCCGCGAGGAACAACCCGCTGCCGAGCACGGGCGCGAGGACGCGGTGCGTGCCGATGTTGCGCCTGTAATTGGCGTGGTTCGCCATCAGGACGTGGCGGATGCCCTCGGGATCGTTCAGCAGCACCTGCTCGCGGCCGAGGAACCGCCCGGGCAGCAGCAACTGCTCATAGGCCGGGCGGCCCCACAGCTCGAGCGGGTTGCGGCGCAGGGTGAGGAAGGCCTCGACCTGCGACATCGGGCGCGCGGGCATGGGCGGGCGCGGCAGGCGTGGCGAGGAAGTCGGGGGAAGCGAATCCGGCATGTCCCCGAGATGGGGATGCCGGCGCGCGCGCCTACCTGTGCCCCCGATGCCAGGGGCGAGAGGCGGGAGCCGCTACCAGCGCAGCAGCGGCATGGCGGCGTCCAGCGCCGCCTCGGGCTTCGGCGCGGGATCGAAGCCGGGCCCGAGCGCCGTCACGCAGGCGATGCCGAGCATCGCGAGCAGGAACAGGGCGCAGACGAGCTGGAGGAGGACCAGTCCGGCCAGCCGGACGGTGCCTGGGGGACGCGCCGCGGCCGCGACGGAAATCGCGGACGCCAGCGGGGGGGCTGACGCGGTGCTCATGGCGCGATTCGGCCATGAGCTTGCTGCGCAATTCTTAACGCAGGGCCTCTATGCGATGGGGCCAAGCCATTCCGCGGGAGGCACGCTGCCGACCTGCTCCACGATCCGCGCGTAGTGCTCTGGCCGCCGGTGCTTCGCGAAGTTGAAGATGGTGGACCGCCCCAGCTCGCAAGTCGAGAGGTCGGCATCCGCAACGATCAGCTCGTCGTCCCAGCTCGTCGCCTGGGCCATGATCTCCCCTTGCGGATTGACAATGATGGAATGCCCGAACAGCTCATGCCCGTCCTCGGTGCCCGCCTTCGCGGTTGCCACCGCAAAGCAGGCGTTCTGGTAGCAGCCCGCCTGGATCGAGAGGTGGGAGTGGAAGACGCGCAGGTGGTGCGCCTCGAAGCCCCTGTTCTCCATGTTCAGGCTCGGCGTGTTGTAGCCGAGCATGACCAGCTCGACCTGCTGCAGGCCGAGCACCCGCCACGCCTCCGGCCAGCGGCGGTCGTTGCAGATCATCATGCCGACATTCACCGGGCCCGCCTCGCCGACCGGCGCGCGCGCGACGGGGAAGCCGAGGTCGCCCGGCTCGAAGTAGCGCTTCTCGAGGTGCTGGACCTTGCGCACCGGGTCGTACTCGGCATGTCCGGGCAGGTGAACCTTGCGGTACTTCAGCACGACCTCGCCCGAGGGGTGGACGAAAACCGCCGTGTTGAAGCGCCGGCCTTCGGGCGTCTTCTCCGCGTAGCCGAGGTGGAAGGCGATGCCGTAGCGCCGCGCGGCCTCGAACAGCGGCGCCGTCTCGTTCGAGGGGAGGGCGTGCTCGTACCAGTGGTCGGCCTCGGCCAGGTTCTCGTGGTACCAGCGCGGGAAGAAGGTGGTGAGCGCGAGTTCGGGGAAGACCACCACCTCCGCGCCGCGGCGGTGCGCGGTCTCCATCAGCCGGACCATGCGGCCCACGGCGACGTCGCGGCCCTCCGCCTTCTGGATGGGGCCGAGCTGGGCGGCGGCGAGCGTCAGGCGGCGGGGCATGCGCGGGTCCGTGCAAGGTGACTGGAGGGCGCAGCCTACCCCCGGTGACCGCCGCCTGCGAAGCCGGCAGCCTCCACCCAGGAGGAGGTCCCATGCCCGCACCGCACCTCGCCATCCTGGCGGCCCTGCTGCTGGCCGCCTGTCAGGCGCCGCAGCTTCCCGCGGTGCCGGAGGCGCCGACCAGCTATGCACCCGCGGTGCGCGAGCGGATGCTGCGCATCACGCGCGACGAGCTTGCGGAGTGGGAGGCGTGGCGCGCCACCCAGGTCACCCAGCGCCCCGGGCGTGAGGCCGTCTGCGAGGGCCGCGCCGAAGCGCCGGAGAGTCGCGTCGCCAACTTCCACCGCGTCATGGCGTACTGGAACGCGGTATCCATGCCCGCCGGCTTCGTGCCGAGGAACAGGGCGCGCTTCGCCGCGCGCGCGAACGGGGCCTGTGCCGCCACCTGGTCGGACGAGCCCTGGTCGGCGGCCTTCATCTCCTATGTCATGGCGAATGCCGGCGTCGCGCCCTTCGACTTTCCGCCGAGCGTCGGCCACCGCATGTACCTGGACCACGTGATCCGGCATGGCGACCGCTTCGGTGCGTCCGCGCCCTTCATCGCGCGCGACGTCGCCGACTACGCGCCCCGCAAGGGCGACCTCGTCTGCGCGGACCGGACGGCCGACGTGAACGCACGCCTGACCCGCATTGCAGGGCGGCGGGCGGAGATGGGCGCCCCGCGCGCCATGCACTGCGACATCGTGCTGGCGGTGGCGCCGGGCACCGTTGAGACGGCCGGCGGCAACATCGGCCAGGCGGTGGAGCGGGCGATCCGGGAGACGGATGCCGTCGGGCGGCTCCGCGTCAGGCCGCCCGCCGGGACGGCGCCGGAGGAGCTGACCTGGTTCGCCGTGATCGAGAACCGGCTCGGCCTGCTGCCACCATTTGCCCCGTGAAGCGCCAGGCAGGCCTCGCGCCGGAAGGCGCTTCCCGCTGGCGCGGGGCCGATCGGCTCATGAAGGCGCAAGGACGGAGGCCTTGCCGGACGCCGGCAGGCCCCCCCGACTTCACGCCGCTGCCTGGCCGAGCGGCCGGTACGGCAGCGGCGCCACGCGGCCGGGCAGGATCGTGATGTCCTGCCACACGCCGGCTTCGGCATAGGGATCCGCAGCCAGCCAGGCGCGGACGGCCTCCTCGTCGGGCAGGTCGAGCACCATCACCGATCCCACCATCCGGCCCCCGGGCTCGTTCAGCAGCGCGATGCCGGCCAGCAACTCCCCGCGCTCCGCGCAGGGCATGATGCGCTGCATGTGACGCGGGCGCGTTGCCATCCGACGCGGCACGGCGCCTTCGTCGCGTCCGTCCTGTGCGATCACCACGAACACCATCGGTGCTTCCCTTCCTGATCGATGCTGACTGTCACGCGGCCTGCGCCGGTGGGGCGGCGGCGCGCATCGTGTTGGCCACAAGGCCGTAGGCCGCCGCCCAGGCCGCGGATGTCGCGGGAGTCCAGGCCTCGCCCAGCCCCGTCTCGAGGGTCCAGAGCAGCGCCGCGCCGACGCTGTCGTAATGTGCATCCCTCACGCCGTACCGCGCGTGCCGCTCGCCAAGCTCACGCAGCACCGGCAGCAGCGCCTCCGGAGCGGCGAGTCCGCGCACGGCCGCGTCGAGCGCGGCTGCCAGTTTCCGCCGCTGCCTGCTCATCGGCACCGCGGCGAAGAGCGGCCGCGTCGAGGGATCGATCTCGAAGAGCCGCTCGTAGAAGATGCCCACGGCGTCCTCGGCCATCGGCAGCACCACGCGCCAGGTTTCGGCGACACGCTCCGCCTGCTCTCGTGTCATCGGAAGGTCTCCCGCCCGACGGCCTCCACCACGGAGCCCGTCGGCGCCGAACCTTCCCGCGCCTCGAGCATGAAGAAAAATGAATAAAAAAGATGCCTTTGTTCACGTCAGGAGATGAATGGCGTGCTGTCGTCGCCGTGCTCGGCCAGCACCTCGGCCAGTGCCGAGAGCTTTGGCGAATGCGCGCCCCTGCGCCAGAACAGCATCGTCCACGCCATGTCGTCACCCGCGGGCAGGCCATGCACGCCGAGCCGCCCGCGTCCGGGAAAGGTTTCGAGCACGCTTTCGGGGACCAATGCGATGCCCATGCCGACCACGACGCTCCCGAGTATGGCGTGGTACGAGCCCATCTGGGTGATGCGCTCCGGCATGCCGCCCTGCCGCGCATACCATTCCTCCAGCCTGCGGCGATGCGGGCAGCCGACCTCGAACGCGATGACACGGGGTGGCAGGTTCCCGCCGGGACGCAGGGTGAGCGGGGGATGACCGGCGGCGGTGATGATGACAAGCCGTTCCGCGAAGATCGGCCGCTGCTCGAACGGTCCGTCCGGGACGGGTTCGGCCGCCAGGGCAGCGTCGATCTCGTTGGCGAGCACGGCGGTCGCGAGCTGCTGCGGGTTCCCCGTGCGCAGCTCGATCGTCACGTCGGGGTGGCGGCGCTGGTATTCGGTGAGCGGCCCGGGCAGGCGCACCGCGGCCGTGCTCTCCATGGCGCCAAGGCGCAGCACGCCGCGCGGCCGGGCATCCTGCACCGCCTCCCGCGCCTCCTCCGCGAGGTCGAGCAGCCGGTCGGCATAGCCGAGCAGCACCTGGCCTGCGGGCGAGAGGTGCAGCCGCTTGCCCTCCCGGATGAAGAGGGGCACGCCGAGCTCCTCCTCGAGCTGGCGGACGCGGGTCGTGACGTTGGACTGGACGCGGTGGAGGCGTTCCGCCGCGCGGGTGACGCCGCCCTCGCGGGCGACGGCGCGGAAGATCCGCAGGGCCGAGAGATCCATGGCGCGTCCTGGATGCGGAGGCACGGCTGGCCTCCGCATTAGTCAGCCGACGCCCCGCGAATCAAGGGGCGTGACCCCAGCGCGCTGACCCAGGAGCCATGGCCGGCCACCCCGCCATGGGCGATGCCGGCCACGCCGGGCGTCAGTCCGGCACCACCGCCCCCGCCTGACCCGTGATCGGCCCGTACCACTGCGGCCGGCGGTGGGCGGCGAAGTTGAACATCTTCTCCTTGCCCTGGCGGCAGGCGTCGAGGTCCACATCGGCCAGGATCACCTCGTCGCCGAGCGTTGCGGCCTGCGCCACCACGATCCCGTTCGGGTCCACGATGCAGGAGCCGCCGATCAGCCCGGCCCCGTCCTCCACCCCCGCCTTCGCCACCGCCACCGCCCAGCACGCGTTCATGTAGGCATTGGCCTGGGCCGCCAGGATGGAGTGGAAGGTGCGCCGCTCGGCGCTCTCGCCCTCGCCACCGTTCGGGTCATAGGCGGCGGAGTTGTAGCCGACCATCACGATCTCCGCGCCCTGCAGCGCCAGCACGCGCCATGCCTCCGGCCAGCGGCGGTCGTTGCAGACCAGCATGCCCATGACGGGCCGGCCCCACGCGGCGGGGTCGCGTGCGACGGGGAAGCCGAGGTCGCCGTAGCTGAAGTACATCTTCTCGAGCTGCTGGTAGCGCTGGCCCTGCTTCACGTGGTCGGAGCCGGGCAGGTGGACCTTGCGGTACTTGAACAGGATGCGGCCATCCGGCCCGACGGTGACGGCGGAGTTGAAGCGTTCCCCCTCCGGCGTCAGCTCCGCGTAGCCGACGTAGAATCCCACACCCAGCTCCCGCGCCCTGTCGAACAGGGGCTGCACGGCGGGGTTCGGCATCTCCCGCTCGAAGCAGCCGAGCAGCTCCGGGCTGTCGTGGTCCATCGGCCAGCGCGGGAAGAAGGTGGTGAAGGCGAGCTCGGGGAAGACCACGAGCTGCGCGCCCTGCGCCGCCGCGCCCTCCAGCAATGCGATCATGCGCGCCAGCGTCCGTGCGCGGCTGTCGGCACGCTGGGTCGGCCCCATCTGGGCGCCGGCGACACGGATGATGCGGCTCATCGGAACAGCCTCCTGAGGTCATCGAGGGTGCCGCCCGCGCCGCGCCAGACGATGGCGAAGCCGCCAGAGAAGGCGAGGCCGGCGGCAAGTCCCGTCATGCCCTCGCGCTCCGTCAGGTTCGGCGTCACCAGCACGGCCAGCAGCGCGAGCGCAAGGCCAAGCCCGAGGCCGAGCAGCGCCTGGTCGCGCCCCGGCCGCACCGGCGCGAGCACCGCCGGCGGGCGCGAGGGGCGCGGAGGCCGCTTGACCCAGCGTTGCCGGGGCGGCCGGCCATGCGCGCCCGGCGGGCGACGGTCAGCCATCGAGCGCGCTCCTCCGGTGCTGGCGGGGGACGAAGCGCCCGGTGCCGGGCCGCGCCTTCACCTCCGACCCATCCCAGATCTGGGTGCCGCGCAGCCAGGTGGCGGCCACGCGCGCCTTCATGGCGCGGCCGTGATAGGGGGACCAGCGCGCATCCTCCCGGTCGCGGATCTGGCGCTCGTCGAACACGAACTCGCCGCGTTCGAGGACGCAGAAATCGGCGTCGGCGCCGAGCCGGATGCCGCCCTTCTTCGGGTCGAGCCCGTGGAAGCGCGCCGGGCGCTCGGAGCAGAGCCGGGCCATCAGCGTCGGCGGCAGCCCCCGCTCGGCCAGCAGGGTGTACATCAGCGGCGCGAAGCTCTGCATGCCCGTCAGCCCCGCGCCGACCGCGAAGATGTCGCCCGCGTACTCCTTGCGCGGCCGCGGCCAGGGCGCGTGGTCGGTCGAGACGTAGTCCACGATGCCCTTGCCGATCGCCTCCCACATCCGCTCCACCTCCGCGGCCGTGCGGAAGGGCGGGTTGCACTTGCCGAAGCCCTGCAGGCGGATGATGTCCTCCTCCGTCATGCAGAGGTACTGGATGCAGGCCTCGCCCGAGGCCTTCGCCCCCATGCCGCGGAAGACTTGCGCGATCTCGAAGCCCCGCGCGAGGGAGGAGTGGGCGATGTGGACATGCGCGCCCGTCTCGAGCCCGATCTCGAAGATCTCGAGGTCCGCCATCGTCTCGGCCAGCGGCGGGCGCGTGCGGCAGTGCCAGATCGGGGAGAGGTGGCCGGCGGCCTTCGCCTGCTCCGTCAGGCGCACCACCATCTCCTGGTCCTCGTTGTGGACCGCGACCATCAGGCCCGTCTGCGCGATCTCGGCGAAGGCGGCGACCATGGTGGGGTGGTCGATGCGCGGGAAGCGGTGCGCGTCGTACTCATAGGTGGAGACCTTGAAGGCGGAGGCGCCCGCCTCCGCGATGCCGGCGATCTCCTCCAGGCCACCCGATTTGCGGATGGTGCCGTAGAGGGCGACGTCCACATGGGCGAGCCGCCCGACCCACTCGACCTTCTCCCGGAAGAGGGCCGCCGAGGTGACGGGGTTGGGCACGTCGTAGGGCATGTCGCAGACCGTGGTGACGCCGCCCGCCGCGGCGGACATCGTCGAGCCCTCGATCCCCGGCCAGCCCGTGCTGCTCGATGTGTGCATGTGGCCGTCCACCAGGCCCGGCATCACCAGCTGCCCGGTGTGGTCGGCGACCTGCTTCGCCGGTGGCGGCTCGCCCTCGCCGATGGCGGCGACCGCTTCCCCGCGCACGGCGACGTAGCCGCCCGCCAGCACGCGGTCCGCCAGCACGATGTCGCCGCGCAGCACGAGGTCGTAGGGACTGCTCATCTCTCGCCTTTCTCCCGATGGCGGGAGGCTAGAGGGCGCCGGGCGCCGCGCCAACCGGGGGGAACAGCCCCTCGGTCAGTGCCAGGGCGAGGCGCGTCGCCTCGCTCTCGCGCTCGGCGTTCCAGGCCAGCGCGACGCCCACCGCGCGGATCGGGCCGGCCAGTTCGCGGAACGCGACGCCCGGCGGGCGCAGCCGCGCCATGCCGGCCGAGACGAGCGCGACGCCGAGCCCGGCCGCGACGAAGCCGAGCTGCGCCATGGCCGAGCCCACCTCCCGCACCACGCGCGGCGCGAAGCCGGCGGCGCGGCAGGCGGCGACCATCGCGTCCGAATAGGCGGGCGAGATGGCGCGGGGCAGCACCAGCATCGGCTCGTCGGCGAGCGCCGCCAGCGGCAGGGGCGTGGCCTCGCCCGCCAGCGGGTACCCCTGGGGCAGGGCGGCGGCCAGCATGTCCGCGCCGAGCGGACGCAGCCGGATCGGGTGCCGGTCGCGGTCGAGCCGTACGAGGGCGAGGTCCACCTCGCCGCGGCGCAGCGCCTCCACCGCGTCGGACGTGTCCATCTCCCGCACGTTGAGCGCGGCCTGCGGGGCGGCGGCCTGCAGGGCGCGGACCAGCGGCGGCAGGAAGTCGAACAGCGCCGAGGTCACGCAGGCGAGGCTGACCGGCGCGTGCCGGCCCGCGCGCAGCTCCCGCGCCAGCTCCTCCAGCGCGCCGGCCTCCTGCGCCAGGCGGCGGGCGAGGGGAAGCAGCGCCTCCCCCTCCCGCGTCGGGCGGCAGCCCTTGCCCGTGCGCTCGATCAGGCGGACGCCGAGTTCACGTTCCAGCGCCTGGATCTGCGCGGTCAGCGGCGGCTGGGAGATGCCGAGGCGCGCGGCGGCGCGGCCGAAATGCCCCTCCTCCGCCACCGCGAGGAAGTGGCCGAGGCGGCGGACGAGGCGGAAATCCATGGCGCGATACGAAAAGCCTATCGGGCTTGCGCGTCAATCGGATTGGACGATCATCGCGCCCGGGCGCAGAACACGGCGTCACGAATCCGGATAGGGGGAACCCAGTGAAGCTGCATGACGTGAAGGTCCATCCGTCCAAGGCGCTGCTGAAGCGCGAGGATCAGCTCGCCTGGAAGATCGCGGGCGTCGCGGTGGACAAGGTGCCCGTCCAGAAGGACGTGCAGGAGATGATCATCAACCGGGTGATCGACAACGCCTCGGTCGCCATCGCTGCCATCAACCGCCGGCCCGTCGTCTCGGCCCGCGGCATGGCGCTCGGCCATCCGCGGAAGGGCGGCGCGACGGTGTTCGGCGTGAAGAGCGGCACGACCGTCTCCCCCGAATGGGCGGCCTGGGCGAACGGCACGGCGGTGCGCGAGCTCGACATGCACGACACCTTCCTGGCCGCCGACTACTCCCATCCAGGGGACAACATCCCGCCCGTGCTGGCGGTGGCGCAGACCATGGGCCGGTCGGGCAAGGACGTGATCCGGGGGCTGGCGACGGCCTACGAGATCCATGTGGACCTTGTGCGCGCCATCTGCCTGCACGAGCACAAGGTGGACCACATCGCCCATCTCTGCCCCGCCAGCGCGGCCGGCATCGGCACGCTGCTCGGCCTGAAGCAGGAGGTGATCTTCCAGGCGGTGCAGCAGGCGCTGCACACCTCCATCTCCTTCCGCCAGTCCCGCAAGGGCGAGATCTCCTCCTGGAAGGCCTATGCCCCGGCCCATGCCGGCAAGCTGGCGGTCGAGGCGGTGGACCGCTGCATGCGGGGGGAGGGCGCGCCTTCGCCCATCTATGAAGGTGAGGACTCGGTCATCGCCTGGGTGCTCTCGGGCCGGTCGCAGGCCGACAGCAAGGGCCGGAACACCGTCTACGACCCCACCTACTACCAGGTCCCGCTGCCCGAGAGCGGCGAACCCAAGCGCGGCATCATGGACACCTACACGAAGGAGCACTCGGCCGAGTACCAGAGCCAGGCGCTGATCGACCTCGCCTTCCGGATGCGGGAGCAGATCGAGGACTTCGAGGCGATCGACAGGATCATCATCCACACCTCCCACCACACCCACTACGTGATCGGGACGGGTGCGAACGACCCGCAGAAGATGGACCCGAAGGCGAGCCGCGAGACGCTCGACCACTCCATCATGTACATCTTCGCCGTCGCCCTGCAGGACGGGCGCTGGCACCACGTGGACAGCTACGCGCCCAAGCGGGCCGGCCGGGCGGACACGGTGCGCCTCTGGCACAAGATCGAGACGCGGGAGGAGGCGGAGTGGACCCGCAAGTACCACTCCCGCGACCCGAACGAGCTGTCCTTCGGCGGCCGGGTGGAGATCCGCTTCAAGGACGGGCGGGTGCTGAACGACGAGCTTGGCGTGGCCAACGCCCACCCGAACGGCGCCCGGCCCTTCGGCCGGCAGCAGTACATCCAGAAGTTCCGGACGCTGACGGAGGGCATCATCACGACGCGGGAGGCGAACCGCTTCCTCGACCTGGTGCAGGACCTGCCGCGCCTCTCGGCCGAGGACCTGCTGGCGCTGAACGTGGTGCTCCCGGCCGGCGACCTGGCCGAGAGCAAGCCCGGCATCTTCTGATGCAGGCCATCGCGGTCCGCGACGGGCGGGAAGGGGACGCGCCAGACCTCGCGCGCCTCTACCTCGCCTCCCGCGCGGCCGCGATGCCCTGGCTGCGGGAGCGGTGGACGGAGGCGGAGGTCGCCGGCTGGATGGCGGCCTTCCTGCTCCGGCAGCACCGGGTCCGCGTGGCCGCGCAGGACGGGATGCCGGTCGGGTACATCGGCTTCGGCCAGGATCCGGCGCATGGCCCGACGGTCCTGCACCTCTACATCGAACCGGCGTGGCGCCGGCACGGCATCGGGACGCGTCTCCTCGCGGAAGCGGAGAGCGCCATCGGGCCGCGGCTGCGCCTGTTCTGCTTCGCCCGCAACGTCGCCGCGCGCCGGTTCTACGAGGCGCACGGCTTCCGCCCGATCGCCGCGGGCGACGGGACCAAGAACGAGGAGGGGGAGCCCGACGTTCTGTACGAACGGGCCGCGGATCCCTCAGACGACATCAACCAGATGGGAGCCAGCACATGAGCGAAGCGACCCCCGACATCAAGAAGGGCCTGGTCGGCGTCTACGCCGACACCTCCGCCGTCTCCAAGGTGATGCCGGAGACGAACAGCCTGACCTACCGCGGCTACGCGGTGCAGGACCTCTGCGAGGAGGCGTCCTTCGAGGAGGTGGCCTACCTGCTCTGGCACGGGGAACTGCCGAACCGCGCCCAGTTCGAGGCCTTCCGACGCGAGGAGCAGGCGAACCGGGCCCTGACCCCGGCCCTGCTGCGGGTGATCGCGGAGTACCCGCGCGACGCCCACCCGATGGACGCCATCCGCACCGCCGTCTCCTTCATGGGGATGGAGGACCCCGAGGTCGGCGACGTGTCGGAGCCCGCTCAGCGGCGGAAGGCGATGCGCCTCTTCGCCAGGATCCCGACGGCCGTGGCCGCCGCCCACCGCACCATGAAGGGGCAGCAGCCGATCGCCCCCGATGCCTCGCTGCCCTTCTGCGAGAACTTCTTTCACATGGTCTTCGGCAAGGTGCCGCAGCCCGAGGTCATCAAGGCCTTCGACGTCTCGATGATCCTCTACGCGGAGCACACCTTCAACGCCTCGACCTTCACGGCCCGGACGGTGACCTCCACCGGGGCGGACATCCACGGCGCCATCGCGGCCGCCATCGCGGCCCTGAAGGGGCCGCTGCATGGCGGCGCCAACGAGGCCGTGATGCACATGCTGACCGAGATCGGCGGGCCGGAGCAGGCGGAGGAGTGGATCCGCGGCAAGTTCGACCACAAGGCCCTGGTCATGGGCTTCGGCCACCGGGTCTACAAGAACGGCGACTCGCGCGTGCCCACCATGAAGAAGTACGCCGAGCGGATGGCCGAGGTGGTGGGGGACCGGCGCTGGATGGAGACGTCCCGCGTGCTGGCCGACATCATGCTGCGGGAGAAGCGGATCCACCCGAACCTGGATTTCCCGGCCGGCCCTGCCTACTACCTGATGGGCTTCGACATCCCGCTCTTCACGCCGATCTTCGTCTGCTCCCGCATCACGGGCTGGGCCGCGCATGTGTTCGAACAGGGGGAGGACAACCGTCTCATCCGCCCGCTCTCGCACTACACCGGGCCGGAGCAGCGGCCTGTCGTGCCGATCGGCGCGCGGGGCTGATCGTGCCGATCGGCGCGCGGGGCTGATCGTGCCGATCGGCGCGCGGGGCTGATCGTGCCGATCGGCGCGCGGGGCTGATCGTGCCGATCGGCGCGCG
>DASQNQ010000347.1:0-11703 GCA_035644895.1 Acetobacteraceae bacterium | reverse complement strand
GGGCTTGGCAGGCTGCCCGGACAAGAAGCGTTCGGGGTAACGTCCATGATCTCTCGTCGCCACCTGGCGGGGCTGGTGCCCGCCGGCCTTGCGCTCGCCTCCATCCGGCCCGCGGCGGCCCAGTCCGACTGGCCGAACCGGCCGATCCGCATCCTGGTGGGCTTCGCGGCCGGCGGCGGGACGGACATCACGACGCGCACGGTCCAGCCGGTGCTGCAACGGGTGCTCGGCCAGTCGATCGTCGTGGACAACCGCCCCGGCGCGGGCGGGAACATCGCGACCGAGCAGGTCGTGCGCGCCGCGCCCGACGGCTACACGCTGCTGATGGGCACGATCGCGGCGCTCTCGGTGAACCCGTCCATCTACCGCAACCTCGGCTTCGACCCGCAGGCGGACCTGACGCCCATCTCCATGTCGGGCAACGTGCTGAACGTGCTGGTGGTGCCGGTGGACCGTCCCTGGCGCTCGGTCGCCGACCTGGTCGCCGCGGCGCGGGCGCGACCGGATACCGTGACCTACGGCTCCTCGGGCGTCGGCAGCGCGGGGCACCTCGGCGGCGCGCTCCTCGACAACATGGCGGGCATCCGCACGGTGCACGTGCCTTATCGCGGCGGCGGGCCGCTGATGACGGACCTGATCGGCGCCAAGGTGGACTTCTCCTTCGCCACGGCGCCGACGGCCGTGCCGCAGATCGAGGCCGGGCGGTTGCGGGCGCTGGCCGTGCCGGGGCTGCGCCGCTCCCCTCTGCTTCCGAACGTGCCGACGGTGGCCGAGACGCTGCCGGGCTACGATGTCGCGAACTGGTACGCGCTGGTCGGGCCCCGCGGCCTGCCCCAGCCCATCGTCGCGCGCCTGGCCGCCGCGATGCGGGAGGCGCTGACGGATTCCGACGTGGTGAAGCACCTCTCGGTCCACGGCGTGGAGCCCACCCCCTCCTCGCCCGAGGAACTGGCGCGCTTCATCCGGGACGAGACGGCGAAGTGGGCGCCCATCATCCGCGCGACGGGGGCCAGCGCGGACTGAGGCGGCCGGGGGGCGGGCCGGGCGCGCGGCTTCCGTCCGCCCCCGTTCCGGGCTATGCCCGCCGCCCATGCGTCACTTCCTGGAATTCGAGAAGCCGATCGCCGAGCTGGAAGGCCGGATCGAGGAGCTGCGCCGGACGACGGACGCGGGCGGCATCGACGTGGCCGAGGAGGTGGGCAAGCTCCGCGACAAGGCCGAGAGCCTGCTGCGCCAGACCTATGCGAAGCTGACGCCGTGGCAGAAGACCCTGGTCGCCCGGCACCCGGACCGGCCGAGGGGACTCAACTACGTGCGCGCCCTGATCGAGGAGTGGACGCCGCTGGCCGGGGACCGCGCCTTCGCCGACGACGCCGCCATCATCGCAGGCCTCGGCCGGTTCCGGGGCCAGGCGGTCGCGGTGCTCGGCACGGAGAAGGGCCACGACACCGACAGCCGCGTGCGCCACAACTTCGGCATGGCCCGGCCGGAGGGCTACCGCAAGGCGCGCCGCGTCATCGAGCTGGCGGGCCGCTTCGGCCTGCCCATCCTCTCCTTCGTGGACACCGCCGGCGCCTTCCCCGGCATCGAGGCCGAGGCGCGGGGCCAGGCCGAGGCGATCGCCCGCTCGATCGAGGCAGGGCTCGAGGCGCCGGTGCCCTTCGTCGCGACCATCATCGGGGAGGGGGGCTCCGGCGGCGCCATCGCGCTGGCCTCGGCCGACCGGGTGCTGATGCTTGAGCACGCGGTCTATTCCGTCATCAGCCCGGAGGGCTGCGCCTCCATCCTCTGGCGCGACGCGGCCGAGGCGCCGCAGGCGGCCGAGGCGCTGCGCCTGACGGCCGAGGACCTCCGCAAGCTGGCCCTCGTGGATGCGGTGGTGCCGGAACCGCTGGGCGGCGCGCATCGGGACGCGGCCGCGACGATCGAGGCGGTCGGCCAGCAGATTGCCGACTGCCTGCAGCCGCTGCTGGCGCTGGACGGGGCGACGCTCCGCATCAGGCGGCGCGAGAAGTTCCTGGAGATGGGCCGGACCGGGGTGATCTGAGGGCGCTGGCACCTCGACGATCCGGTGCGATGCCACGCCCCGGGACGGTCCTGCGCGTGACCCGTCAGCGGGAACGGCGACGCCGGTTTTCCCGGCGCGCCCCGCCTTCCCGTCATGGGCGCGTCGCTGCCGCGCATCCATCCCGGGATCGCCTGGCACGGGGTTGCCATCGCCCTGTGCGGGCCGGGCCGCATGTGCCTGCGTTCTGGGCATGATCAGGTCCGCGCGGACGCGGAGGGAATGACAAGCGGCTTGCGGTGGCGTGATCGGAATGTCATGTCGTTCCCCTCATGAAGGGGAGAACCGGGACATGACCCTGACGCTCGGCCGCCGCGGCCTTCTCGCCACCGCGGCCCTGGCCGCCACGCAGCTCGCGCGTCCGGCGGTCGCCCAGACGCAGACGCTCCGCTTCACCCTCCCCTTCGTGGCGCAGGGCGCGACGGCCTTCGCCTTCGTGGCGCGGGAGCGCGGCTTCTTCCGAGCGCGCGGGCTGGAGGCGGAGATCGCGCTCGGCGCCGGCTCCCCACCCGCGGCGCAGGCGATCGCGGCGGGACAGTTCGACATGGGCCTCGTCTCGGCCGCCGCGCTGATCCAGCAGGCGGCGCGGGGGCTCAGCCTGACGGCGGTCGCCACCTGCATGTACGACGCGACCATGGCGATCGCGGTGCCCGCCAATTCCCCGATCCGCACGGCGAAGGATCTCGAAGGCAAGCGGGTCGGCGCCAACCCGCGCGGCCTCGACTTCGCGTTCTGGCCCGCCTATGCGCGGCTGGCGGGCGTGGACACGGGGCGCGTCACCATCCAGCAGCTCGACCCGGCGGTGCTGGAGCGGACATTGAGCCAGGGGCAGGTGGATGCGGTGACCTGCGTCGCGGCCTCCTCGCTGCCCACCTTCCAGTCCCTCAACTTCCCGGTGCGCTTCCTGATGTGGAAGGATGCCGGGCTGCAATTCTACCACAACACCGTCGTCACGCGGCCCGAGGTGGTGGCGAACCGCGCGGGGCTGGTCGAGGCGGCGACCGACGCGCTGCTGGAAGGCCTCGCCTTCACCCTCCGCGACCCCGAAGCCGCACTGGCAGCCTTCGTGCGGCAGCGGCCGGAGATCGGCATCTCGGACGCGGCCCGCAACTCCGCCCGGCTCGGCCAGGGGCTGATGGCCGTGACGGTCGCGATGCCCGAGGCGGTCGAGAACGGTCTTGGCCACACCGACATGGCGAAGGCCAACCGCATGATCGACACGGTCATGCAGTACAGCGTCGAGGGCGGCACGCGCCCGGCGGTCGAGGCGCTGTACTCCAACCGCTTCGCAGGCCGCATCCGCCTGACGTCCGCCGAGTGGGACGCGGTGCGCGGCCGGGTCGCGCCCTTCAGCCAGCTTCTCGCATGACCGCCGCCATCGCGCTGCGGGGTGTCGCCAAGACCTACCTGACGCGCGATGCGGAGGTGCAGGCGGTGGCGCGCGTGGACGCCGAGGTGGCGACCGGGGAATTCGTCTCGATCCTGGGGCCGTCGGGTTGCGGCAAGTCCACGCTGCTGATGATGATCGCCGGGCTGGAGACACCGTCCGCCGGCGAGGTGGTGGTGGAGGGCGCGCCCGTCACCGGCCCCCGCCGCGAGAACGGCCTGATTTTCCAGGACGCGACGCTGCTGCCCTGGAAGACGGCGCTCGAGAACGTGCTGTTCCCCATCCGCATGATGCGCCTGCCCGTGGCGCAGTACGAGGAGCGGGCCCGCGCGCTGCTGCGCCAGGTCGGCCTGGCGGGCTTCGAGGGCAAGCGCCCGCACGAGCTTTCGGGCGGCATGCGGCAGCGAGTCGCGATCTGCCGGGCCCTGATCCATGATCCACGCTTGCTGCTGATGGACGAGCCCTTCTCGGCGCTCGATGCCATCACGCGCGACGAGCTGGGGGAGGCCCTGGCCGCTATCTGGGAGCAGGAGCGCAAGACCGGCGTGTTCATCACGCACTCGATCCGGGAGGCGGTGTTCCTCTCGGACCGCGTGCTGGTGATGTCGGGGCGGCCCTCCACCATCGCGCTCGACCTCGCCGTGCCCTTCCCCCGCCCGCGCCGGCCCGAGATCCAGGAAACGGCGGAGTTCGGCCGCATCTGCGGGATGCTGAAGGCGACCATCGAGGCCGGCTACGGAAGGCGCGCCGCATGAGCGCGAGCGCCGGGCGCGCCGTGACGATCGGAGATGGGACCGCCGGCGCGGCCCGCGCACGCCGCGCGCGCCATGCGGCGCTGGCCAAGCATGTCCTGCTGCCGATCGCGACCGCCGCCCTCGTCCTGCTTGGCTGGGAATGGGCGGTGCGCGCCTTCGCGGTGCCCTCCGTGATCCTGCCGCCGCCCTCCGAGGTCGCCGGCATCCTCGTCCGGCTCTGGCCGCTGCTGGCCCAGCACGCCGTGCCGACGACGACCGAGGCGGTGGCGGGCTTCGCATTGGCTAGCCTCTGCGGGGTCGCGCTGGCCACGGCGCTCGTCGCCTCCTCCTGGATCAGGGCGGCGCTCTACCCGAACATCGTCTTCTTCCAGCTCATCCCGAAGATCGCGCTCGCGCCGCTGTTCATCGTGTGGCTCGGCATCGGGACGGAGTCGCGGCTGGCCTTCTCGCTCTTCATCTCCTTCTTTCCCGTGGTGATCGCGACATCCACGGGGCTGACCAACGTGCCGGCCGACATGGTGCGGCTGTGCCGGTCGCTGACGGCCAGCGACTGGCAGATCTTCCTCTCGGTCCGCTTCCCCTACGCGCTGCCCCACATCTTCAGCGGCATGAAGATCGCCATCACCTTCTCCATCATCGGCGTGGTGGTGGGGGAGTTCATCACGGCGCAGGCCGGCCTCGGCTACCTGATCCTGTTCGCCTCCAGCAAGGCGGAGACGGGGCTGATCCTTGCGGCGATCGCCGTGCTCTGCGCGGTCGGCCTCGCGCTCTTCGCGCTGGTCGCGCTGGCCGAGCGGCTGGTGCTGCGGCGCTACGGGCCCAACGCCGGGCGGTAGGCGATGGAGGGCAGTGCCGCCATCCGCGCCGTGCCCGACCGGCCGCGTGCACTCGGCCTGCCGGGGGCAGCCGCGGCGCGGAGGGCGCTGCTTTCGGCCGCGCATGTCGCGCCACTCGCACGGCATGTAGCGGGCCTGCGTGCCGCGTGCCCCGCGCTGATCTTTCCCGACTTCGATCCTCTCGATGGCGGCACCGAGGCGGAGATCCTGCTGCTGCTGGAGAAGCCGGGGCCGATGACCGCGCCTGGCCGCGGCGGGTCGGGCTTCGTGTCCCGCGACAACGACGACCCGACGGCCGAGGCCGTGTTCCGCTTCATGCAGGCGGCCGGGCTGC
The DNA here is from genome assembly GCA_035644895.1 of Acetobacteraceae bacterium. Lineage (GTDB taxonomy): Bacteria > Pseudomonadota > Alphaproteobacteria > Acetobacterales > Acetobacteraceae > Falsiroseomonas. The sequence goes on along the minus strand of DASQNQ010000347.1, from coordinate 6,326 downwards.
ACCGGGGTCGCACCGCGATCTGGAACCTGGTGCCGGGCTGGAATGGCACCATCCGCGTCTCGGTCGGCGAGCTGCGCGAGGGGCTCCAGGCGCTCGAGGGCGTGCTGCCCCTGTTCGGGCGGCTGCACACCGTTGTGATGGCCGGGCGCAGCGCCCAGCGCGCCGCGCCGATGCTGGCACCGCGCGGGCTGCGCCTGCTGGCATCGGCGCATCCCTCCCCGCAGGTGCGCGCATCGAGACCGGAAATGTGGCGGGACATCCCGCGCATCTGGTCGCTCGCGGGCTGACGGGCGGGGCCTGGAGCAGGCTCCGATCCGTTCGAAGAAGCCGTTCGGATGACCGTGCCTGGCAGGCCGCGGCGATGCGGCTCTCCATGTCGTTTCCGACCGGCTTCGCTGTTGCATGTGATGGCGCGGGTTGTGGGTGGCGCGCGGGACAGATCGGCGGACGGGGGCCTCTCTCTCGCGGTCGCGCTCGACGCCTGGTCGCGCCCGTGGGCGGCGCCACTCCGCCCTAGACGACGAGTCCCCGCCGTGGCCTCCCTTGTGCCTGCGCCGATCACGCCGACCATGCTTCCCGTCGCGGAGCAGGGCCGCTGGCGCTTGGAGGGCAGGGCGTCGGGCGCGTGACTTCGAAGCTTCACGCCGCTGCAACGCGGCGGCAACCCGCATGCCCTACGCATCCGCGCCGGAGAGAACGGAGGCGGTATGACGGGCATCGCCGTCACGGATCTGCGCAAGCGCTTCGGCGCGACGGATGCGCTGCGTGGCGTGTCGCTGGACGTCGCGGCCGGCGAGTTCGTCGCCCTGCTCGGGCCGTCTGGTTGCGGCAAGACGACCCTGATGCGCATCGTCGCCGGGATCGAGAGCGCCGATCACGGCAGCGTCGCCATCGACGGCCGCGATGTCACGCGCCTGCGGCCGGCCAGCCGTGACGTCGCCATGGTGTTCCAGTCCTATGCGCTGTACCCGCATCTGACGGCGGGCCAGAACATCGCCGTGCCGCTCGCCATGCGGCACCTGTCGGCCTGGCAGCGGCTGCCGGTGCTGTCGCGCCTGCTGCCGCGCGCGCGCGCGGCGACGCGGCGGATCGAGGACGAGGTGGCCCGCACCGCGGAACCGCTCGGCCTTGCCGCCCTGTTGGACCGGCGGCCCGGGCAGCTCTCCGGCGGGCAGCGGCAGCGCGTGGCGCTGGCCCGCGCGGTGGTGCGCCACCCGAAGGCCTTCCTGATGGACGAGCCGCTCTCCAACCTCGATTCCGCGCTGCGCGTGCAGACACGGCGGGAGATCGTCGAGATCCACCGCCGGGTCGGCGCGGCGACGCTTTATGTCACGCATGACCAGACCGAGGCGCTGACGATGGCGGACCGCGTTGCCGTCATGATGGCGGGCGAGATCCTCCAGGTGGCGTCGCCCGAGCGCATCTATGCCGATCCCGTCGACCTGCGCGTCGCCGCCTTCATCGGCTCGCCCCGGATCAACACGCTGCCTGCGGAGGCCGATGGGCATGGCCTGGTGCGGGTGGCCGGCCGGGTCGTCGGGCTGCGGCTCGATGACGCGGTGGCGGGTCCGCTGACCCTCGCCGTGCGGCCGGAGGACCTGGCCCTGGCGGAAAGGGCGGGGGACGCGCCGCTCGACACGGTCGCCGAGCACCTGGAGTTCCTCGGCGACGGCCTGCTGCTGCATGCGCGCCATGCCGCGCCGGACGGCTCTCCCCTCATCCTCCGCGCCGCCCCCTGCGCACGCGGCGTCCTGCCGGGGCCGGGAGCGCGCCTGCGGCTGTGCATGCCGGCGGGCCGCGTGCTGGTCTTCAGGCCAGACGGCAAGCGCGTCGCGGCCCGGCCGCTCGCCGCGGCGCATGTGCCGGCCTGAAGGGGGCAAGGTGTCCGCAAGCAGCCTGTCCGCATCCCATCCCGCGCCGGCGCGGGGCCGGTCCGTTCACCTTGCGGAAGTCCTTGCCGGCTGGGCGATGGTGCTGCCGGCGGGCCTCGCCTACTTGCTCATGCTGCTGCTGCCGACCCTCGCCGCCGTGGCGCTCGCCTTCACGGACTACGAACTCGGGCTGTGGCCGCCGGCCTGGGTCGGGCTCGGCAATTTCGAGGAGATGGCGGCGGACCGTGGCTTCCGCAGCTCCGTCAGGAACACGCTGATCTATGTCGGCATCGTCACGCCGGCCGCCGTCGCGGGCGGGCTCGCGCTGGCGTTGCTGGTCGAGGCGGGGGGGCGCGGCCGGACCCTGTTCCGGGCGGTGTTCTTCCTGCCCGTTGTCTCGCTGACCGTCGCCATGGCTTCTGCCTGGCAGTACCTGCTGCATCCCACCATCGGCCCGCTGAACGCGGCACTGCGGGGCTTGGGCCTCGGCACGCCCTTCTGGCTCACCTCCTCGGACTGGGTGCTGCTCACGCTCGCGGCGATCGGGGTGTGGGAGAGCATCGGCTTCAACATGGTGCTGTTCATGGCCGGCCTCACCGCCATCCCGCGCGAGCTGCATGCGGCCGCGGAGGTGGACGGCGCGCGCTCCGCCTGGGACCGCTTCCGCCTGGTGACCTGGCCGCTGCTCGGCCCCACCACGCTCTTCGTCGTCACGATCAGCATGATCCGCAGCCTGCGTGTCTTCGACACGGTCGCGGTGCTGACGCAGGGCGGCCCAAACAAGGCGTCGGAGGTCTTGCTCTACACCATGTACACGGAGGGCTTCACCTTCCTGCGCCTCGGCTACTCCGCCGCCGTCACGCTTGTGTTCCTCCTCGTGGTGCTCGCGGTCATGTGGATCCAGATGCGTGTGCTCGACCGCCGGGTGCACTATGGCTAGGCGCGACCTCCCGCGGCTCGGGCTGCTCAGCCTGCTCGGGCTGCTGTTCCTGATGCCGTATGTCTGGATGGTGGCGGCCAGCCTGAAGCCGCTCGACGAGATCTTTCGCGCTTCCCTCTCCCTCTGGCCGGAGCGCTTGGCGGCCGCCGAGAACTACGGGCGCGTCATCGCGCGCGTGCCGGTCGCGCAGTACATCTGGAACGGCGTCGTGGTCTGCGGCGGCATCCTGTTCTTCCAGCTCCTCTTCGCGATTCCCGCAGGCTACGCCCTGGCCAAGCTGCGCTTCCCGGGCCGGGAATGGCTGTTCGGCGCGGTCATGCTCGGGCTTCTGGTGCCGCCCCATGTGCCGGCGCTGCCACTCTATGTCGCGTTCAGCGGCATCGGCTGGCTCAACACCTTCGCGGCACTCATCGCACCCTCCACCATTTCGGTTTTCGCCATCTTCCTCTTCCGCCAGTTCTTCAAGGCGCTGCCGGACGAGTTGCTGCACGCCGCGCGCCTCGACGGGATGGGAGAATGGTCGATCGTCTGGCGCGTGGTGCTCCCGAATGCCTGGCCGGCTGCCACCGCCTTCGCAATCTTCTCGGTCGTCGCGCACTGGAACGACCTGTTCTGGCCGCTGATTGCGACCCAGGGCCATGAGCGCGCGACGCCTGCCCTCGGCGTCCTCTACTTCCGGTCGGAGGAAGCGGGCGACGACTTCGGCGCGATGATGGCGGCAGCCGTCATCATGACGCTGCCCCTCGTGCTCGCCTTCCTGCTCGCGCAGCGTCGGTTCGTGGAAGGCATCGCCACCACCGGTCTCAAGGGATAGGAGCCCCGCCATGACGATCACCCGCCGCGCAGCGCTCGTGGCCACCGCGCTCGCCCCGTTGGCGCTCCCGCGCATCCCACGCGCCCAGGCGCCGGTGACGATCAGCGTGCACTACGCCCAGCCCTTCATCTTCAAGGAGAGCTACGATGCGATCGCCGAGGCCTTCGCGCGGCGGGAACCCGGCATCCGCATCGAGTGGGTGACGACGCCCAACTACGAGGAGGGCATGCAGCTCATCCTGCGGCAGGCGGCGACCAACCAGCTTCCCGACCTTTCGTACCAGGGCTTCAACCGGCTGCGTCTCTTCGCCGAGCGTGGGATCGCGCAGGACCTCGCGCCCTTGCTGCGGCGCGAGGGCGACCCGGCCGCGCTCGGCTACTCGCCGAACATCCTGGCACTCGCGCATTTTGGGGGCTTCCAGTCCGGCCTGGCCTACGCGGCCTCGAACCCCATCTGCTACTACAACGCGGACCTCGTGCGACGTGCGGGCGGCGACCCGGACCGGATGCCCGCTTCCTGGGACGGGCATCTCGACCTCTCGCGGCGCATCAAGGCGCTCGGCGAGGGGACGGAGGGCATGCACTTCCGCTGGGCCGGCGACGACTGGATGTTCTCCGCCCTGCTGTTCGGCCATGGCGGTCGCATGCTGACCGAGGACGAGCGCGATGTCGGCTTCGCGGGGCCCGAGGGCCTGGCCAGCCTGCGCCTGATCGACCGCATGGTGCGGGAAGGCGGCATGGCGAACATGAACGTGCAGGCGGCGCAGCAGGCCTTTGCGGCCGGCAGGATGGGGATGATCTACTGGACCACCGCCGTGCTGCGCGGGACGATCCAGCAGGTCGGCCGCAACTTCGACCTGCGAACCGGGCCGATGCCGGTGATCGATGCGGAGCGCGGGCGGCTGCCGACGGGCGGCGCCGCCGGCATGCTGACCGCGCGCGATCCCGCGAGGCGGGAGGCGGCTTGGAAGTTCCTGCGCTTCTCGACCAGCGCGGAGGGAACGGCGCTGATGGTGCGCAACACCGGCTACGTGCCGATGAACCAGATCGCGATCGACGACCCGCAGTATCTCGGCGCCTTCTACCGGGAGAATCCGCTGTTCACCACGGCGACGCGGCAGGTGCCCATCATGATCCCCTGGTACGCCTTCCCCGGCGCCAACAGCGTGCGCGTGACCCAGACCATGGTGGACAACATCGCGCGGGTGATCGAGCAACGCGCCACGCCCGACCAGGTGCTGCCCGAGATGGCGGCAGAGGTGCGCCGCCTCCTGCCACGGCGGAGCTGACCCGCCGTGCCGACTGTCCTGCAGATCTCGGACGCACATCTCTCGCCGCGGAACGGGCTGTTCCGCGGCAACCTCGAGCGCATCCGGTCGATCGCTCTGGCCGCGCCGCCCGACTTGGTTGTGGCCACCGGCGACCTCTCCCTGGACGGCGCGGAGCGGGAGGAGGATCTGGAGCTGGCGACCGCGCTGCACCAGGCCTTTCCCGCACCGCTCCTCGCGCTTCCTGGCAATCATGACGTCGGCAGCCATCCGCGCACGATGCCGCATCAGCCCCTCGACACGCCGCGCCTCGAGCGCTTCGCGCGGCATCTCGGCACGGGGCGCGGCCTGGTGGACCTGCCTGGCTGGCGTGTCGTGGGGCTGAACTCCGAGGTGATGGGGACAGGCCATCCGGATGAGGCGGCGCAGGCCGCCTTCATCGTGGAGGCGGCCGCGAGCGCGGGGGCGCGGCGGATCGCGCTGTTCCTTCACAAGCCGGTCTTCGTGACGGCGCCCGACGACCCCACCTTCGACTACTGGTCCGTGCCGCCGCATGCGCGCGCCGCCATGGCGCCGCTGCTGGACCACCCCGGGCTGCGCCTGGTCGCCTCCGGCCACCTGCACCTGCACCGGCAGGAAAGCCGCGGGCGGGTCCGCTTCGCCTGGGCGCCGCCGCTGTCCTTCATCGTGAACCCCTCGGAGCAACCCGGCCTTCCGGGGGAGCGGCTCTGCGGCGCCCTGCTGCACAGGCTGGGTGAGGACGAGGTCGCGACGGAACTCCTCTCGCCGCCCGGAATGGAGGCGCCGAGCCTGGACGAGGTGCGCGCACAGACCTATCCGCGAGAGACCGCGCCGGCCTGAGTGAAGAGCCCCCGAGCCCGTCGGAGGTGTCCACTTATGCGGAGCAGGTCCAGTTGCCGGCCCGAGCTGTCCCGTGGCCTCGGCAGTGTCCGACCGGCCCTCGTGGGGCATCGTCTGCCGGTGCTCCGAATGGAGGGGCTGGGCCGCGCCCGCGAGACTGGCGCGCGCCAACCTGCGCGGCCGGCGCGACCTGCCGTTCGCCTCAGCTCCCTCCACTCCGGGACCGCGCACGCGCCATCAGGGCGTCCGCCTCGGCATTTGTCGGAGCGCCGCCGCCGAAGCTGAAGCGCCCGTCGCGCAAGGAGGTCAGGGCGTCCCGCACGAAGCCCATCGCGGACAAGGCGAGGCTGCCGCCGACCGACACCCGCCGGACGCCGAGTTGCTCGAGCTCGCCGACTGTCAGCGCGGCCTCTCGGCCGGCCCGGGCGCCAAGCAGGTTGAGCGGCGCCGGGACGGAGGCCGCGAGCCGGCCGATCGTGCCTGCGTCCATGACGCCCGGGACGAAGATGCAGTCGGCGCCAGCGGCGACATAGGCCCGTGCGCGGCGCACGGCCTCGGCGAAGTTGCCCTCGG
>DASQNQ010000346.1:0-10557 GCA_035644895.1 Acetobacteraceae bacterium | reverse complement strand
TCTCCGACAGCGCGGGGGACGCGCCGGCGGCGAGGTGTGCCGAGGAGACGACGGGCTGGTGCGGCTCGGGCATGCGCGATCGTTGACGATTTGCTGATAAATTGTCAATGAGAGCCTGCACCGCGAGGCAGGGAACAGGGTCATGGGCCAGAGCGTCACCGACCAGGACATGACAGGCGAGGCGGCGAGGGGCAGCTGGCAGTTCTGGATCGACCGCGGCGGCACCTTCACCGACATCGTCGCGCGTGACCCCGCGGGCCGGCTGCTCACCCGCAAGCTGCTCTCGGAGAACCCGGGCCGCTACCGCGACGCGGCGGTCGCCGGGATCCGCGAGTTGCTCGGCCTCGCGCCCGGTGCCCCGATGCCGCCCGGGCTGATCGAGGCGGTGAAGATGGGCACGACGGTCGCGACCAACGCGCTGCTGGAGCGCAAGGGCGAACGCGTGCTGCTGCTCGTCAACCGGGGCTTCGCCGACATGCTCCGCATCGGCAACCAGGCCCGCCCGCGCCTCTTCGACCTCGACGTCCGTCTGCCCGACCTGCTCCATGAGCGTGTCGTGGAGGTCGGCGGGCGCGTGGCCGTGGACGGGGAGGAGGTGGAGCCGCTCGATGAGGCCGCGGCCCGCGCCGCCCTGCGCGCTGCCCATGCGGACGGCATCCGGGCCGTCGCCGTCGTGCTGATGCATGCCTGGGCCCACCCGGCGCATGAAAGACGCCTGGGCGCGATCGCGCGGGGGGAGGGTTTCACCCAGGTGAGCCTGAGCCACGAGGCCTCGCCCCTGCCGCGGATCGTCCCGCGGGGGGACACCACGGTCGTCGACGCGTACCTGTCGCCCATCCTCCGGCGCTACGTGGACCAGGTGGCAGGGGAGCTGCCTGGTGTCCGGCTCTATTTCATGCAGTCCTCGGGCGGCCTGGCGGAGGCCCGCTCCTTCCAGGGCAAGGACGCGATCCTGTCGGGCCCGGCGGGCGGCATCGTCGGCGCGGCGCGCACCGCGGCCATGGGCGGGCTCGACCGCATCATCGGCTTCGACATGGGCGGCACCTCGACCGACGTCGCTCTCTATGCGGGGGAGTTCGAGCGCGCCTTCGAGACGCAGGTGGCGGGCGTGCGCATGCGCGCGCCGATGATGGCCATCAACACGGTGGCCGCCGGCGGCGGCTCCATCCTGCACTTCGACGGGGCGCGGTTCCGCGTCGGGCCGGAGAGCGCGGGCGCCGTCCCGGGCCCGGCCGCCTACCGCCGCGGCGGGCCGCTGACCGTGACGGATGCGAACGTCATGGTCGGCAAGATCCAGCCGCACCACTTCCCGGCGATCTTCGGGCCGCAGGGCGACCAGCCGCTGGACCTGGAGGCGGTGCGGACGCGGTTCGCCGCGCTGGCCGGCGAGATCTCGGCCGCGACCGGGCGCCCGATGTCCCCGGCCGAGGTCGCCGAGGGCTTCCTGCGCGTCGCCGTCGCGAACATGGCGAACGCCATCAAGCAGGTCTCAATCCAGAAGGGCCACGACGCGGCGCGCTTCGCCCTGCAATGCTTCGGGGGCGCGGGCGGGCAGCATGCCTGCCTGGTGGCCGATGCGCTCGGGATGGAGACGGTGTTCATCCACCCCTTCGCCGGCGTGCTCTCGGCCTACGGGATGGGCCTCGCCGACCAGACGGTGATCCGCGAGGCGGCGGTCGAGGCGCCGCTGCAGGCGGAGGGCATGGCGGGGCTGGCGACACGGCTCGACGCGCTGGAGCAGGCCGGCCGGGCCGAACTGGTCCGCCAGGGCGCGCCGGAGCGGGGGCTCCACGCTGCCCGGCGGCTCCACCTGCGCTACGCCGGCACGGACAGCTTCCTCCCCGTCCCCTTCGGCCCACACGGTGAGGTCCTGGCCGCCTTCACCGAGGCGCATCGCCGCCGCTTCGGCTTCGCCAGCCCGGAGCGCGAGGTCGTGGTGGAGGCCGCCGTGGTCGAGGTGACGGCGCCCGGCGAGCGGGTGGAGGAGGCCGCGCTGCCGGCCCGCGCAGCGGGCGAGGCGGTGCCGCTCCTCGACACGGTGACGTTGTTCACCGGCGGCGCGGAGCACCGGGCGCCGGTGCATGACCGCGACGCGCTCCGCGCGGGCGACCGCATCCTGGGGCCGGCCCTGATCCGGGAGGCGATCGCCACCACGGTCGTCGAGCCGGGCTGGGAGGCCGAGGTCACGCCGCGCAACCACCTGGTGCTGCGTCGGGTGGAGGCGCGGGCCGCGGCGCGCGTCGCCGACCTCTCGCGCCCCGACCCGGTGGTGCTCGAGCTGTTCAACAACCTTTTCATGAACGTCGCCGAGCAGACCGGCGCGGTTCTGCAGAACACCTCGCTGTCCGTGAACATCAAGGAGAGGCTCGACTTCTCCTGCGCCATCTTCGACGCGGAGGGGCGGCTGGTGGCGAACGCGCCGCATGTGCCCGTGCACCTCGGCGCGATGGGCGAGAGCGTGCGGACCGTCATCCGTTCCCGCGGCACCAGCCTGCGGCCGGGCGACGTCGTGGCGCTGAACAACCCCTACAACGGCGGCACGCACCTGCCGGACGTCACCGTGATCACCCCCGTCTTCGATGAAGAGGGGCAAAAGATCCTTTTCTTCGTGGGCAGCCGCGGCCACCACGCCGACATCGGCGGCCTGACGCCCGGCTCCACCCCGCCGGGGTCGCGGACGCTGGAGGAGGAGGGCGTCGTGATCGACGACTTCCTGCTTGTGTCCGAGGGCCGGTTCCGGGAGGCGGAGTTCCGCGCCCTCCTGGCCGGCGCCCGCTACCCCGCCCGCAGCCCGGACGTGAACGTCGCCGACATCAAGGCGCAGGTCGCGGCGAACGAGAAGGGCGTGCAGGAGCTTGGCCGCGCGGTGCGCGAGTTCGGCCTGGCCACCGTGCAGGCCTACATGCGGCACGTGATGGACAACGCCGAGGCCGCGGTGCGCCGCGTGCTCGGCCGCCTCCAGGACGGGGCGTTCGAGACGCGGATCGACGACGGCACGCCGCTCAAGGTCGCGGTGCGGGTGGACCGTGCCGCGCGCCGCGCCGTGATCGACTTCACCGGCACCGGGCCGCAGCGTCCCGACAACTTCAACGCGCCCCCCGCTGTGTGCCGCGCCGTGGTGCTGTACTGTTTCCGCTGCCTGGTGGGGGAGGAGATCCCGCTGAACGACGGTTGCCTCGTGCCGCTCGACATCGTGGTGCCGGAGGGGACCTTCCTGTCACCCCGGCCGGGCGCCGCGGTCGTCGCCGGCAACACCGAGGTGAGCCAGATGACCTGCAACGCACTGCTGGCCGCGCTCGGGGCCTGCGCCTCCGCCCAGGCGACGATGAACAACCTCCTGTTCGGGGACGCCAAGTACCAATATTACGAGACGGTGTGCGGCGGCACCGGTGCCGGCCCCGGATTCCCGGGCCGGTCGGCGGTACAGACTCACATGACCAACACGCGCATGACGGACCCCGAGGTGCTGGAGCTGCGATACCCCGTGAGGCTGGAGGAGTTCTCGATCCGGCGCGGATCGGGCGGTGCCGGCCGCTGGCCGGGCGGCGACGGCAGCCGCCGGCGCATCCGCTTCCTGCATTCGATGGAGGCGGTGATCGTCGCCTCCCGCCGCGAGGTGCCGCCGCATGGCATGGAGGGCGGCGCCCCCGGCGCGCCCGGCCGGCAGTGGGTGGAGCGCCTGGATGGGACGATCCATGCGATGCGCGGCTGCGACAGAGCGCTGGTCGCGGCCGGAGAGGTGCTGGCGCTCGAGACGCCCGGCGGCGGCGGCTGGGGCAGAGCCGGCGCCGGATGAAGAGGCTCGCCGGCGCCGTCGCGGTCCTGTTCCTGCTGGTGGTGGCCGGGCTCTGGCTCGGACCCCGCCTGATGGACTGGGAGCCGTGGCGCGACCGGCTGGCGGAGCTGGCCTCCGACCGCCTCGGCCGCCCCGTCAGCCTCTCAGGCCCGGTCCAGGTCCTGCTGCTGCCCCAGCCCACCGTGCTGGCCGGCGGGGTTTCGATCGGCGAGGCCGGTGAGGGCTTTTCCGTCACCGCGCAGCGGCTCCGGCTGCGGGTCGCCTTCGCGGCCCTCCTCGCCGGACGCATCCAGCCGCGCGAGGTCACGCTCGTCCGGCCAGAGCTGACGCTTCCCTGGCCGCCCGGCCCGGTCCTCGCGCTGCGCCCGCCCTCCTGGGTCGAAGCGCTGGATGCGCGGGTGGAGGATGGGCGCATCCGTATCGGCGAGGTGGTGCTGGAGGGCGTGACCGGCGCCCTCACGACGGGCGGTCCCGCCCAGACCTTTCAGGCGGAGGGCGGGTTCGCGGTGGCGGGCCGGGCGGGGGGGTTCGCGGCCGTGCTCGGCCGGCCGGGCTGGGACGGCATCTCGACGCTGGAGCTCTCCTTCACCCTGCCGGAGATGTCGGGCTCGGTTCGCGGGGTGCTGATCCCGGACGCAGGCTTCGAGGGGCAGGTCGAGCTGCGCGGGCCGGACCTCGCCGCGCTGCTCGCCGCGCCCGCAGGCCCGTTCCGGGCATCGGGACGGCTGAGCGCCTCAGCGGAGCTTGTTGCGGCGGACGACCTGCGGATCGACCTGGCGCAGTCGCCTGCGCGCGGGGCCATCGCGCTCCGCCTCGCGCCAGCAGCGCGGCTGGAGGTCGCCCTCCAGGCGAGCCGCCTCGACCTTGATGGCTGGGTCAGGGCGCTCCGGCAGGCGCCGAGGCGACCCTGGCCCGTCTCGGTCGACCTCTCGGCCGAGGTCGCAAGCTTCGGCGGCGTGACCCTCCGCCGCCTGCGCGGCGCGGCCTTCCTCGAGGATGGGCGGCTGACCCTGTCCGACGTCCACATGCTCCTGCCCGGCGAGACGGAGCTGGACCTGGCCGGCGCCACGGCGGGCGCCAGGCTGGAGGTCGCGGCCCGCTTCGCCGGCGCAGATGTCGGCGCGGCGCTCGCCGCCTTCGGGCTGCCGCTGGACGGCGTGGATCCCACCCTGCTGCGGCGCGGCGAGGGGCGCATGCGCCTCGTGCTGGAGGAGGCGCAGGCCTCGGTGCCGGACTTCGCCGCCACCTTCGAGGAGCTGCGCGTCTCAGGTGCCGGCGTGCTGCGCCATGGCGCGCGGCCGTCGCTGGGCTTCGGACTGACTGTGAACCGGCTGGACCTGGACCGCTGGCTGCGCGGCGGGATCGGCCTGACGGAGCTCGGGCGGGTTGCCGCCGCGTTCGACCTCAACCTGCGGCTGGCGGCGGATGAGGTCCGGACGGGTGGCACGGTGCTGGAGCGCGCGGCGCTGGACGCGGCGCTGGAGGGCGGCCGGCTGACGCTGCGGCGCCTCTCGGGCCGCCTTGCAGGGGCCGACCTTTCGGCGACCGGCGCCCTGGCGCTTGGTCCGCAGCCGCGGTTGCAGGAGCTGGTGGTGGAGGCGCGCGGACCGAACGCCGCGGGGCTCTCGGCCCTGCTGCCCGGCGCCTGGCCCGACGGCACGCCGCTGGCGCGCTTGCCACTGATCGTCCGGCTTCAGGCATCCGGCGCACCCGATGCCCTGCAATGGCGCGGCAGCGGGGAGATGGGCGAGCTGCGGGCGGAGGGAACGGGCACCCTGGACGCCCTGGCGCGGCGCGGGACGGCAGCGGTGACGCTGCGGCATCCGGGCGCGCCGCGGCTGCTGTCCGAGGGGTTCGGCCTGTCCGCCGGCCCCTGGCTGGGGGAGGGATCCTTCTCGCTCGTCGCCGCCCTGGCCCTGTCACCGGATGCCGTCTCCGCGGAGAGCTTCGAGCTGGTGGCGGGCGAGCTGCGGGCGCGCGGCGCGCTGGCCCTGGCGCGCGCCGGGGCCGCGCAGGGCCAACACCGTCCTCGGCTGAGCGGTCGCGTTCAGGCAGAGCGCCTGCCGCTGCCCTTTCCGGGCTGGCGTGCGGACGCCCCGCTCGGCCTCGACATGCTGCGGCAAGTGGATGCCGAGGTCGCGCTCCAGGCGGCAAGCCTGGACATCGCCGGCAGCACGGCCGAGGGCGTCGCCACGACGTTGCGGCTGTTGGATGGCAGGTTGCGGCTTGAGGGGCTGCGGGCGCGGGTCTCGGGCGGCACCCTCCAGGGCGGTGCGGAGCTGCTGGCGGCGGCGGATGCGGCGCCGCGCCTCTCCGCCCAGGTTCAGCTCACCGATGCGGTGCTGTCGGAGCGCGTCTTCGGCCTGCCCTTCGACATCGCCGCGGGCCGTGGCGACCTGCGCCTCGACCTGTCCGCGCGTGGGCACTCCATGTCCGCGCTGCTCGGCAGCCTGTCGGGCGATGCCTCCGTGGCGCTGCGCGACGGCATCGTCACCGGGCTCGACCTGACGGCGGCGCTGTCGGGCACCGCGCTCACGGAGCTGGCCGCGGCCGATGCGCTGATCCGCCGGTCGCTGCGCGGCGGCGCCACCGCCTTCGAACGGCTGGAGGCCGCCGCACGGCTGGCCGGCGGTCGGGCGGTGCTGACCGGCGGACGGCTGGTGGCCGAGGGGGGAGCCGCGGCCGCCATCTCGGGGGAGGCGGACCTGGCACGCGGCACGCTCGACCTGCTGATCTCCCTGCAACCCGGTGCGTCCGGCGCGCCGGAGATCGCGCTCCGCGTGAGCGGACCGGCGGACCAGCCGCGTCCGCTGCCGGACACCGCGGCCTGGCTGCGCTGGCGGGCGGAGCGCGGTTAAGCGCGCTCCTTCAATGCCAGCACGCGGAGCGCGCTCGCGAGCGGCACGGCGGGATCGGTGCGGGAGGCGTCCACCGCGGCGATGAGCGCGGTGACGCTCTGGCCGCGACCGGCTGCGATGCGCTCCAGCGCCGCCCAGAACTCCGGCTCCAGCGCGACCGAGGTGCGGTGGCCGGCGATGGCGAAGCTGCGCTTGACGAGGTGCCTCATCCACCCCCTTCGAGCGCGTTGCCGGGCTGTACCATCTGCTCCGGCCGCACCCAGCGGTCGAAGTCCTCCGGCGCGACATGGCCAAGCCGCTGTGCGGCCTCGCGCAGCGTGATGTCCTCGGCCAAAGCCAGCTTCGCGATCTGCACCGCCTTGTCGTAGCCGATGCGCGGGTTGAGCGCGGTGACCAGCATCAGCGACTTCGACAGGTTGTCCGCGATGCGCGCCGTGTTGGGCTCGAGCTTCTCCACCATGTTCGCGGCGAAGCTCTCGGCCGCGTCGGCCAGCAGCGTCGCCGACTGCAGCACGGCGTGGATGATGACGGGCTTGAAGACGTTCAGCTCCAGGTGGCCCTGCGCGTTGCCGATGGTGACGGTGACATGGTTGCCCATCACCTGCGCCGCCACCATCGTCAGCGCCTCGGACTGCGTGGGGTTGGTCTTGCCCGGCATGATGGAGCTGGAGAGGCCGTCGGACGGGATCACCAGCTCCGAGATGCCGGCCCGCGGCCCGCTGCCGAGCAGCCGCACGTCGTTCGCCACCTTGTTCAGCGACGTCGCCACCGTGTTCATGGCGCCCGACAGCTCGACGAAGGCGTCGTGCGCGCCCATGCCCTCGAACGGGTTCGGGTTCGCGGTGAAGGGCAGGCCGGTGATGCGCGCGACGATCGCGGCGAAGGCCCCGGCGAAGTCCGGGTGGCGGTTCAGCCCCGTGCCGGCCGCGGTCCCGCCCTGCGGCAGCGGCATCAGGCGCGGCAGCGAATCCCGGAGCCGCGCGATGCCGAGTTCCACCTGGCGCGCCCAGGCCGCTGCCTCCTGGCCGAGGGTGACGGGCACGGCATCCATCATGTGGGTACGGCCGATCTTCACGATTCCGGACCACTCCGCCGCCCGCCGCGCCAGCGCGGCATGCAGTGTGGACAACGCCGGGATGAGGCGCCGCTCCACCGCCTCGGCCGCCGCGATGTGCATGACGGTCGGGAACATGTCGTTCGAGGACTGGCCGCGGTTGACGTGGTCGTTCGGATGCACGGGGCTGCGCGCGCCCGGCGGCTTGCCGAAGCGCATGTTGGCGAGCGTCGCGATCACCTCGTTCGCGTTCATGTTGGTCTGGGTACCGGAGCCGGTCTGCCAGACGGGCAGCGGGAACTCCTCGTCCCGGAGGTTCTCCATCACCTCGGTCGCGGCGGCGACGATGGCGTCCGCGACCTCGCGCGGGAGTTCGCCGAGCCCGGCGTTGGCCTCCGCCGCGGCGCGCTTCTGCAGGCCGACGGCCCGGATGAGGCCAGGCGGGAAGCGCTCCGTCCCGATCCGGAACAGGCGCCGGGCGCGCTCCGTCTGCGGCCCCCAGAGTCGGTCTGCGGGGATGTCGATCGTGCCGAGGGAGTCGGTCTCGGTGCGGGTCTCAGTCATGGGGGCTACCTCCGCGGCGGGAAATGGGGACGGGCGGGTGCCCGCGCCCATCACGAACAGCCCGCCGCGGCCTGTGTTTCGTCCCCGGTGAACCTTGGCGTCCGACCGTGGCCGGAGGAAGGGAGCGCGGGCCGGAACGGACGAAAGCCGGATGTGGCCGGATCGATCCCGGTATCCGCGACGGTCCCGTCCGCCGCGGGCACGATGCCGCCCGCCGGGAACATCGGGACCGCGTGGTGGAGAGGCGAACGCCGGGCGGCGCAGGCCACAACGCGCCGTTCGACTGCTACGGCCCGCGGTGCCGGACCCTACTTGCCCCACCCGCTCGACTCTATGTGACGATCCGCATGCCGGCGGGGGCAATGTCCTCGAGCATGTGCTAATCGGACCTACCGGCGGTTTCCCGGACGCCGAGGGCTGGATGCTCACCTGACCCGGTGGCTGGCGGACTTCGGGCCGCGGCCCCGCTCCCGGTCGGATGGCCGTCCAGGCCGCGGCACCTGGCGGAGAGGACGCAACCCTGCTGCAGGATATCCTGCTGTTCGCGGCCGTGGGCTTCGTGGCGCAGATCGTCGATGGCGCCATCGGAATGGCCTACGGCCTGCTGGCCACGAGTGTGCTGCTCAACCTCGGCGTGACGCCTGCCATGGCGAGCGCGAGCGTGCATGCGGCGGAGATCTTCACCACCGGCGCTTCGGGCTTCGCGCATTGGCGGCTGGGCAACGTCCGGCGCGACCTGGTGCTGCGGCTGGCCGTGCCTGGTGCGCTCGGCGGCGTGCTGGGCGCCCATGTGCTGGTGGGCATGCCGACCGGATTGGTGCGGCTTCTGGTCGGCTTCTATCTTCTCGGCCTTGCGGCGCTGATCCTGTTCAGGGCGCTGCGGCCCCGGCTGCCGGCGGCGCTGCCGACGGGGCAGGTGGCCGTGCTCGGCTTCTCGGGCGGCGTCCTGGATGCGATCGGCGGCGGCGGGTGGGGGCCCATCGTGACCTCGACCCTGATCGGCCGGGGGGACGTGCCGCGCACCGCCATCGGCTCGGCGAGCGCGGCCGAGTTCTTCGTGACGACCGCCGTGTCCGCGGCCTTCTTCGCAACGATCGGCATTGAGCTGTGGCCGATCATCGCCGGGCTGGTCCTGGGCGGCGTGCTGGCCGCCCCGGTTGCCGCCCTGGTGGCGCGCCACATCCCGGCGCGGCCATTGATGGTCGTGGTGGGCGTGGTGGTCAGCCTGCTGGCCCTTCGGACCCTGGCGACCTCACTCGGCCTCTGACGGCTCGTCGCCGTAGGTGGCGATCTCGATCAGGTTGCCGTCTGGATCGCGGCAGTAGACCGACATGATGGGGCCGAGCGCCCCCTCCTTCGCGATCGGGCCGAGTTCCACGGCGACTCCGCAGCCCTTCAGGTGCTCGACCACCTGCTCGGCGCGCACGGTGACGACGAAGCAGAGGTCCTGCGTGCCGGGCGCGGCCCCGGTGCCCGAGAACCACTCCTCCTGCGTTGCGGTCGCCGGGCGGAGGTTGATCTTCTGCCCCCCGAAGCGCAGCGCGGTGCGGCGGCGTTCGCCGAACGACTCGCGCTCCATGCCGAGGACGCGCTGGTACCAGCCCGCGCTCCGCTCCACGTCGCTGCACGTGACCACCAGGTGATCCAGCCGGTCCACAACGAAGCGCATGCGCCTCAAGCCTCCTTTTCGCGCCGGAGGCGCGCCGTGACCTCGACCTCGATCCGCATTTCGGGCCCCTGCAGCCCGGCCACCAACATGGTGGAAGCGGGCCGCGCCCGCCCGAGCCACTTGCGCACCACCGGCCAGCAGGGCGGCCAGTCGGCGCGGTCGGGCAGGATGAACGTAACGCGGACCACGTCGTCCAGGCTGCCGCCGGCCTGGCGCAGCGCGTGCTCGATGTTGCGGAACACCTGCTCGCACTGCTCGACCACGCCGGGTTTGATCGTCATCGTGGCGTAGTCGTAGCCGGTGGTGCCGGAGACGAAGACGGTGTCGCCGTCCACCACCGCACGGGAGTAGCCGATCTCCTCCTCGAAGCGGCTGCCCGAGGAAATGTGGGTCCGGCTCATCCGGCTGCATGCTCCCGAGTTGCGGCGGGAGCACTAGCGGAAGCGCCGGGCCCGGTCAAAGCGGGGGCTCAGTCCAGCCCCTCGTAGAAGTCGTTGCCCTTGTCGTCCACGACGATGAAGGCGGGGAAGTCCTCGACCTCGATGCGCCAGACGGCCTCCATGCCGAGCTCGGGGTACTCCAGCACCTCGACCTTGCGGATGCAGTCCTGCGCCAG
>DASQNQ010000345.1:0-7001 GCA_035644895.1 Acetobacteraceae bacterium | reverse complement strand
CCGTGCTGGCGGTGATCCGGCCGGAGCGATTGCGCATCGCCCATGCCGCGCCGGATGCCACGCCGGGCGAGAACCGCCTGGTCGGGCGCGTGCGCGACATCGCCTACCAGGGCGACGCCTTCATCTACTTCGTCGCGGTCGAGGGTGGGCCGGTGCTGCGCGTCTCCCGCCCCAACGTCACCCGCACCACGGCCCGCCCAGCGGAGTGGGAGGAGCGTGTCGAGGTGACCTGGGACGCCCAGGCCGCCGTGGTGCTGCCGGCATGAGGCGCGCGCTGGTGCTGGCGCTGCCGGCGGCCTGGATGATGCTGTTCTTCGCCGCCCCCTTCGCCATCCTGCTGGCCATCGCCCTTGGCGAGGTGGCCGAGGGCCTGCCCCCCGTCGCCCCGCCCTTCCGGCCCGGCGAGGGGCTGCAGCTGAACTGGGAGAACTTCCGGCTGCTGCTGGAGGACCCCTTCTACCTGGACGCCGCGCTGCGCAGCTTGCGCGTGGCCGCCGTCTCCGCCGCGCTCTGCCTGCTGATCGGCTATCCGATGGCGCTGGCCATCGCCCGCGCGCCGGAGCGGTGGCGGGCCACGCTGCTGATGCTGGTGGTGCTGCCCTTCTGGACCTCGTTCCTGCTGCGCGTCACGGCCTGGATCGGGCTGCTGCAGGACGGCGGCTGGGTGAACGGCGCGCTGCTCGGCCTCGGGCTGATCGAGGAGCCGCTGCGGCTGCTCTACACCGACCTCGCCATGTATCTCGGCATCACCTACGCCTACCTGCCCTTCATGGTGCTGCCGCTCTACGCCACGCTCTCGCGCCTCGACCCCGCGCTGGAGGAGGCGGCGGCCGACCTCGGCGCACGGCCGCTGCGCGTGTTCGTCCTTGTCACGCTGCCGCTGTCCCTGCCGGGCGTGGTGGCGGGCGTGCTGCTGGTGTTCATCCCCGTGGTGGGGGAGTTCGTGATCCCGGAGCTTCTGGGCGGACCGGGCGCGCAGCTCATCGGGCGGGTGCTGTGGACGGAGTTCTTCCAGAACCGGGACTGGCCGCTGGCCTCGGCGCTCGCGGTCGCGCTGCTGCTGATGCTGGTGCTGCCCATCGCGGTCTTCCAGGCGAGGCTCGGCCGCGCGTGAGGGCCTTCCGGCGCCTGGTCATGCCGCTCGGCCTCGGTTTCGCCTTCCTCTACCTGCCGATCCTGCTGATGGTGGTGTTCTCCTTCAACGAGAGCCGGCTGGTGACCTCCTTCACCGGGTTCTCGACGCGCTGGTACGCGGCGCTGTGGGAGAACGAGGCGGTGGTCTCCGCCGCCCTGCTGTCGCTGCGCATCGCTGCGGTCTCGGCCACCATGGCCGTGCTGCTCGGCATCCCAGCGGGGTTCGCGCTGGCGCGCTTCGGGCGCTTCCGCGGGCGGGCGGCCTTCGGGGGGGTGATGGCCGCGCCGCTGGTGATGCCGGAGGTGGTGACGGGCCTCTCCCTCCTGCTGCTGTTCGTGGCGATGGAGGCCGCCTTCGGCTTCCCCGCCGGGCGCGGCGCCACGACGGTCGCCATCGCCCACGCCACCTTCGGTGCGGCCTACGTGGCCGTCGTGGTGCAGTCGCGGCTGGCGGGCTTCGACCTCGGCCTGGAGGAGGCGGCGGCCGACCTCGGCGCACGGCCCTGGGGGGTGTTCCGGCAGGTCACCCTGCCGCTGATCGCGCCGGGCGTCGCGGCGGGGTGGCTGCTGGCCTTCACCCTGTCGCTCGACGACCTTGTGGTCGCCTCCTTCGTCTCGGGGCCGGGCGCGTCCACCCTGCCGGTCGTGGTGTTCTCGGCCGTCAGGCTGGGGCTGACGCCTGACCTCTATGCGCTGGCCACGCTGATGGTGGGTGTGGTGGCGGGCGGCCTCCTGCTCGCGCTGTGGATCGCGCGACGGCGCTGACCTGCCATCTTTTGTCCACCAGCGGCGTTGATGATCGGACCATGCGCCGCACGCTCCTCCTGCTGGCCCTGCTGCTGCCCGCCTGCGCGGAGCGCTGGGAGCGGCCCGGCACCACGGAGGCCGAGGCCGAGGCGACCGCCGCGCAGTGCGCGAACGCCGCCGCGCTGGAGGTGCCGCCCCATTTCGTCTGGCAGGTGGTCGAGCCGGCCAGGATCGAGCGCGACCGGGATTGCTGGGTGGACCGGGACGGCCGCCGCCGCTGCGCCGTGTTCGAGCGCTTCCGCCCGCCCCGCTGGGGCCAGGTCGACGTGAACGCGGGTCCGCGCGATGCTTCGCGGCGGCAGTGCATGGCCGAGAAGGGCTTCACCTTCGGCGGCTACCGGCCTCTGCGGCTCAACTGACCGGGCCCGCCGCGGAGCGGCATCAGCGGCGGTGGACGGCCCCGGCGCCCGGGGCTAGGACATCGGCCGGGCACCACCTGGACACGGCCATGAACCTGATCGCCGAGCGGCTCGACCGCATCTCCCCCTCGCTGACCATCGCCATGACCGCCAAGGCGCGGCAGATGAAGGCGGCGGGGCGGGACATCATCTCCCTGGCCGCCGGCGAGCCCGACTTCGACACGCCCCGCAACGTGAAGGATGCCGCCATCGCGGCAATCGAGCGCGGCGAGACGAAGTACACGGACGTCTCCGGCACGCTGGCGCTGCGGAAGGCGGTGGCCGAGAAGTTCAGGCGCGACAACGGCATCGACTACGCGCCGGAGGAGATCCTGGTCGCGACCGGCGGCAAGCAGGTGATCTTCGACGCGCTGGTCGCCACCATCAACCCGGGCGACGAGGCGGTGATCCCCGCCCCCTGCTGGGTGAGCTACCCGGACATCGTGCAGCTCGCCGAGGGCAAGCCCGTCATCGTGCCCTGCGGGCCGAACCAGGGCTTCAAGATCACGCCGGAGCAGCTGGAGGCCGCGATCACGCCGCGGACCAAGTGGTTCATCCTGAACAACCCCTGCAACCCGACCGGCGCCGGCTACACCGCCGAGGAGCTGCGCGGCCTGACCGACGTCCTGCTGCGCCACCCCGATGTCTGGATCTTCTCCGACGACATCTACGAGAAGCTGCACTACGGCGCGTTCCGCCCCGCGACGGTCGTGCAGGTGGAGCCGCGGCTGAAGGAGCGCACCGTGACGATGAACGGCTGCTCCAAGGCCTATGCGATGACCGGCTGGCGCATCGGCTTCGCCGGCGCGCCCGTGAAGCTGATCAAGGCGATGGACAAGCTGCAGAGCCAGTCCACCTCCAACACCTCCTCCATCTCCCAGGCCGCCGCGATCGAGGCGCTGACCGGCCAGCAGGACAGCGTCGAGGAGATGCGGAAGGTCTATGAGCGCCGGCGCGACCTGGTGGTGTCGATGCTGAACGAGGCACCGGGCGTGCGCTGCCCGACGCCGGAGGGCGCCTTCTACGTCTTCCCCGACATCCGCGGCTGCCTGGGCAAGACCAGCGCCGGCGGGCGGAAGATCGCTTCGGACGAGGATTTCTGCCTCGCCCTGCTGGAGGAGACGGGGGTGGCCGCGGTGCACGGCACGGCCTTCATGTTCCCCGGCCACTTCCGCATCTCCTACGCGACCGACGACGCGTCGCTGCGCGAGGCCTGCACGCGCATCCAGCGCTTCTGCGCCGCGCTGGCGTGACGCCCGCCTTCCGCCTCCGTCCCGCGACGGAGGCGGATTTCGAGGCGCTGCTCGACCTCTCGGTCCGCGTCATGCGCGCCGACCTCGAGCGCATCGGGCGCTTCGACCCGGAGCGACGGCGCGCCCGCATGCGGGCGGCGCTTCCGGCGCTGCAGGTGATCGAGGGCGACGCGGGCCCCCTCGGCTGCATCGGCCTGGCGCGCGACGCCGAGGGCGTCGAGGTCCACAGCTTCTACATCGAGCCGCATGCGCAGGGGCGCGGGCTCGGCCGCGCGGTGCTGGACGCGGCGCTGCGGGAGCACCCCGGCCTGCCCGTCCGGATCGAGGTGCTGAAGGGCAGCCCGGCGCGCCGCTTCTGGGAAGGGCAGGGTTTCCAGGTGACGGGCGAGGCCGCCTTCGACCTGCTGATGGGCCGCCCGGGGTAGCCGGATTCGGGCGCCGGGCGTAACTTGCCCCGGCCTGGACACCCAAGGACGATTTTCCCAATGCCCGCACTTGCCGCACGCCTGAAGGATGTCGAGCTCGCCGCCTCCGCCGTCATGACCGGCAAGGCGCGGGAGCTGGCCGCCAAGGGGATCAAGGTCATCAGCCTCGCCATCGGCGAGCCGGACTTCGAGACGCCGCGCCACGCGATCGAGGCTGGCTACAAGGCCGCGCTGGCGGGCGACACGAAGTATCCCCCGCAGGAGGGCACGAAGGCGCTGAAGGAGGCGGTTGCCCGCAAGTTCCGGCGCGACAACGGGCTCGACTACGCGCTCGACGAGATCATGGTCGCCAATGGCGGCAAGCAGGTGATCATGAATTCCCTGCTCGCGACGCTCGACCCCGGCGACGAGGTCATCATCCCCGCGCCCTACTGGATCTCCTACGCGGACATGTCGAAGCTGGCCACCGGCAAGCCGGTCTTCGTCAGCTGCCCGCAGAACAACGGCTTCAAGCTGCGCCCCGAGGACCTGGAGGCCGCGATCACGCCGAAGACCAAGTGGCTGATCCTGAACTTCCCGAACAACCCCACGGGCGCCGCGTGCTCCCGCGCCGAGATGCAGGCGATCGCCGAGGTTCTTCTGCGCCACCCGCATGTCTGGGTGATGACCGACGACATGTACGAACACCTCACCTATGACGGCTTCGAGTTCTGCACCATCGCGGCGGTCGAGCCGCGCCTGAAGGACCGTGTGCTGACCGTCAACGGCGTCTCCAAGACCTACGCCATGACGGGCTGGCGCGTCGGCTTCTGCGGCGGCCCGCGGGAGCTGATCAAGGCGATGGTGAACATGCAGAGCCAGCTCACCTCCGGCATCTCCACCGTCTCCCAGGCCGCCGCCGCCGCCGCGCTCGACGGGCCGCAGGACCTGGTGGCGGAGCGCGCGGCCATCTACCGGGAGCGGCGCGACCTCGTCGTTTCCATGCTGAACGACGCCCCAGGCATCGTCTGCCACAAGCCCGAGGGCGCCTTCTACGTCTTCCCGAACATCGCGGGCGTGCTGGGCCGCACCACCAAGGGCGGCCGGCGCATCGCGACCGACACGGACTTCGCCCTCGCGCTGCTGGAGGAAAAGCACGTCGCGGTGGTGCAGGGCTCGGCCTACGGCATGAGCCCCTACTTCCGCGTCTCCTACGCGACCGACACCGAGAGCCTGCGCGAGGCCTGCGCCCGCATCCAGGAGTTCTGCCGGGAGCTTGCATGACGCCCACGCTGCGGCCCGGCCGGGACGGCGACGCCGAGGGCTTCATCGCCCTCGTGGACGCCTGCTGGTCGGAGTACCCCGGCTGCGTGCTGGACGTGGACGCGGAGGTGCCGGAGCTGCGCGCGCTGGCCACCTACTTCGCCGAGGCCGGCGGCGCGCTCTGGGCCGCCGAGGCGGACGGGCGGATCATCGGCATGGCCGGCACGCGCCCATTGCGGGACGACGGCGCCTGGGAGATCTGCCGCGTCTATGTGGACCGCGCGGCGCGCGGCACCGGCCTCGCGCACCGGCTGCTCGACACCGCGGAGGCGCATGCGCGCGCGGCGGGCGCGCGGCGCCTGGTGCTCTGGTCCGACACGCGCTTCGAGGCGGCGCACCGTTTCTATGAGAAGCGCGGCTACGTCCGGCAGGGCTCCATCCGCATCCTCGACGACCTCTCGCACAGCCTGGAGTTCCGCTACGCCAAGCCGCTGCGGGGGCTCGTCGTGGAGGCGCTGGACGCCGCCGCGGCGGCGAGCGCGGAGCGCCGCCTGACGGAGCTGCTGGTCGCCTGCGTCGAGGCCGGAGGCAGCCTCACCTACCTGCCGCCCCTCTCGCCGGCCGTGGCGCGGGCCTACTGGCAGCGCGTCTCCTCCGATGCCGCGCTCGGGCGCTGCGTGCTGCTGGTGGCGTGGCTGGAGGGGGAGATGGTCGGCACCGTGCAGCTCGGCCTCGACATGCCGGAGAACCAGCCGCACCGCGCCGACCTCTCGAAGCTCCTGGTGGATCCGGGCGTCTGGCGGCGCGGCGTCGGGCGGGCGCTGATGCGCCGGGCGGAGCAGGCGGCGCGCGGCATCGGGCGGCGCACGCTGTTCGTGGACACGCGGGCGGGCAGCGCGGCGCATGCGCTGTACCGGGGGGCGGGCTGGACGGAACTCGGCACCATCCCGGGCTTCGAGCTCGGGCCGGACCGGCGCCCGGTCGACGTGGTGTTCCTGTGGAAGGCCGTCGCATGATCACGCCGGAATGGTGCCGCATGATGGCGGCCTACAACGCGGAGATGAACCGCCGCCTCTACGCCGCCGCGGACCGGCTGTCCGACGCGCAGCGGCGGGAGGATCGGGGCGCCTTCTTCGGCTCGGTCCAGGGCACGCTGTCGCACCTGCTATGGGGCGACGCCATGTGGATGAGCCGCTTCGACGGCTGGGAGCGGCCTGCCGGCAGCATCGAGGAAAGTCCCGGGCTGCACGCGGACTGGGAGGCGCTGAAGGTGGCGCGGACTGCCGCCGATGCGCGGATCGAGGGATGGGCCGCGCGCGTCGCGCCGGACTGGCTGGCCGGCGAGATGCGCTGGTTCAGCGGGGCCGTGGGGCGGGAGATGACGCGCCCCGTCGCCGTGCTCGTCACGCACTTCTTCAACCACCAGACCCACCACCGCGGCCAGGTCCATGCGCTGCTGACCGGCCTCGGCCAGTCCACCGGCGCCACGGACCTGCCCTTCATCCTTCCGACGGGCTGAGGAAGCCGTCCAGCGCCGCCAGCACCTCACCCGGCGCCTCCTCGGGCAGGTAGTGGCCGGAGGCGACGGGCCCGCCCGTGACGGGGCCGGCGGCGTAGCTTCCCCAGACCTCCAGCGGCGCGTACCAGCGCCCGACCAGCCCCTTCGCGCCCCAGAGTGCGAGCAGCGGGCAGGCGACCTTCGCCCCCGCCGCGCGGCTCTCCCGGTCATGCACGAGGTCGAT